>DBFNRV010000047.1:0-26064 GCA_048421225.1 Christensenellales bacterium | reverse complement strand
CATTGCTATTTATTGCATAATTTTCATTTAATCTACTAAAAGTTTCATATAACTTGCAACAACTTATTACCAAAAAAATTGACGAAAATATGTCATAAAATGTCCTCGCCAGTCATATATTACTCATCAACTGTACAATATAACAGCTGATCAGACCAATCCCAGAAGGTATTTACATCATAATTGTTTATTCTTGAGTTATATATGTCATAGTATGTATTTGAATACAGCGGTATATCGGGCAGCAATTCATTCCACCTGACTATAAATTCAACCCATATATCCCCGAACCGTTCCCGATCCCCCGGCTCAACGCTGTAGACCATATCATACGCAAGCTTGCTCAACCGCTCGTCAAAGATATAATTGGTATTGCCTCTAGGATCGTCAATAGCATAATTATATGAGAGGTCATATAGCATACTGTAACTCATAGCAAAATTGTAAAGCCCAAATTTGGGCACGCCATACTTGGCGTCCGCGCTTTCATCCCTATAAAAATAGTTAAGCACCTCACCAAAATCTATATGTACCGCATTAATCTTTATACCTGCTGATTCAATCAATTCATTCGTATCAATATAGCTAAATAAATAATCGCTAAACACCGAAGAAGAGGTGGCCGCTCTTTCTATAATCAACGGCATAAGTATCCGGCCATCCTTCAGCTTGATATTATGTTCGTAATTTCCAGCTTCCTGTTTCGTTACCTCTTTGTACCTTATTCCATTTCCTGCGTACTCCTTACCCTTCTCATCGAGCACCCAGCCGTCACTTTCCAGCAACCTGACAGCCCTGTCATAGTCAAAGGCGTAATCGTCAAGCCTTGCCTCCAGCTCCTCACGGTTTTCAGCATACATCCACATATCGTCGCAGTATGGTGCGTTAAAGATTACGCCATAGCCGCAGAACTCGTTTTTATAGGCGTTTCTATCTATAAGGCATGCCAGTGCCTGACGTACCTTTACAAACTGCGTAGGGCCAAAATCACACTGAAGCTGCAATTTGCCCATACCAGACCTGTTATAGGATTTGTAGTTTAATTCGCCTGATATTGCCGAATTTATTAGGTTTGTCTCATCTTCCATCTCTGAAAAAACCTTGATTAATAAATCTATCTTTCCAACATTGATTAAGTTTTTAATATTTATATAGTTATCATCGCGGATATTTTTAAAAATGATGGTTTTAATGTTTGGTTTTTGCCCTTCGAAGTTGCCCTTATAATATGGATTAACACTAAGTATGCAATTATTCGAATCAAACTCCTCTACCATATAGGGTCCTGCTGTTATTCTTCCCGCTCCCATATGTCTCGCCTCTTCTACCCTTGCCAGCAGCTTTCTCATTTCAGGGCTTAATCCATCGTCTGCGGGTTCCTCTGTCAGCTCCGGCTGTTCAGTGGTCTCCGTTCCCATATCGTCTTCATACGTGTCATCTATCGGGGTTGGGGATGGCAGCACAACGCCGCTAAAGGCCGGCTTTCCATTTAAGGCAATATATGCGCCCTCTCCGTCGTCTTTTATTTCATAGTCTTTACCCAGCCACATATCTATTGAAAGCGGAGCGGCGTCGACGTACTTTAGTTCATGATAATAAGGCAAATACTCGGAGGAAACGGTAAGAGAGAATATATAATTGTCCAACAGCCTAATGCCCTCAAATACATCGCTTTCCCCGTTCTTGTATTGACTATAGCCTATTAGATAACTGTATATTACGTTTATATCCGTTTTTATGACATGTGAATTAAAAAAGAGAAAGCTGGCTACAAAGTGTTCGGCACGGATAGGTTCGCCGTTGGACCACTTAAGGTCGTCCCATATCTCAAAGGTGAAGGTTTTATTTCCTTCGTCGTCCAATGAGGTATCCATTGATTTTACCACATAGGGGTCAATTATGTATTCGCCACTCCTGTTATGCGTAACCGTATTTAAAGCGTTAACAAGAGCGTTAGGATGGATCATTTGATGGTAGTTCCAGTAATACTCCCAATCATTATAAATTTCATAGAATAAACCTATGGTCAATTCCCCGGAAGGCGGCGCTTGAGTGGCTTTAGGGGTTTCAGCGGCCTGGGATGACGGCGGTTGAGCGATGCTGCTTTCAGGTCCGTTTGTAGCAGGCCTGCATGCGGTTGAGAAGACGGTTATGAGTATGATTGATATCAAACCAATTATGCGTTTCATCTTTTTAACCTCCTAATAAACGTTATTTTAATCTTAACAAATTATTCAAGATGCGGGCAATATTACAATGAGGAAGGAGGGGTAATAGTTCTGCTGTCAGATTTGTATTTAAAATCATCTTTGAGAAATAAATAAATGTACGGCGGAATCACCCGCCGTACATTTCATTGCTTAATCAGCTCACACAGTAGTTATGCAATTACTCGCTTACCGTGCAGTAGAGAATCTGGTCGATAGCTGTCCAGAATGCAGAGATTTCCTCATAGCCCTGGAGCTTCTCATTAAAGACATCATAGTAGATGTTCGAATACAGCGGAATCTCCGGAAGGAGTTCATTCCAACGTACTACGAAGTCAACGAACTTCTGGCGGAATGTTTCGTCATCGCCATACTCAACACCGTAAACCATTTCCATAGAAAGCGTGTCAAGCTGTTCATCAAAGATGAAGTTCGTGTTCAGGCCCGCTTCTATCATAACGGGATCCAGTGAGAAGTTGTAGCTGAAGTCATACTGCGGATAGAAGCTGGTTGCAAGGTTGTACATACCATATGTCGGTACGCCGTATTTCTCGCCCTGGCTGTCATCGCGATACATGTAGTTGAGCAGCTCTGAGAAGTCCATGATGGCACGGTTGATAACCACACCAGCCTGGGTCGTCTGATCACCGCTTTTGAGCATCGTATCGATAAGCTCTGAAACGGGGTTGCCGGAAGAAGAACACCATTCGATGATAAGAGGCATCAGGGTCTTGCCGCCAACTTTGACGTTGTGCTGATAATCGCCTGCTTCTTCAGCTGTTACTTCCTTATAACGGGTGCCGGTGCCGGAGTAAGCGTTACCGTTTTCATCAAGTACCCATCCATCCTCTTCGAGGAGACTAATAGCTGTATTTACATCGTAGCTATAGGAATCAAGCTTCTGATTGAGTTCTTGTTCGGATTCCTTATACATCCACTGTGCAACGCCGTAAGGTCCGTTTACAACCGCGCCGTAGCCCTGGCAGAAAGTATCGCAGAATGCGTTCCTGTCAAGGAGGTGGGCAAGCGCTTTACGAACGTTTACGAACTGTGTGGGACCAAAGTCGCACTGGAACATGATCTTGCCGTAGCCTGCACGCTCGTAATCAACGGTTTTAAAGCCGCCCTTGGATTCGAGGTCAAGAGCATTGTTGATTTCATCACCGTCGGTGAGACCGACGATCAGGTCGATCTGGCCAGTCTTGAGCAGGTCGAACTGGGTTGCGGTTTCGGTCTTAACCATGACGATTCTTTCGATCTGAGCCTTCTGGCCTTCATAGTTTCCAAGATAGTCCTCGTTGATCTCAAGAACGCACTGTTTTGCAGCGCCATCATAGTATACGATCTTATACGGGCCGTAGGTCTGACGGTTTGATGTGGCAAACCTTGCGGCGCTGATCGTTTCCTGAAGATCTTCATTTCTGGGATCGAACTCAGGAATCTTCATTGCTTCTGTTACAGGGTTGCCCTGGTCGTCAACGACCGGCTTACCCTCAGCGTCAACCTTTTCCACGACAGCGTCAATCTCTTCGCACTTGAAGTATGCGCCTTGTCCATCGTCGGCTACTTCAATGTCTTCACCCAGCCACATGGTGATCGGGAGAGCGGTTATACCGGCGTAGTTGATGTCATAGTAGAATGGGAGATAGCCCTTTTCTTCGGAGCCGTCTACGGTTACGGAGAAGGTTTTGCTATCGATCAGGCGAACGCCGGAAAATACGTTGGTTTCACCCTTCTTGAAATCATCATAGCCAACATAGTACATGCCTGATGTCGCGGATGCGCCGGCCTTAAGGATAACGGGGGAGCTGAACAGAAGAACACGGGCTACATAGTCAGCAGCGGTGATCGGCTCGCCGTTTGTCCATTTCATACCATCACGGATCGTGATCGTGTATGTCTTGTTTCCATCCGCGTCAGTCTCTTCCTTGTGCTCGGTTATAACTGACTCGTTCCAGATGTATTCGGCGTCCTTGTCCGTGACTACCGTGTCGGTTCCATTGATAAGGTCGAGAACGTCCTTATCAGCTGCGTTGTTCGTCCAAACGGTTTCCCAGTCGCCCGACAGCTCGGTCGTCTGGCCAATGATAAGCTGACCTCCGCTTGTGGGTTCCATTGAAGGTGGCGGCGCTGGCGTAGCGCTCGCGTTTGGGTTTTTAGTAGCATTCGGATCCGGGCTGCCACCGGTTTCGTCGCCTCCACAGGCTACCATGAAGACCAGTGTGAAGACCATCATCAATGCAAGAAGTGTTGCAAAAAACCTCTTCATTTTTCTGTTTTTCCTCCTTAAAATTCTATATATATGAACGGATATTGGCCGTTCATTTGAACACATTATAGCAGATGTATATAGTCTCCGCAAGTGTTTAGTATTCACATTTTTTAAAAAAATATAGTTTCTATGCCAAATCACGCCTGTAAAAGGATAATTCGGTTATTTATACTTATGTCATTCTTATGCAAAAATTCATTTTAAAACGATTTTCGTCAATCTTTTTATTCATGAATTTTTGCTGGCGCTTTTAATCACTATTGGTCGTAAAACCGCTAAAAGCTAATATTTTATATGCAATTTTTACGAGCATATACCGTATATATTCATACTTTTTCTATGACGTTTTGAATAATTATTCATTGCTGTGCCTTTGGAATCCAACGGATAATTTTCCATTAGAAACCACCCTGCTGTAATAAAAACCTGTAATTATGTTAAACCCTGGCCGTCCGCACCCTTTGCCGCCAGCATATCCTTCGTTTTCATGAGCCTTGTAAGGTTCCCCCGCTCATTTTCATCCAATTTCATAGTTATGCGGCGAATTGACTCCTCAAATTGAGGTATCATTACATATTCTAATGCGTTAACCCTGCGCCTTGTCTTTTCAATTTCATCTGCCAGGCGATTGCATATCTTTTCAATTTCCGCAAGCTCTATAAGTAAAGGGAGCAGTTCCGAAAGGGTCTTCACCGCATCGTCAAGCTCCGCTCCGGTTGTCGCAAAGCCATAGGGGTACTCAAATCCTTCAGTGGTATTTAATCGCAGTTTTGGCACATCTATCGACAGCACATGGCCAATACCAGCTTCGACATTTGCCGGACGCGCGGGATAACAAAGCGCCTCCTCTATGCCCGCCGCTCCCATTGCAGCCCTGGCGGCGACAAACGACCTCATAGCCGACGCAAGCTGCTTCTCCGCCCTCTCACGAAGCTCGCGGTTTTTCCGGACAAAGCCGATGAATCGGCGCACCATTTCATCGCGCTTATCCTTCATGAGTTTATGTCCCCTGATAGCAACGTTTCTTCGCTTCTTTAGGTTTGAAAGCTCCATCCTGGTGGGCTTTATTTGTACTGCCGCCATACGTTACCTCCGCTGCGCAAGGCCAAAGCCCCGCGCTTTAAAGTCAAAGGAGCTTATTCGCCCGCAAAATACCTGTCTATATATTCATCCTTGATCCTCTTCAGCTCGCCCTTAGGCAGTATTGACAGGAGCCGCCAGCCTATATCAAGGGTCTCTTCAATCGTCCTGTTTGTATAATAGCCCTGGGATACGTATTCCTTCTCAAACTCATCGGCAAACTTCGCATACAATTTATCAACGTCGCTTAGCGCGGCGTCGCCAAGTATGACCGCAAGCTCCTTTGCGTCCTTGCCTCTCGAATACGCGGCAAACAGCTGGTTCATGGTATCGGCGTGATCCTCTCTGGTCTTGCCCTTGCCTATACCCTTATCCTTGAGCCTCGAAAGCGACGGAAGCACATTTATAGGAGGCGTAACTCCCTTTCTGTACAGATCCCTGGACAGGATTATCTGCCCCTCGGTTATATAGCCCGTAAGATCGGGTATTGGATGCGTTACGTCGTCCTCGGGCATGGAAAGTATTGGTATCATGGTTATCGATCCCTTATTCCCGCGTATCCTTCCCGCTCGCTCATACATCGTAGCTAAGTCCGTGTACAGGTAGCCCGGGTATCCCCTTCGGCCCGGAACCTCCTTCCTCGCGGCGCTTACCTCACGCAAGGCCTCCGCGTAGTTTGTTATATCAGTTATTATGACAAGCACATGCATGCCAAGCTCATACGCAAGATACTCCGCCGCTGTTATCGCCATGCGCGGGGTGGCTATGCGCTCTATAGCTGGGTCGTTCGCCAGGTTTACAAATGTCACGGTCCTGTCTATCGATCCAGTGGCCCTGAAGTCGCTTATGAAAAAATCCGCTTCCTCAAAGGTGATTCCAACAGCCGCGAATACAACGGCAAAGCCTTCGTCCGTGCCGCGTACCCGCGCCTGGCGGGCGATCTGGGCGGCAAGGTCGGCATGCGGCAGTCCCGAGCCTGAGAACACCGGCAGCTTCTGTCCGCGAACCAGCGTATTAAGCCCGTCAATGGCCGAAACGCCCGTCTGTATGAATTCGCTTGGATAATCCCTGGCTGTCGGATTAATCGGAGCTCCGTTTATATCAAGCCGCTTATGTGCGATAAGCTCAGGGCCGCCGTCCTTTGGCCTGCCCATCCCGTCAAAAACCCTGCCAAGCATATCCGGAGAAACGGCAAGCTCAATACTTCTGCCCAAAAATCTTGCCTTTGCGTCTGATATTCGCAGCCCCTGCGAGCCCTCAAACAGCTGCAGCAGCGCCTTGTCGTTATAGACCTCAAGCACCCTTCCGTGGCGGATTTCACCATTGCTCTGCTCTATTTCGGCAAGCTCGTCGTACTTTATCCCCCGTACGTTTTCAACCATCATCAGCGGGCCGACGACTTCATTGATGGTGCGGTATTCCTTACGCATATTCCTGCTCCCCTCCGTTAAGGCTTCTTATCTGGGCGTCCATCTCCTTTACGATAGCGTCGTACCTGGAATCCGCCTCGTTTTCCTTTACATATTTAAATCGGCCGATCTGTTCGCGCACCGGCAATGACACAAGCTTTGAAAACGGGACTTCCCCATCCAGGGCCTCGCTGCCCTTATCGTAATAACTGAGAATAAGGTTAAGAAGCATGTATTGCTTTTTAAGCGAGGTATACGTGTCTACCTCGTGAAACGCGTTTTGATGCAGGTAATCCTCGCGTATGGAACGCGCGGCCTCAAGCGTAAGCCTGTCTTTGAAGCTTAGGGCGTCTATGCCGACAAGCCTTACTATCTCGTCCAGCTCGCTCTCCTGCTGCAATATGCTCATCGCCCTGTCTACCATGCCGTTCCAGCCCTCTGAGACGTGTTCGTCAAACCATGCTTCAAGTCTGTTGCGGTATAGCGAATAGCTCTGGAGCCAGTCGATAGCCGGAAAGTGCCTGGAATAGGCAAGCTTTGAGGAAAGCCCCCAATATACCTTTACTATTCGCAGCGTTGCCTGGGATACGGGCTCTGAAATATCGCCGCCTGGCGGCGAAACGGCGCCTATCGCCGTAACAGCGCCCGTTCTTCGCCCTATCTGCGTTGACGTTTTGGCGTCTCCATCGGAACCAAGGGTTTCCACAATACCCGCCCTTTCATAAAACTCGGCAAGACGGCTGGACAGGTACGCCGGATAGCCCTCCTCTCCAGGCATCTCCTCAAGGCGGCCGCTCATCTCGCGGAGCGCCTCGGCCCACCGCGATGTGGAATCCGCCATTATAGCCACATTATATCCCATGTCCCTGAAATATTCCGCGATTGTAATTCCCGTATAGATGCTGGCCTCGCGCGCCGCCACCGGCATATCCGAGGTATTTGCTATGAGCACCGTGCGCTTCATCAGGCTAAGCCCTGTTCTTGGGTCCTTAAGCTCTGGAAACTCCATCAGAACGTCGGTCATCTCGTTTCCACGCTCTCCGCAGCCTACGTATACGATTATATCGGCGTCCGCCCATTTGGCCAGCTGGTGCTGTACCACGGTTTTACCGCTTCCAAACGGGCCTGGTACGGCCGCAACCCCTCCTTTTGCCACGGGGAAAAGGGTATCTATTACGCGCTGCCCCGTTATCATAGGCTCGGATGGCGGCAGCTTTTTTTTATATGGGCGTCCGCGCCTTACGGGCCATTTCTGTAGCATCGGGATTTCCCTTACGCCGTCCTTGGTCTCTATCCTCGCTATCGGGGCTTCTATATTTGCTTTTCCCTCATATAGCCATATCAGCTTGCCCTCAACATACGGCGGCACCATAACGCGGTGCTCCACCGCCTCCGTCTCCTGGACAAGGCCAAGGATATCCCCGCCGCTCACCACGGTTCCAATGCGCGCTGCCGGCTTAAAATCCCACAACCGCTCATGATCGAGCGCCTGTGCCTCTATGCCCCTGGTGATCCTGTCGCCAGCCTTTTCACGGATTTTATTCAGGGGCCTCTGAATTCCGTCGTAGATGGACTCGATAAGGCCCGGCGCAAGCTCTACTGAAAGCGGGGCGCCAGTGGACACAACCGGCTCTCCAGGCCCTATTCCTCCAGTTTCTTCATAAACCTGAATCGACGCCTTGTCTCCGCGAAGCTCAATAACTTCGCCGATCAGCCTTTTTTCAGATACGCGCACAACGTCGTACATCTGAACGTCGGCCATCCCGCTCGCCATTATCAGTGGACCGGATACCTTGATTATTGTGCCTTGTGTTGCCATCGCATCATTCCTCCGTAAACAGTATATCGGCGCCAATGGCCTTTTCAACGTTAGCCTTTATTTTCGCCATAGCGACGCCGCCGGATCCATGGCTGTCCGGCACTGGTATGATAGCGGGATACGCCTGATCCCTGTATTTTTCTATCGTTTCGCCGCACTGCGCGAAAAGCGGCTCGGTAATAAAGATTACCTTGCACCCAGCCTTAGCTAGCGCGGCAATGCGCTTTGACGCGCCGAGCGCCTCATTCTCCGGGTAAACCGCGAGTCCGATCGCCTTGAAGAGCATCACCGAATCGCGGTCGCCTATTATAGCTATATTGGCTCTGTTGTCAGACATACAGCTCCCTCAGCCTTTCGAGTATATCTTCTTCTGAAAATCCGTTGCGCTTGAGCGTAATTACGATCCTAACAGCCTGCGCTTCCTGTTCCCTGGCAAGCATATAACCTATTACCGGTAGTATTGATTCGGTTTCCCATTTATGCGCCTTTATCATCCTCATCAGGTAGCTGTCACGGTGCTTTGAAACCGCGGACAGGTCGCCGGTTCTGATCGTTTCTTCCAACGCCGCCGCAACGCCCTCACGCGCGGCCCCGCCGCCTATTGACCTGGCCATTAAGTCTACAGGGACGTCAAAATATTTCTGAAACCGCTCAAGCGTTATTTCACCCCCGGGAAGCAGCGCAGGCTCAAGCGCCTTTGCCCCCTCGCCGTTCCTTCTCAGCCTCAACAGGGTTAAAACATTGGTAAAATCAGCGCTTGCGCCAAAATATGCGTTTATAAAAGGGTTTTTGAAGGTAAGGGCATACCTGTAATAGGCTCGGTCCAGCGTAGTGGAAATATCACGCGGGCTCACCTGTATGCTTAAACGGTCCTCAAGCGCGTTCAGCTCGTCGCTGAACTGGACAGGCAGCCCAGAATAATTCTTTTCCTCTACCATCTCCGCAAGCCGCTCGGTATCATACACCCCGCCGTCGGATACATCGTCCGCCGCCATGTCCAGCTCATCCATCATGCGCAGCTTTATAAGCGTCTTTAGGTTTGTAACATCGGCGCGCATCAGGAAAACGTCGGTCAGCGCCTTATTTGGCGTTACCTCCTGTATAACCGTGCGCATACGGTCAAGTTCGTTTTTAATAAGCGTATCAAGATCGTCCGCCGTTGCTTCTGGCATTGAACCATACCCCGCCTCTGTGAGCAGGCGCATCGCGTCGTCCAGGGTCCCCTGAGCCATCCGCCTGATTCTTTCAGCGCTTAACAGCCCTTTTTCAAGGGTACGTATACGGGCAACGGCATAGATCGTACTATCTTGCATTGGCTTCTCCTATCTAGGCGACCCCATCGAAAGGGCCGCCCGCCTCCGCGGGGAATCTTAGGGTACAGGCGTGCTATTAGGGGTTAAACAGGATCAAGCTCCCTCTGGAAAAAGAATGCCCGCAACCTCGCCCTCGCACGCCGCCTTAGCGTCCTCAAGCAGGGCTTCAAACGAACAGTTTTTTTCATATTTGTCCGACGCCAATATAAAGCCTCCCGCTAGGGGCGCGTTCTCTCCAAGCGCAAGGGGTTTAAGGCCCCTTCCCAACAATTCGGCGTTAACTTTTTGCAGCAATCCGTTTACAACGTCCCTGTCACGCACGGCGCAACGCACCGTTTCCCCGCCCTCTGATTCCCTTATGAGCAACCCGAACAGCAGGCCTTCCCTGCGTTGCCCGGTTAAGGCGCACAGCTTCTCAAACGCCGCCGCAAACGCCCTGTCAATCAGCTCACGCCGGCGCTCAAGCGCCGCCTTTCTGCCTTCAAGTTGGGCGTTGGTACGGCTTCTATCAAGGATAGCGCTCGCTAATTCTATCCGTCTGCGTTCGTAATCGGCCTTTAGCGCGTCGGCCTGGCGTTCGGTGCGCTCCATCACGGCCTGAACCTCGCGTTCGGCTTCGCTAAGCGTTGTTTCAGCGTCCTTGCGGGCGTCGTCCAGTATTCTCTCTATAAGAGCGTCAAGGCCGTTATTCACCTGATTAGGCATGTATGCTCTCCTTGCGTTAAATCATCATTATTGATATGAGCAGTGCAAACAGCGCGTAAAGCTCAACCATCAGCGTCAATAGCATTGCGTTCATAAGGCCGTTTGAGCGCTTGCCTATTATGTTGATTCCGGCTACGGCGACCTTGCTCTGCTGTATCGCTGATACCAGTCCGCCAAACGCCATAGGAAGCGATGCCGCAAGCATCTGCAGGCCTACGCCGACATTAGGCGCCGTTCCGCCCATCAGTCCGGAGCTGCTGAGTATCATAAACGCGATTACAAGGCCGTATATGCCCTGTGAACCTGGGAGAAGCTGCACTATCATGCATTTAAAGAAGTTCTCCGGTTGTTCAGCGACAACCCCTGCGGCAGCCTGGCCCGCCCTGGCCACTCCAATGGCAGAGCCTATGCCCGGAAGCACAAGGGACAGCACCACTCCAAGCGCTGTAAAGATCGTTCCCCATTCGACATTTTCAAACATTGTGTGTTCCTCCTGATAGTGTTTATGCTCTATCTTAAGCGGAAGCAGCCGCAAAAAACGGTTTTCAGCGGTCGTCCGTCCCCTTTACATTAACATGCTTTGTGTTATAGCCAAGCGGATCAAACGCTATTCCGTCGCCTTCATAAAACTTTCCATAATACTCTACATACTGGAGCCTGGCGCAGTGAACATAGGTTCCAAGCGTATTTATAAACAGGCTGAACAAATGCATGGCGCTAAGCAGTATCAAAGCCGCGATAAACCCCACCGCTATGCTTATAAAGCTCGCCTTGCCTGAAGGATCCATAAGCATGCCGCCTATCATGTTGAATACCATTCCCATGGCGCCCGTTACAAGGCCAAGGGCCATTATCCTGACATATGACAGCGTGTCCCCCAGCCAGCTCGTTATGTTGTAAAGCTGCCCAAAGCCGGTTCCCATCCGCTTTATCGGGTTTTTTGTGCTCCTGTTTGAGAAGAACAGAAGCATAACTCCGCCCACTACCGCCATTATGATTGCAATGGTATGCACCGTAGGCATTTCTCCGGCAAAGATTACCCCGACAATGCCCAACACAATCAATATCCATGAAAAGTTGTCGAATATGGCGGCCGCGGGGTCGCCGTTTCGAAAGCACATGTACATCTTTGCCGCAATGCCCGTAAACATCTGGAGCAGGCCCAGACCGCAGCAGATAAATATCATGGGCATGACCTGATCCATTGGATCAAACAATAGCGGGAACGGTGAAGACGGCCCCAAAAGATCCTGCCAGCCCATTCCAAAGAATGTTCCGATAAAAAGGCCGCATACGGCGGTGGAAAGTCCGCTCATGGATATTACCTTGACAAGCTTTCCAAAATCGCCCGATGGCCTTTTCAACCTTGTCAAAAGCGTCCCCCCGATAAAGAGGAGCAGCCCATAGCCTGAATCGGAAAGCATCATCCCAAAAAACAGACGATAAAACGGCATTGTAAGAGGTGCTGCGTCTATTCCCCTGTACGCTGGCGGGGAGTACATATTGGTTATGGCCTCAAACGGCTCTACAAGCTTATTGTTCTTCAGCGCGCTCGGCGGGTTTTCTTCTGGTAGGGGATCCCGAGTGTCGAGATAATATACGGATGCGTTTTTTGCGATGGTTTCCCTAACCCTGTCCTCCTGGTCCGAACGTATCCATCCCTCAAGCATGAACACGCTGTCCATCGTGCCCAATTCAAGGCATTTGCCCTCGCGCTCAAGCTTTATGGCAACGGCGTCCGCCGCCCTTTCTATGGTGCCGTAATGCCCGCCTAAGCCTTCAAGGGCGGCGCTAAGCGATGACAGGCGGCCTCCAAGCCCGTCCTTCTCATCCTTTAGCCTTGCTATATTTTCCTTCGGCGTACCCGTAAGCTGTGGAAACTGATAATCTATAAAGTCCAGCGCTCTAAGCGCAGTATACGCGCCGTCCAAAGCGCTTTCATGAACCGCTATTAGCAATGCGCTGTCGCGCCCGCCGTCAAACTCCCGCATACAGGCCGCTTCCGGCAGCTCCAGCTTATCCAGCCTGTCCTTGCGTATATAGCCCGTAATATACCTTACGCTTCTGGTTGAATGGATTCCCTCAATAGGGGCGTCCATCTCCTCCCATGGTTTGAGGGCGTCCGTCATAGCGGCGCACTTATCCATCTCGGCCTTAACCTGGGCTATGTCCTGTTCAATCCGTTCAAGCTCCTCAAGCACCGGCGCAACCCCTGCAAGGCCCTGGTCCAGCTCGCTTAGCGTGGCGTCCGGTTTGGGCTTTAAAAACGGAGCCTTCTGTGAAAACGGCTGAAGTGTGGAACGCGCCCGTTCTATCCTCGACTTTGCCTCGCCAAGCCTTCTAAACTCGCTGTCGTCGGGGTCTGCGCACTCGCTATGGGATATATGCACCGCAGCTATGCCCTGCAATGCCTTCATCAGCCGCTTGGAATCGCTCTTCATGGCGGCGAGCGTAAGCCGCTTCATGGGAACGATCATACTTTGGCAAGCCTTTCAAATATATATGAAGCCGCTTTATCCAGGTTTCTTTCGGCTTTTTTGCACATGTTCTCCGCCTCGTTGGCGCGACGGCTCACTATATCCTGGGCAATGGAGCGGCCCTCGTATTCGGCCTCCTCGCGCGCTGACACAAGCTTAAGCCTGCATTCGTCGGTCACCCTCGCCAGCTGCGCTCCAGCGTCGATCTCCGCCTGAAGCACCATATCACGGGCCTGCGCAAGCGCATCCCTGCGTATTCCCGCCGCCTTTACCTCAGCTTCTTTTATTGATTCAATTAATGACGGCATGGCCGCACCTCCCGATAAATGGGATGGGTGAAAATCCCCCATATTGTTTATTTTACCTTAGTATGTTCACAAAAAACAAGATCCAGCACCATTATATATGATACCGGAAGCTTTTAAAAGGCCAAAAGCGCGTTTTGCCAGTTTATATTCCCAATGATTCAACCTTTTTTAACGATTTGTTGGATCCGATCATAACCAAAACGTCGTCACTCTTCAGCGGCTGCTCCGGATCTATCGCCACAATTATCCTGCCGCCCCTGCGAATCGCAATTATGGATATTGCATAGTTACGGCGAACGTCTATTTTCATTATGGACTTATCCACCCAAACGCGGGGGATTCGCATCTCGTGTATGCTGTATTCGTCGGACAGGTCCAGATAGTCTATAACGCTGTCGGATACCAGCGAACGGGCGAGGCGCACGCCGCTTTCATGTTCGGGCCGCACCACGGAATCCGCGCCCGTCTTTAGCAGAATCTTCGCGTGCATATCGTCGGACGCCTTTGCGACGACGTGTTTGGCGCCCATCTCCTTACACAGCACCGTGGCCAGAATCGACGCCCTGATATCCTCTCCAACGCTGATTATTACACAGTCGAAGTTTCTTATGCCGACCTGCTTCATAGCGCGCTCGTCGGTTACATTTATCTGCACCGCCGCTGTAACGTGGTCCGCGATATCGCGTATCCTGTCCTCTGAGATATCCATCGCCAGCACCTCATGGCCGAGTTTGCACAGCGTTGTAGCCACGGAGCGGCCAAAGTTTCCTATGCCTATAATGGCGAATGATTTCATTTATGCCTCCGAAATAGATTAAAGTTGCTTAAGCTGTCTATCGCTTAATATTATTCAGGGCGCCACTCATTAGTCCAGACGATTTAATTCTTTCCTAGTTATATCTAAAAAATCGAATCGCAGCCCATGTATGGCCTTAATGCCTCTGGAATATCTACGCCCCCGTCTTCCCTCTGGTAATTCTCCAAGACGGCGGCCACGGTGCGCCCCACAGCCAGGCCAGAACCATTCAGCGTGTGCACCAATTCGGGTTTTGACCCCTTATCACGGCGGAATCTTATAGAAGCGCGCCTGGCCTGGAAATCCTCGCAATTGGAGCAGGAGCTGATCTCAACATAGCGGCCGTAGCTCGGCAGCCATACCTCAATGTCATAGGTCTTGGCGCTGGAGAAGCCCAGATCGCCCGTTGAGAGTAAAACCACCCTGTATGGCAGCCCCAGCCCCCTGAGCAGCGCCTCCGCGTCGTTTGTAAGCGTTTCCAGCTCGGTATAGGAATCCTCCGGCCTTGTAAACTTCACAAGCTCCACCTTATTGAACTGGTGCTGGCGGATAAGGCCCCTGGTATCCCTTCCGGCGCTTCCAGCCTCTGAACGGAAACAAACGCTGTATGCGCAATATTTAACCGGAAGCTCTTCCGCGGACAGTATATCGCCTCTATAAAGGTTTGTCACGGGCACCTCGGCGGTCGGGATTAAAAAATAATCCGTGTCCGCCACCTTAAACGCGTCCTCTTCAAATTTGGGAAGCTGGCCCGTGCCGGCCATGGAGGCCCTGTTTACCATATACGGAGGGAATATCTCGGTATACCCGTTGGAGGCGTGCGTATTGAGGAAATAATTTATTACCGCCCGCTCAAGCCTTGCGCCCAAGCCCTTGTAAACCGTAAACCTGGCTCCGGTTATCTTGGCCGCCGCCGCAAAGTCGAGTATACCCAGCCGCTCCCCTATATCCCAGTGCGGCTTTGGCTCAAAATCGAATTTTCTCGGCTCCATCACTTTCCTAATCTCAAGGTTGTCCCCATCGTCGTCCCCTTCCGGCACGCTCTCATGCGGTATGTTTGGAATGCTCAGAAGCATGTTGTCAAGTTCATCATCAATCTCGCCCAGCCTGGCGTCGAATTCCTTTATTCTGGCGGCCGTTTCCTTCATTTGGGCCATCAGCTCCGAAACATCCCTGCCCTCGCCCTTCAAGCGGGGAATTTGCGCCGACACTTCGTTTCTCCTGGCCTTGAGCACCTCGGCCTCCTGCATTATGGCCCTGCGCCGCCTGTCCAGCTCCAACAGCCCGGATACGTCGGCCCCTTTATTTCTGCGCGCCCGCATGGCGCTTTCAAGCGCCTGCGGATTTTGCCTGATTCGTTTTATATCGAGCATAGCTTTTCCTCCATCTGTTAATTTAACCGTTTTGGCCTTACATCCTTTCGGGCGCGTCAAGCCCGACAAGCCTAAGGCCGGTTGATATCACGGTGCGCGCCGCGTCGGTTAAGGCAAGGCGCGCGTTTCTCACGGCGCTGTCGTCGTCCATAATCCTAAGCTCATAATAAAACTTGTTGAAGCATGAACATACGTTTATAACCGCGCGCGACACCACATAAGGCTCGTACTTATCAGCCGCGTCCAGCACCGCCTGCGGGAAATCGGCTATCGCCCTTATCAAGGCGGCCGAGTATCCATCCGTAAGGATTGAATAATCTATGCTATTTCTATCATACCCTCCCGCCTTTCTAATTACGGAGCAGCAGCGGGCATGGGTATATTGGGCATAGGGGCCGGTTTCGCCATCGAAGTTAAGCGCCTTGTCCCACGAAAATACTATGTCCTTTATCCTGTTGTTGTAAAGCACTCCCCAAACTACGGCGCCCACGCCGACCTGACGGGCCACCGATGCCTTATCGTAGAGATCCGGGCTTTTTTCCTCTATAATTTTATACGTCTTTTCAACCGAGGCGTTCAAAACGTCCTCCAGGAAGACAACCTGGCCCTTCCTCGTGGACAGCGTTCCCTCCTTCATGCTCACCATGCCGAAGTTTACATGAACGCAGTCCTCCACCCAGTCCTTCCCCATTAGCTCCAGCACCTTGAAGAGCTGCTGGAAATGGAGGTTTTGCTGATAGGCGACTACATAGAGCATCTTGTCAAAATTGTACTCGGCCTTTCGGTAGATAGCAGTTGCAAGGTCGCGCGTGGCATATAAGGTCGCGCCGTCCGAGCGCAATATGATGCAGGGCGGCATGGAGTATTCAGCTAAATCCACTATCGACGCGCCCTGGTCCACCCTTAGCAGGCCCTTTTGCCTTAATTCATCGACCACGGGCGCCATTTTATCCTCATAAAAACTCTCGCCAAGATAGCTGTCGAACTCAACGCCCAAAAGCTCGTATACCCTTCCAACCTCTTTTAGCGTTATGTCCTTGAACCATTCAAACAGCTCCCAGGCCTCGGGGTCGTGTTCCTCTATGCGCCTAAACCAGGCCCGGGCCTGATCGTTCAACGAGGGTTCCTTTTCTGCCTCGTCGTGAAAGCGCACATAAAGTCTCATCAGCTCGCGCACCGATCCGCTCTCCACGCTTTCACGGTTCCCCCACAGCTTATACGCCAGGATCATCTTGCCAAACTGGGTCCCCCAGTCGCCAAGGTGGTTTATGCTGACCGTCCTGTAGCCAAGGTGGTCATAGATGCGTCTCAATGCGTTTCCTATAGCCGTGCTGCTTAGATGGCCAATATGGAAGGGCTTTGCGATATTGATGGACGAATAATCCAGGCATACCGTCTTTCCACCGCCGCAGGAGGAGCCGCCGTAACCTCCGCCTTCCTCAAAGACCCGCTTCAGGGTATTTTCAGCAAACGAGGACTTGTCGGCAAAGAAGTTCAGATAGCCGCCCACAGCTTCCACCCGGCAAACCCCGTCGGGCAGCGCCAGCCCGTCGGCCAGCTCGGCGGCTATGGCATTGGGCGGTTTCCGCATCGCCTTTGCAAGCCTGAAGCACGGAAACGCTACGTCCCCCATCGCTGGGTCCTTGGGCGTTTCAAACCAGTCCATTACCTCGCGGGGCCGCAATTCCGCACGCTCCGCGATGATATTTGACAGCGCTTGCTTTATTTCCATGTCCTTACTCCTATCGCTTGTTAAATTGATATTTTATAGATCATTGCCCGTTATGTCAAGGGAGTGGAGGGGATTGCGGGGAGTTTGAGGGTGACTGTTTTAAGTAATGAGACTACAAATTATATGGAGACACCACAATATTGCGGCATCCCCATATAATTTACTAAATAAAGTCAACCCCTACTATTTCAATCCGCAGGATTATATCCGACGATTAATAATATCATGTAGATAAGTAAATAATCAAATTATTCTTTTGGCAGGCGATCATTATATTTAGTAGTGTTTTTCTTTATTTAGTACTTGATTTGTTTGTATACATGTGATATACATATGTATGAGCCGATGCGATGAATCACTGTATAGTATATAAGGAGGTGCTGCGCATGAAAGAAATGGCTTTTGGTATGTTCATCATAACGCTGTTAGCGTTTATATATCTGATTTGTAAATGAATCTAGAACTCCACCCTAGAGCCTTCAACTTTAAAGGGTGGAGTTCCAAATCCAAATTTATCGCCTAAACTTTGCAGCATCGGCTCTTATTACATTATACTGCAATTAACCCTTACGTACAAGGTTTGATTCATCGTCAAATCCTGTTTCCGCACCCAATCGTCAAGCCTTCCTATAGTGCTTCCCTATCCTCCATTATGTTAAACACAATCCCTGAAAATCTTCCGGTCGCTTCATACACCTGTCTAAATAGCTCTTGGGATTCGTATTTGACGTCAACCATCAGGCAGTTCATCTCATTCCCTATGCCCCAGCCATATAGTCCGTCCGGAGCGCCGTCCTTTTCAATGCATGCGCCTACCCATTTAGTAAGATTTTGTTTAGCCGCGCTGAGCTCATTAAATGAATGCTTGACGCTTTTAAACGCTATGCCGCCGCCAGTCGCTTCTTCCATAAGATTTCTGTTTTCTACCGTATCATCTGATAGGCATATTACCAGTTCACCGTTTTCGTTTATGTATTCGCCCCCAAAATAGTTTGGATATGTCCTGTTTTCGGAAGCGTCCCCGTGAATCGAAACGCTGGTGAAGTAATCCTCCAGCCTTTGAAGCTGCAAAGTGGTTTTCGAATCATTATTAATTATGTTGTTCAAAACCGATGGGTCGCTGTATTTATTTCTATAATCCCCATCCTTAACTACCGTCCACTTCCTGTTAATGTCTTGGGTTATCTCCCCCGTTTCCATGTAAGCGCCGCTTTGATATGCCGCCGCCAATATAGCAACAACTAATATCACTGTTACAGCCATTTTAATTGATCGTTTCATATAATACAACTTCCTTCTGCTTTTTGAATGAAATGGACGCCGGTCTTTAGTACTTCACTTCTTAATACGTGTATTATACATCAATATAAAGATACCATATACTTAATATATTGTCAATCCCATTTCTAAATAAAATCCAAGGCCGCTGTGGTTAGGTAGCGGCCCTTTCCTTCTTGTCACTTTATTGGATTTTTATGCCTCAGCGTATATCATGCTGTACGTTCTGTACGTTTGCGTCGAACTTGCGCGCAAACTCCCCCGCATTTCCCTGCTTAGCGTTTGCGGCGCCGGAAGCGTACATGGGTTCTGAGAACGTTCCGCGCCTTTCAAGCAGCCTTAGCGCGCCCGTTATTACGCAGTCTATGCTCGATTCGGCTACCATTGCCGACAGGCCGGTGGCGTTCTCCATGCGCGCGCAAAGCCCCTTCAATAGGGCCCCTCCGCCTGTGAGCACTATGCCTGTATCTATTATGTCGCCCGCCAGCTCCGGAGGCGTGCTTGCCAGCGTATTCACAGCGGCGCCCACAATCCTAGAGACCGTCTCCTCCATGGCTCCCGCCAGTTCGCGCGCCGATATATGGATGGCGTCGGGCAGGCCCGTATCCATCCTGCGGCCTTTTATGCGCATAATCATGTCCGGATCTGAAGGCTCAAGCCCCACGGAAAGCTTTACCTGTTCAGCGGTTTTATCGCCTATGGTGATGCCCGTCTTCTGGCGCAGGTAAGCGATTATAGCTTCGTTTATATGGGTTCCGCCAGTTCGCACCGAGTTTGAGGCCGCAATTCCGCCAAGCGATATCACGGCCGCGTCCGTGGTGCCGCCCCCTATGTCCACTACCATGGATGCCGTCGGCCCGTATACGGGAAGGTCCGCGCCAACCGCCGCGGCAAGCGATTCCTCTACGACCGTCACGTTGCGCGCTCCGGCCGAATGGGCCGCCTCCTCAATGGCGGCCTGCTCGACCTGGGTTATGCATCCAGGCACGCATACCACCACGTTTATTCCAAACATTCTCGGTCTTTTCCCAAGCGCCTTTTTTATAAATCCTGAAAGCATTACACAGGCAAGGGATATATCCGATATTACGCCGTCGCGGAGCGGCTGAACCAGGCTTATCCCGCCCGGAACCCTGCCCGAAACCTCCGGCGCTGAGCTTCCAATGGCTACGACCTCATTTTTTACAGTGTTGGATACTGCGACAACGCTCTTCTCCCTAAGCAGGATTCCCCACCCCTTTCGGGCGATTAGCGTATTAACAGTCCCAAGATCGATGGCAAGATCCTGTGAAAACCGATTTAAAATCGAAATGGCCATGGCAATACCCTCCGTAATTTGATATATGGGTATTATTCCCATGGCAAAAAACTGGTATACGCCTATTTGTATGTTTTAACAGGCTATTTTAAGCGAAAGCGTACGATTGTATGAATTCCCGCCGCATGGCCGCCAGTATCCTTAGCGCGACAGCCGGTACCCATAGTTGAAAAAGGCGCCCAAGGCGCCCTTTTCAACTATGCTGGTGCCGTTTATAGACCTGATGGATTATCGCCGTTAATCAGGCTCGGGCATACAGGGATTAGTCCCTGGCCTTAGTGTCTATCTCACGGCCTATCCTGATTATAAAATCGTCCAACGGCATCGTCCCAAGGTCGCCTTCCTTGCGCGCCCTTACCGCGACAACACCGTTTTCTACCTCTTTATCCCCTATTATAAGCATATATGGCACCTTTTGCATCTGGGCTTCCCTTATCTTGAAGCCTATTTTCTCGCTGCGTAGGTCGCATTCGGACCTTATTCCGAGGCGCTCCAGGTCGCCTGATATCTTTAACGCGGCGTCATGCGTGCGGTCCGTCATGGCAAGCACCTTTACCTGCACCGGCGCCAGCCACACAGGGAAGGCTCCGGCATACTTTTCTATCAATAGCGCAAGCGTGCGCTCGTAGCATCCGATGGACGTACGGTGTATGACGTAAGGATACTTTTTGGTTCCGTCCGAGTCGGCATACGCCATGCCAAACCGCTCGGCAAGCTGGAAGTCTATCTGAATCGTAATAAGGGTATCCTCCTTACCGTGAACGTTTTTGATCTGTATGTCGAGCTTCGGCCCGTAGAACGCCGCCTCTCCATCCGCCTCCTCAAAGTCCACGTTAAGGTCTTTGAGGATACTGCGCATCATATTCTGGGTGGCTTCCCAGCTCTCCTTGCCGCCGATATACTTCTCCCTGTCGTTTTCGTCCCATTTTGAAAAGCGGTACGTTACGTCTTCATCAAGTCCCAGGGTCTTTAGCATAAACGTGGCCAGGTCCAGACAGCCCTTGAATTCGTCCTCGACCTGATCCGGCCTGCAGGCCAGATGGCCCTCTGATATTGTAAACTGCCTCAGCCTTATAAGCCCGTGCATCTCCCCCGAAGACTCGTTCCTGAACAGGGTTGAGGTTTCGTTGTACCGCATTGGAAGATCGCGGTAAGAGCGGGACTTGTTGAGATAAGCCATAAACTGGAACGGGCATGTCATCGGCCTGAGCGCAAGCGCTTCGTTTTCCTCATCGTCCGGATCACCCATAATGAACATGCCGTCGCGGTAATGGTACCAGTGACCCGATATCTTGTACAGGTCGCTTTTTGCCATAAACGGCGTTTTGGTCAGCATATAGCCGCGCCGCTGCTCCTCATCCTCAACAAAGCGCTGCAAAAGCTGTATCACCTTAGCGCCCTTTGGAAGGAGTATCGGAAGCCCCTGACCTATCATATCCACCGTCGTAAACAGCTCAAGCTCCCTTCCCAACCTGTTATGATCCCGCTTTTTTGCCTCTTCGCGCTTTTCAATGTATTCATCAAGTTCTGACTTCTTCTCAAAGGCGGTTCCATATATGCGCTTGAGCATCTTATTCTTCTCGCTTCCGCGCCAGTAGGCTCCCGCAACGCTTAGAAGCTTTATGTGCTTAACCCTGCCCGTGCTCTCCACATGCGGCCCCGCGCACAGGTCCACAAACTCGCCCTGCCTGTAAAAGCTTATTGCGGCGTCGTCTGGAAGGTCCTCGATAAGCTCTACCTTGTAGGGTTCGTCCATCTTCCTCATCAGGGCGACAGCATCGTCTCTATTCAACTCAAACCTTTCTATATCAAGGTTCTGCTGGCATATAACCGCCATCTCCTTTTCGATCCTTACCAGGTCTTCCGGAGAAAAACTCTGCTCGGTGTCAAAGTCGTAATAGAATCCGTCGTCAATCGCGGGCCCTATCGCCAGCTTCACGTCGGGGAACAGCCTCTTGACCGCCTGAGCCAGCATATGCGCGGCCGTATGCCTGTAGGTCCAGCGTCCGCCCGCGTCTGAAAAGGACAGCAGTTTAAGCGAATGATCACCCATAATCGGCTGTGACGCATCAAACAGGCCGCCGTCAAGCTCGGCCGCAAGGGTTGACTTCCTAAGCCTCTGGCCAATGCCGGCCGCTATCTCAAGCGCGCTAACCCCATCCTCATACTGGCGCACCGATCCGTCGGGAAACGTGATGTTCATGTTTTAACCTCCAATTTTTATTATAGCGTCAAGGCCAGGCTGGATTGCATAAAAAAACCCGACCCCTGGCTAACGCAAGGGACGGGAATAAACCCGCGGTTCCACCCTAATTGGCCTTAACGGCTGACCGTACCGGTCTTGTCGCCATCGGCCCACTCGACAAGCCTATAACGGGGCTTATACGCCGCAGTCGCGGGACGGTGCGCTCCTATGAGAACATGCTATAGGCGATTGCAGCCAGCGTCGCCCCTCTCTGGCGGATTATAAAATCCTTCTAGTAAAATTCTCAAAGCAAAACCCGTTCATCCTGCGGATACGCTATTCACTAGATTATATTCAACCCCGACCTTTTTGTCAACATAACCTCTGTAGTATTATTCACATATTCCCTCAGTTGACAAGGATAAATAAAGCGGACAGCAAATCCGTCCGCCTCAATCCAGCCTGCATGCCGCCAGGCTTACTCGTGGCAGCCGCAGCCCTCTTCATGGCACTCGTGGTGTCCCTGACAATCTTCTTCATGGCATACGTCGCATTCGCACACCGCTCCAAGACGCTCTTCAGCTACTGCCGCAAGCTCTTCCATCAGCTCGTCGTCGGGCGGAAGGAACTCCTCCATTTCGCCGTTAACCACGACCTTCATTATGTAGGCGTCGAATTCCTCGTTGTCGTCGTAATCTTCGGATGAATCGATCAATATCGCGTATTCCTCTCCCTTGTGTTCAAAGTAATCCACGATGTCCAGTTCAAACTCTTCGCCGTCGTCTCCGACAAACGTGACAAAATCCCTTTCTTCTTCCATGGTATCGCCCCTTTCAGGTTTTGGGAACCTTTACGGACCCTTTTATTGATTGTACCCTATTTGTAACCCTCTGGCAATAGCAACTATACTCGAATAAGCGTGCCAGAATGCCGTTTAATCCTCTTGTTATGGACTATCATTCCCTAGCATCATTTCATGAATGAGTGGTAAAACGCACCATCGAAATTCGGGATGTATGCGCGCCTACCCGTAAAAGCGCAACGTTAAATCCGATGCATGACAGGGGACAGCCTGTCAAATGTAGCTATGTATTTTATTCCCGCTTCCCTTATCATTTCTACAGCCTCTTTAAGGCGCTTTCCTACCCTGTCCGGGGTATGCGAATCCGCCCCAATCGTTACAAATTCCCCTCCAAGCTCCATGTAGCGCCTTAACAGCTCAATCCCCCATGCGGGGCCGTCTCTCCATGACGACGTGTTTACCTCCAGCGACTTGCCGGTATCAATAAGGCTTTTTAACAGCCTGTCAAAACGTTCGGCATAAGCCCCGTAGTTAAGCGCCCTGTTTTCGTACGGCGCGTATTTGGTTACAAAGTCATAGTGGCCAAGCACGCTGAAATAAGCGCAGCTCCTTGCCTTGTCGCACAGCGCGTCGATGTATTTTCCATAGGCCTCGCTCTGGCTTAGCCCCTCAAAAAAATCATTGTAATAGGCGTTAACGCCATCAACCATATGAACCGAGCCGATTATGAAATCAGCGCCGGCGTCCTTGATAAAATCCCATGTCCGCCTAGAGCATTCCCCGTCGTCAAGCCCTATTTCAAATCCCAGTTTAACGCGCACGCCGTTGTACGACGGCATGAACCTATTAATATCCGAAATATAAGCGCCGATGTCTATAAGCGGATTCCTCGTGTCTTCAAAGTCTACGTGCTCTGTAAAACAAATCTCAGAAATTCCAAGTTCGACCGCCCTCTCAAGGCTTTGCTCAGGATCGGCGTTGCTGTCAAACGAATGGCGGCTGTGAAGATGATAATCAATTATCATTATTAACCCCTCTATAAATTAATTCAAGCAGGCTAATTATATACCCGCCTTAGTGTCAAAACAACGCGTTTTCTAAAAATATAACAGGAGTTTAACAATATCTTGAATATAAAAGCAGACACGCGGACGTCCCGTGGTCAGGGGGGCGTCCGCGCGTCGCGTTCAGTACATAAAGGAGGATGGAGAAAAAACATTGATCTCTACAATAACTATTATACACCATATCTAGTGGATTACACCTGTTAAACAGCAGTTATTTTGTAAACAAATGATGAACTTGGGAATCATTGCGCCACTTTCTATGATTTCGTATCCGCATATGATTCTATTCCATCCGCTATTCCAGAAGCAAGCAATTTTCGGTGCTCAGGGTCGTTAAGTTTTTTCTCGTCCGAAGCGTTAGATAGAAAGCCGCATTCTATTATAACGGCGGTGGGCTTGCTTTCGCGTATCACAAAATAATCGCCAGGGTTGGCAAGCCTCCTTGGATGCCCCAGTTTGTCGCACACGGCGTCGATCACGCATTTTGCCATCTTTTCGCCCTCTGGCGAGCCCTGCATATAGAATGCCATCGGACCGCTTATGCTGGAATCGCCAAATTTGTTCATGTGAACGCTTATCACCATGTCCACTCCCGCAGCGTTCATTATCTCCTTGCGCTTCATCATGTCCTCGCGCTTGGTCTTGGCAAGCGAATCGCCCGTCTCCCGCGTCATTATTACCTTAAATCCACGAAGCGTCAACTCATCCTTAAGCAGTATGGCGACATCGAGATTAAGCCCGTCCTCCTTTACTCCCGTTACGCCGCCTACCGCGCCGCCGTCCGAACCGCCGTGACCCGCGTCTATGACTATGGTCAGCCGCCTGCTTACAGAGCCTGGGGAAATATCCGGCGAAGCGGTAACGCTGTCCGTTGTGCCCGGCGAAGTCTCAGGGCCGGTTATCGGCTCATTTTGCCCGCAGGAACAGGCCATCAATATCATGGACGCCGCAAGCAATGCAACGCCACGGTTAAAAATCGCGCTAAGTTTCATGTCAACCTCCAGTATGGCGTATTTTGTTACAACTTATTATTTAAAACCGGCGGATATTACTGAACCTGCCGCCCAGTGCGCGCGCGAAAATTCCCGACTGCTGACGGTAAAAAATTGCGGAAGGAAATAAAACCATACCGTCAAACCGGATAGGCGCATGCAGCAATTCCGGATCGCCAAAGGATTGCGGGACAGCTACCCTTGGTTTTATGCTTAAAAACCGACCGAGGCGCACATCAAAGAATTTAGCTAACGTCAGCGTCATACATACGATATGATGAGGAATGAAGGGTTTTGTTAGCAGAATCGATTAATTTTTTTACTTACCAAAAGGGTTGTTTACATCCTTTTAAAAATAACGGCCTCAGCATCCGAGCCGCCGAATTCGCAAACCAGCAGGCACCCGCCGCTGGCGGCAAGGCCGTAACAGCGTGCGCCGTTCATCTTGCAAGTTTTAGTCCCATAGTATGCTTTATCGTCATTCCAAAGCTTTACAGGCTGCCCGCCTGGCAATTTGTACTTCAAATTTATAAAACCGCCGTTTAATTCATTAAGCTGGGTTACCTCCGCCATATCCTGAATTCTCAGCCCGTTAAAATTCCTAATAAGCTCTTGATTTGTATTTTAATTTTCCCGCATCACTATTTTAGGCTTACTATATTATCACTTTATAGACCATACTAAACAAGACCCCATATTTGGATGGAAGCAATGCCTATCCCCGATACGGAGCCTTATCTGCCTGGAGGCTTAGGCCTGTCAGCTCATTCCACCGGCGCCTGACTCCGTCTTGCTGACTATAAACGCTTCATGGGTTTGTACAAAATCGATCAGTATCTCCGCGCCGCCTATCTTTCGGATGCTATCCTGAACAAGGCTCCCATCGATTAGCGTATAGGTTATATCAACGGTCCAAGCATCGCTGTTAATA
>DBFNRV010000046.1:0-11476 GCA_048421225.1 Christensenellales bacterium | reverse complement strand
ACATCGGCGTCCGCCTTTTTGCTAAACAAAATTATTAAGAGTTTGACTTATTTTAATATAAATTCGGTAAAACTAAATCTGATAAAAATCATGAAAATATGTTGTTTGCATTCTGTTCATAAATGATGTATAATACGCGGGCTACCAATATTATCCTTCGGCTTATGTAGGAGGGACCATGAGAGTTGACGTATATAACTATAGCAATAAGCTAAATGATCATAGAATAAGCAACAGCACTGTAGTAGTTGTAGATGTCCTTCGCGCAACAACATCGATAATCTGGGCAATTAAAAACGGCGCTGACAAAGTAGTTCCTACACAGGACCCGGGCGAGGCTGCGGCTATGGCCATAAAGCTGGGTTCGCGCGAGTGCGTGCTTGCCGGGGAAAGGGGAGGCGTTAAAATGCCGGGATTCCATTTGGGCAACACCCCGATGGACTTTTCCAGTGATATAGTTTCCGGCAAAACCGTCATTGTAAGCACTACGAACGGAACAGAGGCGATATGCGGAGTAAGAAGCGCTAAAAACGTTCTTATCGGAGCGATGATAAACCGGACCGCCGTTGCAAAAAGGGCGGTTGAGTTTGGAAACGACATTATTATTATGTGTGCGGGTACCGAGGGCCAGCTGTCAGCGGATGACATCTGCGCCGCCGGCGCTATCGTGGAGGCCGTGAGCAGAATTTCAGAAGGCAGTGCAAAGGCCAATGATATGGCGCTTATAGCGTGCCTTGTGTATTCAGACTGGGTAAACGGCAATGCGGATCTGTCCGACACGATGCACTATTCCAGGCTCGTAAGGCTGGGCTTTGAAAAGGACGTGGAATTTTGCTTTAAAACTGATGTAACAGATGTCGTTCCGGCGTTTAAAAACGGAGTTATAACAAACAGTTAGGTCAAGGAGTACTTAAGCTGTCAGGATTTATGAACTATAAATATTTAAAGGTATGTTGGCTCCGGCAGAGGTCCGCCGGAGCCAATTTCTAATATTATTGATAAGCGTTGTAGTTTTCCATCAAGTGTAATGGCCTATTTGGGGTATCAGGTTATGTCGTACATACCGGTTTTTTCCACATGCCATATATCCTTTGCATATTCGCTTACGGTTCTATCGCTGGAGAACCTACCCGCCGACGCTGTGTTTAAAAAGCATTTCCGTGCAAAAGAAACGGTATCCATATAATCCCTATTCGCTCGAAGCTTTGCCTGAATATACGACGGAAGATCAAGCAGTATATGATAATGGTCGGGCATATGCCAGCTGGCTCCATATAGTATAGCGTTAAACAATTCCTTAAACATTCCTGAGCCATCGTCGCTAAAGGTTCCATCTATAAGGGAATCCAAAACGCGTCTTATTTCAGCGTTGCTATCATATATGGATTTTGAATTATAATTGTTTCCCAAAGAGCGAAGTTCTTCAACGGTTGCGCCAAAGATATAGTTGTTTTCAGCGCCGGCCGCGTCTACAATTTCGATGTTGGCTCCGTCATATGTGCCCAGCGTAACGGTGCCGTTGAGCATAAATTTCATATTGCCTGTTCCAGAGGCCTCCGTGCCGGCAGGGGATATCTGTTCAGATATGTCAGCGGCAGGGATTATATGTTCAGCATATGAAACATTGTAATTTTGAACAAAAACCACCCGAAGCCTATCCTGCATATCAGGACTGCTGTTGATAAGCTTGGCGACCTCATTAATATATTTGATTATGCCCTTCGCGCGAAAATAACCAGGGGCGGCTTTTGCTCCAAATATAAAGGCAGTGGGGGTAAAATCCGGGAGTTTACCCTCCTTCAGGCTAAAATAAATCCACATAATTGAAAACGCGTTCATAAGCTGGCGCTTATACTCGTGCATCCGTTTTACCTGGGTGTCGAATATAAACATGGGGTTTAGGTTAACTCCCTCACGTTCCAAAATTATCCGGCTTAATTGTTGCTTTTTTAGCTGCTTTATCTCATGAAAGCGCCAGAGCGTGTCATCGTCCGCAAAGGCCTTCAATTCTTGCAATCTGTCGAGGTCAAGCAAAAAACCGTCCCCGATTTTATCGGTTATTAGCCCGGTCAGTTCGGGATTGCATAAGCCAAGCCACCGGCGCTGCGTGATTCCATTGGTCTTGTTCTGAAAACGTTCCGGGTATATATCAGCCCAATCCTTTAGAACGTCGTTTTTAAGGATATCCGTATGAATTTTTGCAACCCCGTTGATATATGAGGAAACATATGAAGCGAGCCTTGCCATATGTATACAGTTGTCAGAAATTATACTCATGCGCGCCCTCTGGTCGCCGTCAACACGCTTAGATGCCAGTTCGCCCATCAAGAAATCGTTTATCTTAAAGATTACATCACACACCTCGGGTATAACGCTTCTAAAAAGGTCGACATCCCATTTTTCAAGCGCTTCGCTCATTATCGTATGGTTTGTATATGAAAATGTTTCTTTGGCCGTTATTAAAGCCGCTTCAAAGTCCATCCCTTCGCCCATCAAAAGCCTGATCAATTCGGGTATGGATACCGCGGGATGGGTATCGTTAAGCTGTATTGCGCAATGCGCGGCAAAACCGGAAAAGTCTGAGCCGCGAACCCTTTTAAACCTGCGTATTATATCCTGAAGCGACGCGCTGGACAAAAAATACTGCTGCTTTAGTCTAAGGCGTTTACCTGCGTATGTGCTGTCGTTTGGATAAAGCACTCGTGTGATATCCTCTACAGAATTCTTTTCACTCACGGCCAAGGCATACTCCTGATCGTTAAACAGGTTGAAATCAAATTCTTCAATGGCTTCGCTCTGCCAAAGGCGCAGGGTGCTTATATGCTCCGTTTTATAGCCGATAATAGGCATATCGTACGGCACGGCAAGCACCTTTTGATCAGCAAAGCTGACGGTAACCGCCTTATCGTCCCGCCTCTTGCTCCACGGGTCGCCAAAACGCTGCCAGTCGTCCGCTTTTTCCACCTGAAACCCGTCCTTCAGGCTCTGCTTAAATAGTCCAAATTTATACCTGATGCCGTATCCGTCGAGGGGTATGCCGTGAGCGGCGGCGCTGTCTAGAAAGCACGCTGCCAGCCTGCCGAGTCCGCCGTTGCCAAGCGCTTCGTCCTCAATCTCTTCGAAGGCGCTTATATCCGCGCCGCGTGCAAGCAGGTACTTTCTGACGTCGTCTAGCAATTCAAGACAGTAAAGGTTGTTATACACCATGCGGCCGACAAGGTATTCAGCCGAAAAATAGTATGCCCGCCTTACGCACTCATGGGATCGCCTGCTCCTGCGCCAGTCGTCAGAGACGGCGAACATTACAGCGTTGCTTAACGCCCTGTGCAGCTGTTGAGTTGAAGCCTCATGCAATTCGATCTGATAATCACTTCTCAGTTCGTCTTCCATACGGCGCATTATTGCCCTACAGTCCATAATCATTGGCCTACCCCCTGGATAATATCGTATTGATCCTAAATTCCATTTCACATTTACAATACCCTGAGCAATCGGATTCAATTATGTGAGCCACGAATTTAGACGTTAAAGTCTAATTATATCATAAATTCCATGGAAAAAGGGCAGCTTATGGAAAAATTGCAGCCCTGCCAATCATCTCCCATATAACAGGTTTAGCTCGCGCAGCCTTTCGGATACGTCAGGGCCAGCTTGTGCTTTCATCCGCCATGCCCAGTTTCCACCAAGGGTTCCGGGCCTGTTCATGCGCGCCTCAAGTCCAAGACTCAGCACATCCTGCATAGGCGCTACCGCAAGCCCGCAAACACTGGAAAAGGCAGTTCGAATCATGGCCCAGCTTATCCTTTCATCATTCCGTATGTTCATGTAGCGGATCGCATAACTTCTTTCTGATTCGCTTATACAGTCCCACCAGGCTTCGGCGGGTTCGTTGTCGTGTGTAGTAGTATACATAACCCTGTTTTCACAGGCAAGGTGGGGCAGATGTTTGTTCGCTGAGCCGGAAGAAAACGCAAAGCAGAGCACGCTCATTCCAGGAAATCCGGTACTGTCCAGCAGAACCTCAACTGACGGCGTAAGCAGGCCCAGATCTTCGGCCACAAACGGAAGGGGGCCTAGCTCGTCGGTTAGAGCGTCAAACAGCGACTCTCGCGGACCTTCGATCCATTTGCCGGATATAGCCGTCCGCGCGTCTCCAGGGATTGAGTAATAATCGGCAAATCCGCGGAAATGATCGATACGGATCAAGTCAAATTGTTCGGTCAGGCGGCGGATACGCTTTTTCCACCATGAAAACCCCGTATTCTTCATTGCGGGCCAGTCATACAGCGGATTTCCCCACAGCTGCCCGTCAGGCGAGAAATAATCGGGCGGTACACCGGCCACGCTAACAGGCTTTTTCAGATCGTCCAGCAGGAATAGCCCAGCGTTGGCCCATACGTCGGCGGAATCCAATGCGGCGTATATGGGCATATCCCCCATAAGCATCACACCGTGGGCCTTTGCGTATAACCTAAGTTTTTTCCATTGCTTGAAATATATATACTGGATGAATTCGTGAAAACCCGTTTCATGCTCAAGCTTCTTGCTCAGCGCTTTTATTGCTAAAGGAACGCGGTTTTTTACATCATCCTCCCAGTCGTACCATGGAGCTCCTCCGTAAAAGTCCTTTATCGCCATAAACAGCGCATAGTCTTGCAGCCAGCCCTGACTATTCTGCCTGAATTCGTCAAAATCAGGACCGCTAGCACCGGTAAAGCGTTCATAGGCGGAATGAAGGACCCTCGAGCGATTCTCATACAGCATCTGGTAGTCGGCCCTCTCAGGGTTTTGACCCCAGTCAAGGTGTGTAAATTCATAGGGTTTAAGCAGACCATCCTCACACAGCGTATCCAAGTCAATAAAGTATGGATTGCCCGCAAACACGCTGAAGCTTTGATATGGGGAATCGCCGTAGCCTGTAGGACCGGTGGGAAGCATTTGCCATACTCCTACTTTGGACGCGTCAAGAAAATTGATGAATCTATAAGCCTCAAGCCCAAGGGTACCGATACCCCACGGCGACGGCAAGGATGATATGTGTAAAAGTATTCCGCTGCGCCGCATCCTCAACCTCCTAAAACATAATATATGCGTCTGATTCTAGCAAAGTTACGGCAAGCCCCGCAGGCGCTAATTCCATAAATACAGCAGAGGGCGTTTAACAATCCTCTGCTGTAAAATACGGCGGGGTGGAGTTTGCCGTTCTAAAGATTTCCGTGATTATACAGCTGCCGGTTGTCAAGCGACCACAGCCTTTCAGTAAATTCCTCTTCATTTACCCCGTTTATGGCGGCAAACATTGTGAAGAGCTTAGCGTCAAGGTTATCAAGCTCACGCACTATCTCAGCCTCTGGGAACATCGGATAGCGCGGGCTGCCATAGTCGGGTTCGCCGTGATGTGAGAGCAGGATATGCTCCAAAAGAAGCGCCGTCTTTTCACTTATTTCAAGCTCCACGGCGGCAGTGGCTACCATGGAAACCCCGATGGTTATATGGCCGAGAAGTTGTCCCTGGGCGCTGTAACCTCGCGCGAGGCCAAGGCTTCCGACTTCCAGCTCCTTCATCTTGGCGATGTCATGAAGGATTATGCCCGCGAATACCAATTCGCTGTTTAAAGAAGGATAGAGCGCCCCGTATACGCCGCATATTGCCTGAGCGGCCTCCAGCATGGTGGAGATGTGGTACAAAAGGCCGCCCCGCTGGGCGTGATGCACCTTAAGCGCGGCCGGATAGCACAGCAGCAAGTCACGGTGTTTTATTAAAAAGTGTTGTGTAAGGCGTTTTAACTCTTCACATTTAAAATTTTCAGTGCAGTCCCACACTTTAGAGTACATATACTCTGAATCAAACGGGGCGCAGGGCACAAGCGCGCTCATATCGACTTCTTCATCGGGATGTAGGTTCCGTATACGCTCAATTTTTAGCTGCTCAGCGTCCCTGAATATGGATACGGTGCCTCTCACCTTGATAACATTGTCCGCTTTATAGGTTCCATGAACCGCTGGGTCATAGTCCCATAATTTAGCGTTTATCTCCCCGTCCGCATCGCCCAAAATCAGGTCAAGATAATCCGAACCCTTTGCATTGCTCTTAACCTGAACATTTTTTGCAATACAAAACCCTTCAACCTGATTTACGGACTTGCTGATAATGTTATTTAAAAGGCGCATTCTGCTCATATATCTCCTCCGTCTGTTTTACTGCCGGGGCAAAAAGCCTATTAATGGCTCAGGACTGGGCCTGCGCCGCGTTCTTCCCAGACACCTGCTCTAAGGCCTGAGCAAGCTGATCCGCACAGGATGTGCTGTTAAAGCCGCATTGAATCCCCTTTAATCTGGAAATCGCTTCTTTAACTGACATACCCTCTATAAGCGAACCTATAGCCTTTAGATTCCCGTTGCACCCATTTTGATACACAACATTATGAATAACGCCGTCCTCAATATCAAAATCAATCTTTGTGGAACAAACGCCCTTTGGTAGATAGGTGTGATGCATTTTCAATTACCTCCTTTTACGCCTACTAATACATTTATTATACGTTAAACCTAAACAGTACTATATCTCCGTCCTGTACAACATACTCCTTGCCTTCGGAGCGGATCAGGCCCTTTTCCTTGCATGCCTGCATTGAGCCGCATTGCATCAGCGTATCGTAATTTACAACCTCCGCCCGTATAAATCCGCGTTCAAAGTCCGTGTGTATTTTTCCTGCGGCCTGCGGCGCCTTTGTGCCGCGCTTTATGGTCCAGGCCCGCACTTCCTTGGGGCCGGCGGTAAGGTAGCTGACAAGTCCAAGCAGTCTATAGCATGCCCGTATCAGCCTGTCTAGGCCGCTTTCGCCTATTCCAAGGTCCTCAATAAACTGAGCTTTTTCCTGGGGTTCAAGCTCGGCTATTTCCTCCTCAACGCGCGCGCATATTGTAAGGGCCTCTGCGCCTTCGCTTTCAGCCGCCTTGTATACCGCGTTTACAAGATCGTTGTTTGCACCTATGCCAGATTCGTCTATATTGGCCACATAGATTACAGGCTTTGAGGTAAGCAAAAGCAGGCTGTATGCAATTTCTTCCTCCTCAGGCGACATCTGCATACTGCGCATCGGCAGCCCGCCCTCAAGGTGCGCCTTAATTCGTTTAAAAAGGTCAGCTTCCGCCAGATATCTTTTTTCGCCTGCCTTTGAGTTCTTCATCGCTCTGTCTATGCGGCGGTCCAGGGTATCCATATCGGAGAAAATAAGCTCAAGATTTATGGTTTCCATATCCCTTATTGGATCTACAGAGCCGTCCACATGGATAATATTATCGTCCTCAAAGCAGCGAACCACATGGACTATCGCGTCTACCTCCCTGATATGGGATAAAAATTTGTTGCCCAGGCCTTCTCCCTTGTACGCGCCTCTAACCAAGCCCGCTATATCAACGAACTCTATGGATGTCGGCGTTATCTTTTCTGGATTGTGCATCTTCGCAAGGACGTCAAGCCGTTCGTCAGGAACGGGCACGACGCCTACGTTGGGATCTATTGTACAAAACGGATAATTCGCAGAATGCGCGCCAGCCTGCGTCAGCGCGTTAAACAGCGTGCTCTTGCCTACGTTTGGCAAGCCCACTACGCCAAGCTTCATATGGTGGTCTCCAATAGTTGTTATTAAAAACCTGGATTTCAGCCATCAACCGCCCAAACCTTACGCTTTATATGTCATATGGCATGCACATATCCAGTGTTTATTTGATTATATGCTTTGCGGATTTAGTTGTCAAATCCATTGGAAACGCGGATTAGGGCAAATCGGCGTTGGCGTTATTGGTGCGGCGCTTGAAAGTAACCTCAAAGAACTATATACTGATAGATATGAAAGAGCATATTATGAACAAGGTTGAACGCGCTCTGATTGATCATATCGGCGTAAAGCCGGGGGATCGCATAATCGTAGGCGTAAGCGGCGGGGCTGATTCGGTTTCGCTGCTAAGGGTGATTCACGAGCTGTCTATAAAGCTTGAACTGTCAATATATGCGGCGCATTACAACCATGGGATAAGGGGGGAGAGCGCCGATAGGGATTCGCGCTTTGTATCCGAGCTTTGCGCCGGTTTGAACGTGCCGGTTATTATAGAGCGCGGAGATGTACCGGCTTATGCCGCCGAGCATGGCCAGACGGTGGAACAGGCCGCCCGCGAGCTCAGATACAGCTTTCTGGAGACGGTGCGCACGCATTTTAATGCCGACTACATCGCTGTGGCCCATCATATGGACGATCAGGCGGAGAGCGTTCTTATGCATCTATTTAGGGGCAGCGGCTTGAAGGGCCTGACAGGCATGCGCTTTAAGCGGGATAGGATAATCCGTCCGATGCTTGGCTGCAGGCGCAAGGAGATCGAGGAATACCTTAATGATGGGGGAATCTCTTATAGAACTGATGAGACCAACCTTGTCCCTGACGCAACCAGAAACAGAGTAAGGCTGGGTGTGATTCCATATATAGAAAAACACATCAATTCCGAAGTTATACCGGCCATATGCAGAATGTCCGAATTGATTCAAAGCGATGAAGCATATCTTGAATCCTTGGCTTATGAGGCGCTGAACGAATGCGGAAGCGGGGCCGGGTATTCGGCAAAACGTCTTATGCGGCTGCCAAAGCCCGTTTTTAGCCGTGCGATACGTATTGCACTTGCGCGGGCGGGCGCTGATAAGGATATAGAAAGGGCGCATGTAGACGCCGTTGAGGCGCTGCTCAATGGAAGAACGGGAGCGGGGGCGGACCTTCCAGGGGTACGGGCTTATATGAGTTATGACACGCTTATCATAGGAAATCATAAGGAGCTTATCGAATTTGAGGTTGAGCTTAACATGGACGGAGCGACAGACACACCATTTGGAAGGTTTTATGCCACCATGCACAGCGGAAATGGAGATATCTGCTACGATACTTATACGGCGTGCATGGATGTTGACAAGCTTAAGGGCAGTCCGTGCATACGCACAAGAAGGAGCGGGGATAGCTTTTATCCCATTGGGGCTCCAGGCAGCAAAAAGCTAAAGGATTATTTTATAGATAAAAAGGTTCCGCGGCAGGAACGAAATATGCCTTTGATCTGCATGGGGAACAGGGTGTTGTTCATACCCGGATTCTGTGTTTCGCAGGACGTTAAGGTGGATGAAAATACCGCCTTAATGGTAAAGGTTAAGTTCGACAAAGGCAGCGGATTGTTGTAAAATGTTGTATTAAGAAATAACGGGCGGCTTTGCATACATGGAGGAAGATAAAATGAAATTTGGCGTAAACATGCGTGACGACATAGCTGAGGTATTATTCGACGAGTCCCAGATACAGCGGAGGGTTAGTGAATTGGGCGGGCAGATCACTAAGGACTACCTTGATAAAAACCCGATATTGATATGTATATTAAAGGGAGCTGTACATTTCTTTGCCGATCTGTCCAGGGCGATTGATTGTCCGGTGGAAATGGAGTTTATGGGCATCTCCAGCTACGGAAACGCGGCTAAAACTTCGGGCATAGTAAGGATATCAAAGGATGTTGATGTCAGCATAACCGGAAGGCATGTTCTTATAGTTGAGGATATAATGGATTCAGGACTGACGCTTAACCATCTTACGAACATGCTCAGGTCAAGGGAACCGGCATCCCTGCGCATAGCCTGCCTGCTGGACAAGCCTGAACGGCGCGAATGCAATATAATGCCGGATTACAGAGGTTTTATAATTCCAAACCACTTTGTTGTGGGTTACGGTCTTGATTATGCGGGTCATTACAGAAATTTAAAATATGTAGGCGTTCTAAAGCCGTATGTTTACTCTGACTGATAAAGCCGAGGAACAATAATAATAACAATTTGACAGTAAAAACTAAGGAGGAAGCAATTATGTCCATACTGCTTACGGGCGGAGCCGGCTATATAGGCTCCCATACATGCATGGAACTATTGGATGCCGGTTATGAGGTTGTAATAGCCGATGATTTTTCAAACAGCTCGCCAAAGGTTTTGGAGCGCATGAAAAGCATATCGGGAAAGGGCTTCAAGTTTTACGAGGCCGACGTATGCAGCGGTGAGGCGCTTGACCATATTTTCAGCGAAAACAGCATAGACGCCGTTATACACTTTGCGGGATATAAGGCTGTCGGGGAGTCGGTTGAAAAGCCGCTGATGTATTACATGAACAATCTGGACGCCACGATGAATCTGCTTGACGCCATGAAAAAACACGGCGTCAAGATCATTGTCTTCAGCTCGTCGGCTACGGTGTATGGCTGCCCCGAGACAGTGCCGATAAAAGAGGATGCGGACAGGTACTGCATGAACCCCTATGGATGGACGAAATACATGTCCGAACAGATAATATCCGACGTAACCAGGGCGGAGGAAGGCATGTCGTCCATACTGCTGCGCTATTTCAATCCAATAGGGGCGCATGAGAGCGGAATGATAGGCGAGGATCCCTCCGGAATACCAAACAACCTTCTGCCATATATAACGCAGGTCGCGGTAGGTCGCAGGGAGCGTTTGAATGTATTCGGAAATGACTACAACACGCCCGATGGAACCGGCGTACGGGATTATATTCACGTCGTCGATCTGGCCAAGGCTCATATAGCCGCGCTGCGCTATGCACAGAAGAATTCCGGCGTGCTTGCAGTAAATGTAGGAACGGGAAAGGGTTACAGCGTATTGGATGTAGTAAATGCGTTTGAGCGCGCAACCGGCGTGAAAGTACCCTATGTAATAGCGTCAAGAAGGCCAGGCGATATAGACTCCTACTATGCGGATCCATCCCTTGCAAAGAAATTGCTCGGCTGGGAGGCCAGCTACAGCATAGAGGATATGTGCGCGTCCTCTTGGAAATGGCAGAGCGGGAATCCGAACGGGTACGGCGGCTGAGGATCAGGGCTTTGAGCCATGTATAATTATGAAAGGGTATTGAAGTACTGGAACGGCGTGTTCTCATCCGAGGACGCGCCCCCAGTAACATCCCCAGGCATAGGAAACGGGGCTTTGGATAAAGCCCTTGATTGGCTTTGCAAAGGGGCTGGGACCGTATTGGACTTTGGCTGCGGAAACGGCGCTTGCCTGTATAAATGCTGCCTTAGGGGAACTAGCAGGCATATTGGGATCGACCTGTCGGATGCGGCCATAAATGCCGCCCGTAGACGCATGGGCTGCCGCGAAGGAGCGTTCGATTTCAGCGTGGGAGGCGTATCAGAACTTGAAAGGATACCCTCAAAATCGGTGGACGCCCTCTTGCTTTTCAATATAGTCGATAACCTGATACCCGAGGACTCTATAAAACTGCTTGAAAACGTTTCAAGAATAGTTTCTAGCGGAGCGAAGGCGCTTATAAAGCTGAACCCATTTATTACAAAAGAGCAGATAGAGCTGTGGGACATCAAGGAGTTGGAGGACGGCCTGCTTGACGACGGGTTATTTCTTTGGAATCAATCTACTGAAGACTGGAAGC
>DBFNRV010000045.1:0-3577 GCA_048421225.1 Christensenellales bacterium | reverse complement strand
TGAGCGTAGTGGATTAGGGATTGCCTGTACTTCATGTTCTGTGTTACAGTATTCATGAGGGATTTGCACTTCCTTTCGGCATTGTTCGTTGTTGTTAAACTCACAATAACCGATTTGTGCCAATCCTTCACTCTTTTTTTCCTTCTCGTCTGTCCAATATGTATTGTAGTCCTACAAGAAGTAAAAATTCATTAGTTTGCGAACAGTTTTATTTTGCAGCGATATGTGGTAGAATCAATAGGTTGAGTATGAATATTGGAGGTAGGATGAATGTTATACAGCATGACTGGATTTGGTCGTGCAACGGTCGAGGAGGATGGCCGCAAGTTAACCGTTGAATTAAAAAGCGTTAATCACAGATATCTTGATTTATCGTTCAGAATGTCCAAGCACATAGCGTTTGCTGAAGACGCAATGCGCGCCTATATCGGTTCACAGATATCCAGAGGTCATTTGGAAGTCACTGTTTCGTATAGAAACTACAGGAACGACGCGCGTATTGTAACGGTGGATACAGCGCTACTGGCTGCTTATTTGCGTTCTGCAAGGGCGGCCTGCTCGGAGCTGGATATCGTAGACGACCTTACGTTGTCCACCGCGCTAAGGCTGCAAGACGTTACAATAATTACCGAGGAGGACGAGGATAAGGAAACCGTCACGAAGCTTGCGCTCGTAGCCATTGAAAATGCAATTTGCGAACTTAAGGCCATGCGCAAAGCGGAGGGCGCCAGGCTGAGCGATTCGCTTGGGCGCTGCATTAAAAATGTTGAGCAAATAGAAAAAGTAATTGAGGACAGAGCTCCCGTTGTAGTTGAAGAATACCGCGAGAAGCTTAGGGATCGGATTGCCATGCTTTTAGGCGACGTTAAGCTGGATGAATCCAGGCTGGCGGTTGAAGTGGCGATATTTGCCGACAAAGCAAGCATACATGAGGAAATCGAACGAATAAAAAGCCATATTAATGAATTTTACAGCATGCTTCTAAGCTGCGTACCCGTTGGAAGAAGGCTTGACTTCCTTGTACAGGAGCTAAACAGGGAATTTAATACGATAGGATCAAAAGCAAATGATTCGGATATCGTAGCAAACGTAATAATGGCCAAAGCTGAAATAGAAAAGCTGCGCGAACAGATTCAGAACATAGAGTAACGCTTGGAGGACATAAAGATGAAATCAATGCTGTTGAACATAGGGTTTGGCAATATGGTAGCGGTTGGCAGGCTGATAGCTATAGCTTCGCCGGATAGTTCTCCGATAAAACGCATAATACAGGATGCGAGGGAGCGAAACGCAGTGATTGACGCAACGCATGGCAGGCGTACCAGGGCTGTAGTGGTTATGGACAGCGGACATATAGTGCTCTCCGCACTGCAAACAGAAACGCTTGCAAACAGGCTTAACGCCAACAACCTTGAAGAACTCAGCACGCAGGCGTAAGGTTAAAAGGCAATAAATTCTGGAGGTTATATAATGCAAAAGAGCAGAAACGGTCTTCTTTTGGTCATTTCTGGGCCTTCCGGCGTTGGCAAGGGAACCATATGCGATGGGATTCTTGACAGAAGTCCGAACGCTAGATTGTCTATATCGGCAACTACAAGGCCAATGAGGCAGAATGAAATAGACGGAGTCGATTACTTTTTTAAATCATACGAAGAATTTGAGAGGATGATAAAGAACAATGAGTTCCTTGAATATATGCATGTATTCGGCACCAACTATTATGGGACGCCAAAGGCTTATGTAGAGGACGAGCGAAAACAGGGGCATGATATAATACTTGAAATCGACGTTCAGGGCGCAATGAAAGTAAAGGAAGTATGCTCCGACGCGATTTGTATTTTTGTTGCCCCTCCGTCCATGAGCGATATCAAAACCCGCCTTATAGGGCGAGGGACCGAAAGCGACGCGGCTATTGAGCGCAGGTACTCCGTAGCTTTTGAAGAGATGAAGAGCATGGGAAAGTACGACTATGTAGTTGTAAACGATATTATTGATAAGGCGGTAAGCACCGTTTGCAACATTATTGATGCGGAACGGTGCCGAATAGAAAGAAATGGCGAATTATTGGAAAAGTTTAGGAAGGAGCTGAAGGGCAATGATGAATTATCCGCCTATTGACGAGCTTATTGAAAAGGCAGGTAGCCGATATGCGTTGGTTACGGCCGTTGCAAAGAGGGCGCGTGGGATGATGGAGGTTAAGGAAGAAACCGATGGTGACAAACCTGTATCGGAAGCTGTAATGGAACTTTACGAGGGAAAGCTGATTATTAAAAACGACGCGGATTCCGGACATGCGGATTAATAGGGCAAGGGCATAAGGGCATGAGCAAATGTGTTGTATTGGGAATAACAGGGTCCATAGCGGCATATAAAGCTGCCGAGGTTACAAGCCGGCTTAAAAAGAGCGGCGTGGACGTGCGCGTTATCCTTACAAAAGCAGGGGCGGAGTTTATAACTCCGTTGACACTTGAAACGTTGAGCGCGAATCCCGTTGTAAGCGATATGTTTCTGCGCGACACTCCATGGGAGGTAGAGCATATCTCGCTTGCAAAAAGGGCAGATGTGTTTCTAGTAGCGCCCGCTACCGCCAATTTCATAGGAAAGTATGCCTCAGGCATAGCTGACGATATGCTGACCACCACCATCATGGCGGCTAGATGCCCCGTATTGATCGCTCCAGCGATGAATACGAATATGTATTGTAGCGACGCTAATAAGAGCAATATGGAATTGTTAAAGCGGCGCGGATGCATGTTCATTGAACCGGACGAGGGGTTTTTGGCCTGCGGCGACGTTGGAAAGGGCAGGCTTGCGGATCCGGCGCAAATCGTTGATATTGTAATGAGGGTGTTGTATCCAAAGCGCGATCTTGAGGGATTGCGTATCCTGGTCACCGCCGGCCCTACGCGTGAGGAGATAGACCCTGTCAGATATATCACAAACCATTCGAGCGGTAAGATGGGGTTTGGCATTGCACAGGCTGCAGCGAAAAGAGGCGCGAACGTAACCCTGATATCAGGACCGGTCGCCCTTAAAACTCCGGACGGGGTTAGAAGGGTGGATATAGTATCTTCAAGCGAGCTGTACGACGCTGTTGATTCGCATTATGATAATTGCGACATTCTCATTATGGCCGCGGCGCCGGCGGACTTTACTCCAAGCAGAAAGGCTGTACATAAGATAAAGAAGCGGGATTTGGAAAGCATGAGTTTGGAACTGATGCCCACAAGGGATATTTTAGCGTCAATGGGATCAAAAAAAGGCAGAAGGGTTTTAGTTGGGTTTGCGGCGGAAACGGAAAACCTTTTAGAAAACGCGGTATTAAAACTTCAAAAAAAGAACCTTGATATGATAGTGGCAAATGATATAACCGCTTCAGGCGCAGGCTTTCAATCCGATACAAACTCCGTAACCCTGATTCTCAGCAACGGCATGGTTAAAGATAGCGGCCTTCTTAGCAAGTTGGACATCGCAGATTGGTTACTTGACGAAACGGTTGATTATATTGCTTCAAAGAGGTAATGTGCCATATTTTAGCTCCTTGCAAATTCTTAAATAAAAATTGCTTTTTTTAAGA
>DBFNRV010000044.1:0-3164 GCA_048421225.1 Christensenellales bacterium | reverse complement strand
ATCCTGAATGAGCTTTAGTTCGGCCTCTGTGTGCTGATTCGGATGCGAGTGCGGCCGCCTGGAACGGTCGGCCAGCGATTCTATCGTTCCGTCGTACCTTGACAGCCAGAAGTAGATGGTTGAGCGCGCACGGTTGTACTTGCGCGATGCTCTGGATACGCCGTATTTCTGAGCGTAGTGGATTAGGGATTGCCTGTACTTCATGTTCTGTGTTACAGTATTCATGAGGGATTTGCACTTCCTTTCGGCATTGTTCGTTGTTGTTAAACTCACAATAACCGATTTGTGCCAATCCTTCACTCTTTTTTTTCTTCTCGACTGTCCAATATGTATTGTAGTCCTACAGTATAAGATGTGCCGTATCAAGCCGCATGCTTGATAAAGTTTCTAAACAAGAGTATAATATCTTTTCGTATGGCTTTTGCCGTAATTATCCGCTAAGGAGCGACTTATATGAACAGAAGAAAATCACCAGGAAGACGAAGAATGCGCGCAACGCCGCGGTTCTTTCTAATACTGTTACTTTTGGTGCTGGCCGTTATAGCCATATTTATACTTTCCGGCAGCTGTAACGCCCAGCCCCAACCGCCAAACCCCAGTCAAACGCCCGGGGGAATTACCATAGACGGGACGCCGGGCCAGTCAGCGACTCTTGAGCCCGAACCCACGCCCTCTCCCACGCCCGCATATACGCCTATACCAAACCCTACGTCTGTAGATTCGACAAGGCCGAACGCTTTCGGTCTTCAGGCCGGCATGCAGTTAAATGGGCAGAGCGTAACCGAGTATGTTTCGCCCTATGATATATTGTTTGGCGATGCACGGGAGTACTCTAACGTGGAGGGCGTAACAACCTTCAGAGGAAATAATTTTCGTGACGACGCTACCTATGGCACGGCGACCAATGTTATTGACAAAAAACTGGAGCTGATGTGGACTACCGATATACCAGGCAGCATTGCAAAGGGTACGGGGAGCGGAACATGGTTCGGCGCGGGATGGACCGGACAGCCGCTAATAGTGCGCTGGCCCGAGTCCACCAGAAGCGTCATGAATATCTTTGATGAAAAGAAAGCTAAGGATGGCCTTGTCGAGGTTATATACGCAACCGAAAACAGCTATATTTATTTTCTTGATATTGACGACGGATCATTTACCCGCAACCATATAAATGGCGGATGGGCCTTTAAGGGTTCCGGCAGCATTGACCCGCGCGGCTATCCCCTGCTGTATGTCGGTGCCGGCGATTCGGGACCGTCTGGGCCGGCGGAAAACATGATTTTCAGCCTTATCAACGGTGAAAAATTATTCAGCTATGGCGGTTCGGACAGTTTTTCCTTGAGAAGCTTCAAAGCTTTTGACGGATCTACCATCGTTCATGGTCCGACCGATACCGTGACATATGCGTCTGAATGTGGCATTATATACCAGTTTAAGTTAAACACCAAGTATGATGAATCGGCCGGCACCATTTCCATCGACCCAAGCAATATGCTCAAATGGCGTTACACTACCGAACGTACGCGCAGCCATGGTACGTCGTCATACTGGCTTGGCTTTGAAGCCAGCCCCATAATATGGCGCAATTACATGTACGTTCCCGATAACGCAGGAAACCTGTTCTGTATAGATATCCTCAAGATGGAGGTTATATGGATGCAGGACGTTCTTGACGATACTAATTGCACTCCTATATTCGAGATAAACGAAAGTACAGGAGAGGCGGCCATTTACCTTGGAACATCAACCCACTGGACGGCGAATCAAAACGAAATAGCGCAAATACCGTTTTGGAAAATCAACGCTGTTACAGGCGAAATAATATGGAAAGCACCAGGGTACCGCTGCACGCGCACCAACGTATCTGGAGGTGTTCAGAGCACCGCGGCACTAGGAAAGAATAACGTATCCGATCTTATATTCGTATCCTACGCTTTGACCGTTGATACCGATACGCGCGGCAGGCTTGTCGCGTACAGCAAGGATACGGGCGAGGAGGTATGGACCTATGACCTCAAAAATTACAGCTATTCCTCTCCGATTTTAATGTATGATGAAAATGGCGATGGGTATCTGGTTACCTTTGACGCAGGCGGCACGATGTACTTGATCGACGCGAGGACCGGCGTATTGCTTGATTCTCTGCAGCTTGAGGGTAACTTTGAAGCCAGTCCAGCAGCATTCGGAAATACGATTGTCATCGGAACGCGCGCTTCAAAGATTTACGGCGTCAAGCTCAGATAAGCGTATAATACAAAATAGCTATAGGCCTGAAAAATGAACTGCACCCCACCTGTTGAACAAGTATGTTATAACTTAATCTAACAGGTGGGGTGATTTATATGCTAAAAAAGGCGTACCGGACAAAAGATGCTCAGAGAAATTTGAGAAGCATGTCGTTTGAACAATGCAGTAAGAACGCCTGAGCTATTTTGAGACAGCACGAGGATCTAAATCAATATCCTCATTGCACACATGACTAAACGAACCTATGCCTTCCTACTGTCCCTATAATAAAAAACGGCCTTTAATATATAAAGGCCGCCACAAAAATTATCAAGTTGGTTTGCCTGTGTTCGTTTTTTATTTTATTTCGCCCGTCGTATTGAAGGAGCCGCCTGCAAGTGCCTCTGCAAAGTCCTCGGTAGCTATTGCTTTCCATACCCCGTCAACCATTTTGAACTCTACGTCTATATTATTGGTCACAGTTGAAACATCGGGGGCTTTGAATACCTCAAGCCATAGCTGCTGCCTTACCTCATCATCCATTTCATCCCCATAGGCCCTTGCCTTAATTAAGAACTCCTCGTAAGCAATACGGTTGCTTATGGTGGTTATATCCACGTTGCATGTGGCGCTATCGCCTGACGTCGACGTGCTCTTGACTTTGCATTCCAGCTTTGAAAAACTTGCCTTCATAAACTCCATCATGCTGCCGTCCTCATCCGGAAGATCGCCAAATACGCTTACGGAACCATTTTCAAGGCCTTCATCGATAAAATACTTTTTAAGGCCTTCATCGTCAAAATTCTTAAAAGCCTCAATTCCGTATTTAAGTACCGAAGCCGGAGTATTGCCCTCATTATCCTTTGCTTGGCATCCACACATAAATGCGGCCAGAACCACGGCCAAAAGGATGGCGGCCATACCTCTTTTTTTCATTT
>DBFNRV010000043.1:0-14031 GCA_048421225.1 Christensenellales bacterium | reverse complement strand
TGAGCGTAGTGGATTAGGGATTGCCTGTACTTCATGTTTTGTGTTACAGTATTCATGAGGGATTTGCACTTCCTTTCGGCATTTGTTCGTTGTTGATAAACTCACAATAACCGATTTGTGCCAATCCTTCACTCTTTTTTTTCCTTCTCGACTGTCCAATATGTATTGTAGTGCTACAACAGCCAAAACGCGCGTATGTAAAGCGGCCTTGACGGAAAGCTTCGCATGTGCTACGGTTTAGAATAAGTATATTTTGAATTATAGGCTGATTTGCGTTGACGGCGCAGGGGAGAAGTGAATGATACAGCTAACCGCGGAACAGTTAAAAAGGGAACTCGAGGCTCCAAATGGGGCCGAACGCATGCGAAGGACGCCTGAGGCGGCGTTCGAGGCCGCATGGAAGCTTTTCACCGTTGAGGGAAACGCGGCGGCGTGCGGGCTTTTAAGTTCCATCGCAAAGAAAAAACAGTACAGGGATGAAATCAACCTAAGGCTCGAAGGACGTGGAGCGATCAGGGACGCGCTTTTATCAGGGGATACAAAGCTGAGGAAAAACGCGGCTAGGCTGGCCGGGGCCTTAAAGGACCCGTTGGACGCCGCGCCGCTCGCGGCGGCGCTTTTCAGGGAACAGCGGCGCTTGGTTAGGCCAAGCATCATACTTGCCCTTGGAGCTATTGGCACCGAGGAAGCTAAAAGGGCTTTGGCCGGGTATAAAATAGAACCGCCCGCCGACGAAGGCGAGAGGAAGCATTTCAATGATGAACAGGAGGCGCTGAGACTGGCGCTTAGCCGTATTGAAGCGCCGCCCGCGCGAAGCTTTACAGGCTTTGCGTCGCCGGTTGACGTTGAGCTGCGCTCGGCCAGAAACCTTGGGGCCCAGCTTGCTCAGGAGCTGGACGAGCTGGGCTTTAGCGTTAAAAAGGCATGGAACGACGGCGCGCTTATAGCTGTAACCGATCCTGCGCCGTTGTTTGAAGCAAGGTGTTTCAGCGAAATGCTAATTCCGATAAAGAAAAACGTGCCGTTCAACGCAAAGGACGTAGCCGCCGCGGCCAAAGGCGCCATGCTTAGGCTGCTTGGCTCGTCGTGCGGCGGCGGGGAGCCATACGGCTACAGGATAGACGTCAGGGGTATGGATGCCGGAAGATCGGATTTCATCAAAGAACTGGCCAACGCGCTTGACGGAGGAGGGCTTAAAAATTCCCCGTCGGCATATGACGCCGAGCTCCGCGTGGAGCGCTATAAACAGACCTGCAGGCTTTATCTAAAGCTATATACTATAGAGGACGGCAGGTTTGATTATCGGGTGGGTTCGCTTCCAGCGTCAATGCATCCCGCCACGGCCGCCGCGATATTGCGCCTGGCCTCGTCGAACCTAAGGACTAACGCGCGCGTGCTCGACCCGTTCTGCGGGAGCGGTACTATGCTTATCGAGCGTGAAAAGCTGTCAAGGTGTTCGGCTCTGACGGGGGTGGACATAACGCCAAAGGCGCTGGACATAGCCGTAAAAAACGCTGAGGCTGCGAAGACCGGCATTGAGTTTGTGTGCAAGGATTGCCTTAAATTCCGTGCGTCGCAGCCCTATGACGAGGTGATATCCAACCTGCCCTTTGGAAACAGGGTGGGAACCCACACGTCCAATGAAAGGCTTTACGCGGGATTGCTGCCCAAGCTGGGCGAATGGCTCCGTCCAGGCGGAGTGGCCGTGCTCTATACCATGGAATTTACGCTAATGAAGCGGCTGGTTGCGGAAAACCCGCATTTGGAGCTTATCAGGCAGTCTAGGACAGAGGCGGGCGGGCTTACGCCAGGGGTGTTTATATTGAGAAACAATCCCTCGGGACAGCCCTATGGGGGCTGAGGCCGCGGGCGGAGGGGTCCAGCCGCGGCGGCGCGCGGCATTTAGGAACGCCGCTCCAGCAATCGGCTGGACAAAATCCGAGAAAAGCCCGATACGCGCCAATCGGAGAGGGACTGGAGTAACGCCTGAATATCATATACGGCGCTAATTGAAGGGGAAGAGCTTTCATGGGATGAATAGCCGCGCATTTTGCCAAAGGCCGCGACGAAGGATCGTCCGCCTTTGCGGCCGGAGGGCTTAACCGCGGCGGCGGAAAGCGCATGGCATTTGAACTCCCGCTGCCAGCCGGATGAAATTTCCGCACATGCCAAAAACTATAGGAGGATTTATTATAATGCTTGAATATAGATATGATACGCAGCTGTTGATCGAAGGGGAAAAGCTTTCAGAGGATGAAATAGCGGCGTATTTTACTAAAAACCTTGATGGGGACTGCCTGCTTGCCGTAGGCGGCGAAACGCTGATTAAAATACACTTCCATACCAACAAACCGTGGAGCGTATTGGAGTACTGCGCATCGTTAGGAGAGATTTACGATATCGTCATTGAGGATATGGAACGGCAGGCGCGGGGCCTTCAGGGCTAAAGGCTGAAACATTAATAACCCTTGGCCGTTTAGTTCGCCTGGAGGGTGGGCGGACAAGTGCGGGTCTTTCATATCACGGCCGCCGATTCGACTATAAGCGGAACGGTTGCGCCGCCGGCGCATGTCGGGGAGGGGATGGTCCGGAGGCCACAACCCGCTGAAAGGCAAAAATCCGGTTAATTTCACAATAGAACCTGCCGCTCAGTCGATCGGAACCGGTATATACTCCTTTATAAGCTCCAGCACTTTATCATATTTTTCCTCGTGAAGCAGGTGGCCGGTGTTGCGTACGATTACATAGCCGGCGTTTTTCAGCGCTGAGTGATAGAGCTCTTGAAGCTCGGATGGATGCCACTTATCCTCGCTGCCCCACAATATAAGAACGGGGGTTTCTACGGCCCTTAACTCGGCGAACAGGCCGTCTTCGTCATATCTTTGCAAGGTGCGGCGTATCGCGCGCCGTGCGCCTGGGTCGGCCACCGTATGGTAATACTCGTTTACCACGTCTGGGGTAATGTTCGTAAGGTCGAAGAAGCATTCGTCCAGCATCTTTTCAACAGCCCTTATCCCATAAAACCTTGATGCAATCGGGCCAAACACGGGACTTTCCATCATGCGGACCGTGGATGGCATTTCCGCAGTTACACCTCCAGGAGTCAGCGCTATTATGCGTCCCATCCTTTCAGGATTCATCCTTGCGAGCTGAAGCACATAAGCGCATCCCATTGAAAACGCCAGAAAATGGGCTGATTCGATCCGGAGGGCGTCCATCACCCTGCGCAGCATGTCGGCATAATCCGCGATGCCGTAATTAAACTGCATAGGACGGTCGGAAAAGCCATGCCCGGGCAGGTCTATTGCTATAACCCTGTAGCTCTCGCTAAGCTTACTGAACAGCCTGCGCCATGTATAAATGGACTGGCCCACGCTGTGTATCAATATCAGCGGCTCGCCCGCGCCCTCGTCCATGTAATGGATTTTTACCGTTGTGGAGGCGGCGCCGCCCTTTTCCCGGGAGTCCTCCTTGTATGGCGCCATTACATCGACGTAATAGCCGGTATGCTCCGAATTTATGAACTTCTTTGCTTCTAGCGACAGACCCACAGTTGACCTCCTTGCATATGCGCTTTGCATATGCAACTACATATTCATCCTATTTTACAATCATTCGTCATGATTTGCAAGGCAGCCGCCAAAAGAAACTGAAAGAAAACGGGCCGGAGGGCGCTTACGGCGGGCGCTGCAGGGCCGGCCCAAGTTTATTTGAAAAAGTAGAGAAGAAAACTTCAGTCCGCTAAAAGGGGACCGCCGCAAACCGTTTGTCAGGTTTGCGGCGGTCCCGATATGGCCTGAAAAGCCGGCGGTTTAGCTCCGTATATTTTCTACGGGGCTGTATTTAAGCACATTCCTGATAGGGACCCTGTGTATCAGCAACAAAACTATGAGGTAGGCCCCGCACAGCGCGAAGTGAATCGCCCATGGGTATCTCGACATGGTGTTGAATACCAGATCCTTTACATAATCCATGGCCCCCATGTCAAGCCAGGCGTTGTTTATCACCGAGAAGGCCAAAAGTACTATAAGCATCACCGCGTTTGCAATCGCAAGCGACATAAGCCCATGCTTCAGGCCGGTCATATATTGCTGTTTTTTAAACGTCTTTTCCTCCACGCCTATGGACTGCAGTATTCCAAAACGCTTGCGTTCCTGGTCAATGGCGGACGATACGGTGTTTGCCAGTATCACCAGCGCGATCATGGCCGCCGCGAAGCCCAGCAGGCCTACGATAAGCGCGTTGTTGACGGCCTCTGAAAACAGCGCGGAGTTGCTTTCACGGTAGTTTTCATAGGCGAAATTAAGCTCTTTTGACATCTTGAGGAGGGGGAGGTCCGTGTCGTTCCTGGTGGCGCCGTCCTCAGCGCTGATATAAAACTCGGTACGCCCCCTGGCGTTTCCAAAGTATAATGTATTCATCGACAGCATATAGCTCCTATTAACCCTCATGAGCTTATTGTTTGCGTCCGGATTTATATCGGTTATCATGCCGTAGCTCCCAATAAGGGTATACAGGGAGTCGCCGCTGGAAAACGGCCATATCTCCTCGCCTGGGAAGTAGCGTATTATTCCGGCCACCTTTACATCCGTCGAGGTCTGTTCAGTCGTCACACTTCCCATGCCCATAGGCACGCGTATGTTCTTACCGTATAGCGTAAGCGTATCGCCTACCTTAACGGATGTATCGGCCTCATAATAACGCGACGTCCCGCTTGACAGCGACAGGGCCATCTCCCTTGCGCTTCTAAGCGCCGCGCCCGCCTGCTGCTGCGGCGGCAGCTTGCTTACGTTGTCGGGCACGCTTCCGCCGCCATTGCCCTCCTTATACATGGGTATCATCAGTATTACCTCTTCGCCTCTCTGGAAAGCAGACTTATCCAGCTGGCCATCGGTAAGCGAGCCGGTCAGCCGCTCATAAACCGGCATATCTACGTCGATTCCGTAGGCCGTGGTAATGAAGCTGCCCTGCTCAGGACCTACAAGCGTTATTTCCTCAATCTTCTCTTGATCATTAATATATAACGTTTGAGAAGTTCCGTCTGAGAAGAACCCGTAATACATTGAATCCGGAATGGACTCCGCAAGCCTTTTGATTATAGGGCTTACCTCCCCGCTGTTTTCATTTAGGGCGGTATGCATGGTGCTGACGTCCTCTATAACCTTATATGCGCAGATGGATTTAAGGCCGTCCACCTCGTCCAGCTTTTCGAGCGCGCTTTCAATGCCGCGCGCCGACAGGCCATAAGGGGCGGCTACAAGGTATTCGGGCTTATTAGCCTCAACAACCTTGTCGTTATAGTCGCTAAACGCCCTGTAGTCCATGAATAGCGTTATGAGAATAATGGCTATTATAAACGTTGACAGCGCAAAGGAAAGCGTTACGCGGCTGCGGTTAGCCTGCGCGTGCCTGCGCGATATGGACGCGAACGTCTGGCGGGTTCCTGTGGGCACGGTCTTTAACCTCTGCTTTATCGGCTTCTTTCTGCCCGACGAACCGAGATCGCCGCGCAAGGGCGTTTTTATTGCCATGATCATAGGCACCAGCATCCCCGAGAACAGGGCGGCTATGCCCAGCGCGATGCCTACCGCCAGGCTTCCCCAGTCAACGGAGAACATGAGCGCCCTTGAGCCCTCAACCGATCCCATAAGCAGCGTCCCCCCGTAGGACAGCCCAAAGCCAAACGCGGCGCCCAGCGGCAGCGATATAATCAGCAGGTATACTCCTTCCCATGCGAGCATGCCGCCTATCTGGCCGTTTGTCGCGCCGACGCATTTCATAACCGCAAGCCTTCTGCGCCTGCGCTTGATTTGAGTAAGGAAAATCTGAAGCACCGCGCAGACGGTGGTTATGAATATGATGCCCTGAACCGCGAGCGCCATGGTGGATTTTACAGCGTCCTTTGGGTTTGCAAACCTGTTGAGCCTAAGCTCATGTATGTCGTTTTCATATGGATCATCATCGAGCCATGTAAGGCTCTCGCTGGCCTTGCCAGGGTAAAACCGGTCCGGAGGCAGGGTTATACTCAATGTCGTGGCGAACTGGTCGGCGGCTTGCAGCAGAGGTTTGCGCGTATACTGTTTATAGTCCTCGTAGGTCAGAAATACGGTTGTAAACTTATCCTCGTCGTATATGTAATTCACGGCCAGGTATGGATCATTATAATAGCTGCAATCCTTTATGTAGCTTTCTTCGTAAAAGAGCCTTGACTCCATTATATACATCTGGCCCAAGTGCTCAAACACCGTCCACAGTTCCTTATTATTGATATCCTCGGCGGTGGTGGGAGCTGGCGCCACTTTTTCAGGGGCGTCGAAAATTTCTAAGGGATTCTTGAGATATATAGCCTTTGCGCTATCTGGGTCGTCGGGATCAAGGCTTACATACTCATTATCCTCGAAAACCTCATTTTCGAACGTAACCCCGTCATATTCGTAGTCGGCCAAGGTATACGGAACAAGCATGTCAAATCCCTTATAGTAATTGGTATTTAAAATGTGTTTTTCCGGATCATACAAATCCCTTTTTATCATCACCTTGCCGTCGATATGGTCGATTTCCATCCATAGCTCAGGGGAGTCCTCGCGGGACATATAGATATCCCGCACGGTTTCCTTCATCGCGTTGTAGGCGGAAAGCGCGTCCATTGAATCGGATTTTATAAATAAGTTGGTATTCTGTACGTAATCTAATTTGGTCGCACTTGGGTCCTCCCCCCTTAACGCATTAAACGCGTTCAATAGCTGATCCGCCGTTTCCTCGGTTACAAACGATACCGGCATGTACTGTACGCCCGTATCCCACCTGTCCGAGAAGGTTTCAACTATGCCCACAACGGTAAGATTCATGCTCAGTTGATAATCCTGGCCGCAAACGATCCCCTTTTCCTTTATGTCCCTTTGATAGGACGAAGGATCCAGAAGATAGTCCAGCTCGCAGCTATAATATATATATTGTGTGTCGACGGTGATAACCACGTCGCCCTTATTGTACATCTTCCTGTCGGTGGAGCGATCGTCCTGAATTTCGAAATGGGATGATAACATGTCATAATAATAAGTCTTGTATGCATCGGAATCGCGGCTAAATTCAAATCCTTGGCGCTGGGCGTATTCCCATATTATGTCTTCATAATAGCCGGATTCCAGTTTTTCCTGCATTTCTTTATTTACCTCGTCATAGGCGCTTGGAACCTCTACGTCTTCAAGAGAACCATCGTTATCCACGTCATCAATCAGCTTAAATATGGAGATGAGACTGTCGCCTATGCCCAGCGTGCTGGTGGCGCCGCCTATCTGATTGGTTTCCATCAGCACCTCGCCGGGGGCCTCCGGATACCGGCCCTCAACCAGGGACAGGTTGGCAAGCTCCTTGAAGTCCTCGTCAATCGTGCCCACTATGCCAAACGTCTGGTTCTGGCCTATTACGCGCGACACGCCAACGGTGTCAAAGCTGGATTTGATCGCTTCCGCCGCCTGCCCGTCGGCGTTAAACAGCGCGGCCTGCCACTCGGCATAGATCTGCTTTTTTTGATACTCGTCGGTATATTCCATGCTCGATATGAGTATGGTGGATAGGGTGGTGAAAATAAATGACAGCGTAAGCACGATAAGCAGTATTCGAGTGTCCCGCTTTCGTCCCTTCATTCCACTCCTGGCAAGCTTTGCCGTATACATAGTACGCCCTCCTAAATTTAAAGATGGTCATTTAATTTTAACATAAATGTTTCAATAGCTGGTACGCGCCACCGCATTAACAAGAGATGTTCACAATTACGACATAGTTATAAAAAATAATTATCTTTCCGACAGGCCTCTTGCAAATCAAAAAAGTGAATAGTTAGCGCATAGTTATTGAAATTGAGATAGAATATCCCATGCGAAAGGTGCGGACAGGGCGCCCTGTTTGGCGCCCAGATAAAATATAGGCATATGAGCACTGTTATGACAATGCGCCCATATTTGACATATATGATCTGAAACGTTAGAATTGCCAAAACATTATGTTGCGGGGGATGGCCATGGAAACAAATGAGAGTTTTTGGTGTGCGTTTAATAGAATAGTGAGTGAATCCAAAATTATAATAGATAGACCAAGGGGAACGGCTCATCCGAGGTTTCCTGATTTCATTTACAGGGTTGACTATGGCTATTTAGATAACACATCCTCAATGGATGGCGGGGGTATCGATGTGTGGGTGGGAACGGATGAAAGAAAGCAGATTGACGCAATCATGTGTATTATTGATTTAATGAAACGCGATTCGGAAATAAAAATTTTAATTGGCTGTACGGAAAATGAAAAAGAAATCGTATATCAAACGCATAATGAAACAGATTATATGAAAGGAATCCTTATACGAAGGCCGTGAACATTTCGCCGTTTCAATAGTGGCAGGCAGTGTTTGAGTGTACACATCACTCAAACCGCTTGTTGTGGAACACCCAAATCTCCCGTGAACGCCACAGGCGGGGCGGTTACGCTCCTTTAAGGAGTTACGACAATGAGGTGGGTCCTATGTGGCCTTAATGCCGACGTTTAGGACATATTGAATGGAGCGGATGGGCCTGTTTGAGAATATGGGAAAGACATAGCCATATCTTCACACCATCGCCGGTCAAACATGCCTCTGACGTTCCGTATGTACCAACTGGAAATATAAATTGTGGCGCCTCAAATGGTGCCCAACTCGTTAAAATGTCTGGTAAAAAGATTTAAGGGTTTGACAATCACTTGTAAAAAAAGTCCCGTTTCATGAGGCTTGCGTGGTACTTTATAAAACGGGGCAGGAGCTTTTAAGTTGTGTTTTGGGTTTCAGGTAATAAAAAATAGCACTATGTTTTGAAGTGCCTAAAAGTCTAAAAACGCCAAAAGCCATTATAAATACTGACTTTTTCAGCACAACAGGACTGACGCAGCGGCCATCATGCAATTCCGCCGCAGCCGTCGCCGCGGATAATATCCGCAGCTATTGCTTTTAATTCGGCTGACGCGTTTTTAGCGGCGCAGCACTCACCTTGGATTTTAGATATCGGGTATCCTTTATCTCATCAAAACGGGACCAGCCCGCCGCATCTAGGCGGTTCTTTCGGCTTAAGGACGGCGCTTTTTGCATTATTAACGCAAGACGGTATTAATTTCAGCTATTGGCTTGAGTCGTATATGTCCTTATGATAAATGCAATGCGCAGCCGAGGTTGGAATGTTTTATATACGGGATGCGGCTTCTCCGCTTCGTCAATACAGGTAATATAAACTGGTATGCCGGCGCGCAAACCACCTGTGTCTTTAGGAAACCCTCCCGCGCATGCAGGCATTCCCCCGTCCCCGCGTTTATCTTACGAAAACCTTTGTGCTTTATTGGTATGCAAATAAATTATTGGATATATTTCATTATTCGTGAAGCTACTCAAAAATATGATTAAAGTCCTCTGGCTTGATAAAGTACGCGGACAGTATCCCCAAGGCGGCGTAATCAAGAATAAAGGTACCATTGTATACGGTTATGGACGATTTGGCCGCAATGCCGCCGGCCTTTCTTGGCGCTTGCGGCATTTGGGCGCGCCGTGGCATATGAAAAAAAGCATGCCGGCGTTGCCCGGGGCGCTTACGGCTCCGGCGGTAAAGCGCGATATCCGTTTTGCTCTGAAGAGCGGCGTTTCAATCCAAGCAGTAATATACAAGGCCTTATGTATTATACATATCCATTTCCCCAGCCCTAATATTATGTATACTGTATGTGGCGCGTCCCATTCGCAAGCCGTTTTGCCGCCGCGCGGCCGGCCGCGGGGGCAAAACGGCCCGCCCCCGCCATTGCGTAAAGCACAACCGCGTCATGCAGGCGTTTTGTCGCGGCCTATCAGGTTAAGCGCCTTGCCTGCGGATTTATAAAGCAGAAACGTCAACAGAGCGTTGCCCAGCGCTTTAATTATGTTAAAGGCAAAGCTTATGAGCAGGAAGTTGTCAACGTAGAACGATTGGGCGTCGCTGTAGGATTCGTAGCCCATCATAAGCATTACAAAGAACGGCGATATAAAGATATTCATGGGTACCATGGCTATTATCATTGCCAGGGAGCCGCATAAAAGCGCGGTTATCGCACCCTTGATGTTATGCCGCCTCTGATATATCAGCCCAGCTACGATTGTGAAAGCGCCTGTCGCAAACAGATGCATTACCGCGCCTACCCAACCGCTCTGCGGGGATATCAGAAGCCATTGAAGCAGGCTTACTGCCGCCGTCAGGATAAGGCCATGCCACGGACCGAACATGAAGGTGCCTATCAGTATGGGTATATCGGCCATATCGTATTCCAAAAACGGAGCCGAAGGAAAGATTGAGAAGTGGCTTACAAACACCAGCACTATGCTGAGCGCGGCAAGCAGGGACATTTTGACCAGTCGAATTACGCGTGTGGATCTCATTTTATAGCCTCCCATCGATTTTTGTCCCCCATCCAAAGCGGTTAATCCGCTGTCGCGCGCCGCTTCGAGGGCCTGAATTACGGGAACAAAAAAGCCCCGCATTACATAATTCGGAGCGCAATAAAAAGCATAACGCCTCTCCCATCCGGACTTTAACAGCGATATACAGCTATGCGAAGCGTCTGTTAACGCAAATACCGTCAGAAATCTGCCGTTGATTATTTGTTTCACGTTAAAATGCAAAAAAGCAACCATTTAGGAACAAATAATACGCGTTACAAACGGTCCGCAAAAGCGTCGCCGCAACCGTCGGCGCCGGGTTCTAACCGGCTCGGCGGCAGCATGCATAAATGTATACAAACTGTCGCTTGCGGGCTCGTCGGCATAATGCCGCATCACCGCCGGTGGGGAATCTCACCCCGCCCCGAAGCCGTTATAATTATACGACTATATATCCGTTTTTGCAAGCGTCATATATAAGAAATCTCGAAAAATGGCCATTTAAAAGGACTTTTCAGGCATTTGGACTATTGCGAAAAAAAGGTTTTTTTAGCCGTATCATTATTCGTGCATAATCGTGAAGTATACGATACATTCATTCGTTAATTTGTATTAAAGGACATAGCGCCGCAGATTTTATTGTTATACAATACATACGAGAAACAAAAAAGTCTTAAAAACTTCAGATTGATACCCTGTTTTACCGTAGCTTACAAAAATATTTAGGGGGAAATGAATATGAAAAAATATCGTGTTCTAATCGCAGACAGTAATACCCATTTTCAGACACAACTGCGGGACTATTTGACGGCGCAGGAGTGCATTCAGCAGGTCGATTGTGTAGCGGACGGCTTTGAAGCGCTAAACGCACTGCCTTCAAACCGGTACGACGCGCTGATAACGGAACTGATAATGCCGCGCGTGGACGGATTTGGCGTGCTTGAGCAGCTCAATCTGGGATTGGTAGAGGTTCCTCCAATGGTAATTATGATAAGCGCCATGCGCCAGGAGGATATGGTAAGGCGGGCCTGCATACTTGGGGCAAAATACTTTATGGTCAAGCCGGTTGAGCCTGAAACGCTGTACAAGAGGATGACGGACCTGCTTGAAAACTCCTATGCGGGAAAATCTCAGGTATGTTCACTCAGCTCCGCGCCGCGCACGCTGGATGAAAAGATAACGTCCGTATTCCTTACAATAGGCATTCCCGCACATATAAAGGGTTATCACTACCTGAGGGAAGCTATAAGGATGGTTTACTACACGCCTGAGATTATCAACAGGATAACGAAGGAACTGTATCCAGGGATCGCAAAACGTTTTAACACATCACCATCAAAGGTGGAGCGCGCAATACGCCACGCAATCGAGGTGGCATGGACACGCGGGAAGATCGAAAACATCAATCAGCTCTTTGGATACAACATCTATTCAAAGAATGACAAGCCGACAAACGGAGAATTCATAGCCCTTGTTGGGGACAAGCTTATCATGGACGCCGAGCGGGAAAAAAGTCCGCGGTCCGAAATCCAGAGCGTTATTTGAAAACAATGGCCATGACCTATACCCTCAGTTGCCAAAGGCGCACACAGCCATTTCGTTCAGCGTGCCTCAACTAAACCCCGGTCCCGTCTTAAACCATAACTTGGCCCGCGCGAATTTACCGCGCTTTTGGCTGGGCGGGACCGGCGGTTAAGCGGAAATAGCGGAATGCCGTCCTGTTGGGACGTGTGGCCCTTTGTCAACTGAGGGCTCTTAACCAACCTCCATATATCGCAGGGGCGAGAGGCGGGCGGACGCTTCCCGCCTCTGCGTATTGAGAACCAGCGCCACAATTTGGGGCACATATTGTTCGGGATAGAGCGGTTCTATAAAATAGTATGGTAATTTTTGGTAGGACGGTCAATGCGTTTGCATGCGCACGCGGAGCAGACCCTTTGCATCAGCATATGGTTGATATCAGTTTGTATCGCTTTTACACCTTCGCGTGTGCAGCCAGCGCATTGGCGTTCAAAAAAAGATCCCGCAATGGGGGATTGCGGGATCTTTTATATATTCTGGGGTTTTTAAGCCAGTAGCTATAGCGCTGATTCGAGCCTTTTGATGCACCCGTCAATTATCGCGGCGCTCTGCTCAGGGTTTAGAACTAGGTCGCTTTGGGGCAGGTAAGCCAAAAAGTCGCTTATGGATCTTACGACGCCCTCTTCCTTTAGAAGAAGGATGACGTAGTCGCCGCCTTCATCGTTGTAGCCCGAAAACAGGATCCCTCCGGTTTCGGTGTAAGAAATTGATATCCTGTTTGAGATATTGAGACGGGCGGGGTTCACGGCGATCGCCCTATTATTCCCGCAATCAATCGATTTTTTCAGATCGCGGAGCAGCTTAAGCCGCTCTTGAGCCGTAAAGGGAAGGGCGATATCGGATGAAATGTCAAAAAGCGTGCCTGTATCTGTAAAATGGTTTAAGCCAGATTCGGAAAAGAACATGACGTTCATATTGAATGAGGCGCGCATGGCTTCGCAGCGCATGCTCATCAGGCGCGCCAGCTCGCCGCCGTTTGGCACGTTGGGACGTATCTTCTTTTTTATCAGCTGCGGACTGAAGAATAGCGCAAAGCATGGGATTGCCTCAAACTTATATATAGGCTGATTCAGGCTTGATTCATACTCCTTAAGGTAGTTTATTGCTTCCAGGGGACCGCTTAGGTAGCTAATGAGGGGATGGCAGCGTTTAATCGCCATATCGAAGGATTCCTGATAGCTACGGACCATTTCAGGATCGCTGAAGGCGACCGCCTTCTGATAATCCGCGGATACGGTTATAACGCGCTTACAGGTTATTATGTAGTATGGCGCCAGCAGCGTTATATCGTTCGCGCTGTCGTAGTCGTCATAAAAATAATAAGGCTTATAGCCGCTGCCTACATACAGGACCATGGGCAGCACTTCCGACAGCCTGTCCATGTTGTAGTTGCCTGAATATGAATCGCTGTGGCGTGCAAATCGAAGTATGTGCTTAATGGTAAGCTTTCCTCCCGTGGACATGTAGATTAACGAGGTAGTGTCAGCCATGAACTGATCGCTGAAGCGTATATTTGTACACACCGTCGGCGTATGCTGGTCCGATATCTCCTCTAGCACCGCCGTACGCATCAGGTTATAGATCTCATACTTTCCCTTTATCAGCTCTATACGGTCAAACGATTGGCTGACCATATCCACCTTAAATCCGGCTACGGGGCTGTTAAACTCCTTGTAGGGCAGCGCGGCCAAACCGTTGAGCATGGCGGCCATTTTGCATCGGCGGTGATATACGTCTTCGCCCTGTTTGGCAATCTCATAACTGCTGATCAGATCCTGCTTTTCAGCGGGGGTAAGCTTGAGCAGCTCTATTAGCCTGTCAAAACCGTCCTGGTTAAGTATTCTTGACCCCGATATGGCCTTGTGTATTGATGTGCGTTCAACGCCCGACCGTTTTGCGAGCTGGTAAATGCTTTCACCGCTTTTATCAATGTATAATCTGAGTTTGTCACCAAAAGCTGACATGCTGTTATTAACTCCTTAATATGTAAAATCAACATATTATAGCTCAATTAGAAAAAAATGGAA
>DBFNRV010000042.1:0-28581 GCA_048421225.1 Christensenellales bacterium | reverse complement strand
CTTATAATAATAATAGTTTTTGTAATCATGCTGTTCATAGGAGAGGTAAGGCCGATACATATTGCGTTTTTAGGCGCTGTGGCGCTCCTGGCTATACTTCCGCTTGCTTTGGACAAGGATTCATTCCGCTTAGCACGGATAACGACGTTTTTAGATCCATGGCAAGATCCTTCGGGTAGCGGATACCAGTTGATTCAATCCTACTATGCCCTTGGTGCGGGCGGATTATTCGGCAGAGGGCTTAACCTCAGCCGCCAAAAGCTGCTGTTCCTTACATATGGAGAAAGCGACTTTATATTTGCCATAATCGGCGAGGAGCTTGGATGGGTCGGCTGCGTGCTGCTGCTCGCGCTTTATGGTTTGGTGATTTACCGCGGATTCAAAATTGCCTTTAGCGTTAAGGACCGGTTTGCCTCACTGCTCGCGGGAGGAATAACAAGCATAATAGCAATTCAAACGGCCGTACATGTTCTTGTTGCGACGGGGCGCGCCCCCACCACGGGGCAGACCCTGCCTTTTGTAAGCGCCGGCGGAACTTCACTGATCTTTTTTATGGCGGCAATGGGCATACTGCTCAATATCTCAAGATATGTCGAAAGAAGACAGACAAATGCCAAGGCGCCCTCCGCCACCGCGGAAGCACATCTGAGGGCGGTAAAATAAAAGCATTCGGCAGCCCCGACCGTACTCAGTTATATCGGCGAACTAAGAACATCCGCCGGATTCAAGGCATATTATGTAATTGTCAAAGAAGATGGGCGGGAGGAGAATGATGGGAAGATTCTTAGTCTCGGGAGGAAAGCGCCTTAATGGAAAACTCCGCGTCTGTGGGGCCAAAAACGCTGCTTTGCCTATATTTGCCGCTAGTCTGCTTACGGATGAACATGTCAGGCTGCATGATTGCCCTGAGATATCCGACGCCGACAATATGCTTGAAATTCTGGCCACACTGGGATGCAAGGTTCAAAGGGACGGGAACACGGTAGATATAGACCCGTCAAGCGCCGAAAGCTATACGATGCCGCCCAGTATATCAAAGAGGCTAAGATCGTCCATTTTTATGCTGGGCCCGGTTCTCGGCAGATTTAAGAGGGCTCATTTTACGTATCCTGGGGGTTGCGAGATAGGGAGCAGGCCAATAGACCTGCATCTTAGCGGCCTTGCAAAGCTCAACGTTTTGATAAAGGAAGAGCATGGCTGTATAGAATGTATTGGAGACGACATGCGCGGATCAGAAGTACACCTGGACTATCCGAGCGTGGGCGCTACCGAAAATATAATGATGGCCGCCGTAGCCGCTAAGGGAGACAGCATAATATACAACGCTGCCAGAGAACCTGAAATAGTGGATCTTCAAAACTTTATGAATAAACAGGGATTTCACATAAAGGGTGCGGGAACCTCAACCATATACGTGAAATCGGGCTGCAGCAAGAGGGAGGCCGAGCATCGCATAATACCCGACAGGATCGTAGCGGGAACGCTTCTATGCGCCGCCGCTATGACAAAAGGTGAAATCACGCTTACAAATGCCGAACCATCGCACATGATATCCGTACTTTCCAAGTTGAGGGAGGCAGGGTGCGAAATATATACAGACAAGGACATGATTAACCTGAGATCATACGGAAGGCCTGGTGAGATCGCAATCATTGAGACGCTTCCATATCCCGGGTTTCCAACCGATATGCAGTCGCAAATGTTCGCGCTTTGCTGCGTATCAAGCGGCACAAGTATAATTGTTGAAAATGTGTTTGAAAACAGGTTTAAGTGCGCCCCAGAGCTATCGCGGATGGGAGCTAAGATTACGATGAAGGACAGAACCGCGGTAGTTCGCGGCGTTGAAAAGCTTACTGGCGCGGTGGTTAACGCAAAGGACCTAAGAGGCGGAGCGGCACTGGTGCTGGCAGCCCTTGCGGCGGAGGGGGACAGCGTTATATATGGTTCCGAATATATAGATAGGGGCTATGAGCGCCTGGACCTGATGATGTCGCAGCTGGGAGCGGATATACGCAAAGACGAAGGAAACGAATAAAAGAACCGTTGCTTGAGGAGTACGCAAGATGAATAGACCCACGGATGAGGGGAAAAAAAGAGGCGCCCGGAACGGCAGGGATATAATCCCATTTGGCAAGGCCGTAACCACGCCTGAATATGACAGACGCAGACGCCCTGATGAAAGCGCTGCTTTTAAAGCCGCGCCAAGGCAAGCGGAAAGATACCAAAGGGGACACGCGCCTGGACGAACCGGACAAGCAGGCGACGCCTTAAATCCTTCAACAAGAAAGACCGCAACTGGCAGCAAAACTTCTGGCAAAGGAAACAAAGGCGGCAGAAAGCAAAGGCGCGGCAGCCGGCTTGCGGTTGGGCTTATGGTGTTCTCCATCGTTATCGCTTCTGTGTTTGCCGTAGCTTATTTTGGGCTTAGAATTGATAACATTGAAATAAATGGAGTTTCTGGCGATTCAAAGGAACGCCTGCTGAATTTAGCGGGAATAAAGCAGGGGGACCATATGCTTGCCGCGAATATGAATAGGATCAGGCGCTCTATTGACGAGGACCCCTACTTCACGGTTGAAACGGTGGAGAGGGTTATGCCTGATACAGTGCGCATATCGGTAAAGGAGCATGAAGCTATAGCCGCTTTAATAGGCATTCAGGAGTCGATACTGATCGACAAAGAGGGAAATGTGCTTAAAATAGGCGACAGGTCAAGCGTTGAAGGACTTTTGAAGATATATGGAGTTTCGTCAATGGGCTTTGGCTTAGGTACGAGTATCCGCAATGAAAACGATTTCCATATTTCGACACTCATGGAGGTATTGAATAATCTCAGTGAACGCCATTTACTTGATAAAGTGGTAAGCGTGGATGTGTCAAATCCATTAAGCGTATACTTGGTGACTTCAGCGGGAGTGAAGGTACAGCTTGGTCAGCCTGAAAAGCTTGGCCTCAAGCTGGACAAGCTGCTGCGGGTTCTCCCAAAGCTTGAGAGCATGGGTGTTGACAGCGGCACGCTTTTGATAACAGCGGATGGGAATCCAGTATATTCCCCTGTAAAGACCGCTGAGCCTTCGCCGACTGACGCCGATCAGAGCCCGTCGCCCACAGATGATGTAAACGATCCTGACGCAACACCAAATCCGGATGCGCCCCCTTCGCCTACGCCGGAGTCCACGTATGGCGCTGGAGAACCGGAAAACCATGGAACGCCGCAGGTCGCTCCAAGCAATACGCCGGATATAACCGAGCCCTAACCGTGATCAACCGGCGGCGATTAGGAGCAGGATAAATTGACGAACCGTGAAAAATATATGAACAATTACGCTTATGAGCATGTACCTATTGCACAGATTTTAAGCGTATGATATAGTTGATGAAAAGGAAGCTTGTGACTGCAAAAAAGGTCATATTGGCAGGAGACTAGATGAGTAAACATACCGCCATACTTGATATTGGAAGCTCTAAGGTACTGTGTATAATATGCAGTCCGGATGAAAAAGGCGAGATTATTGTACACGGCGCCGGTGTGTGCGGCTACAGGGGATACCGGCACGGCGCGTTTTTGGATGAGCGGAAACTGAAGAACACAATCATTGAAGCTATAGAAAAAGCGGAGGATGACGCGAGACGGCATGTAAAGGATATTGCCGTTGGAGTAAGCGCACCGTTTTCAAAACTGGTCCTTAGAAAGGGCGAAGCAAGGGTGGAGAGCCGGAAAGGGTTGATAACCCAGCGGGATATCGACGCTATGATAGACTCCTCGTTTGATTATGGCGCTGTAGAGGGCTATGCGCTAATGCACAGTACGCCTGTTGAATTTGAGCTTGAGGGTATACCGTGTTTGGACATGCCCCTTGGTATGCCGGCCGAATATGTAAGGGGGCTTGTATCTCACGTTTATGTCAGCACCGCATATAAGCGTTTGGTGGCGGATGCGCTTTCAAAGATTGGGCTTGTAGCGGAAACATATATAAGCGTTCCCATGGCTGAAGGGCTATTTATGATTCCGGATCAATACAGCCAGACTGGCGCGCTTCTGGTTGACGTCGGATACACTCATACCGATGTAATAAATATAAGAAATTCCGTGCTGGTAGGTGTACAAACTCTAGAGGTGGGCGGTATGCATTTTACAAACGATCTTGCATACGGCTTTGATATACCGATGTCGGCTGCGGAGGGTCTAAAGCGCAGGTATGTTTATTCTCTTGACTATAAGGACAGTATAGAGAGCATAAGGATACCCGAAAGGGGTGTGTTTAGAGCTGAGTATTCGGCCATACAGGATATAATTGAGGCAAGGACCGATGAACTTATAGAGCTAATTTCAGAAGCGGCTGATGAATTGGGAGCGCCGCTTGACGGAAGTAGGCTGACGTATCTTACCGGTGGAGGAATTGCGTTGATGCGCGGAAGCTGCGAGTATCTGGAGCGGCGCCTCAAAACTCCCGTTACTGTAAACATGCCATGGATGCCGCGGTTGAGTTCGCCTAATTACGCAAGCGCATTTTCGGTAATGAATTTTGTCATGAGTGAACGCGATATTGATGTGCCGCAGGGAAAAAACGGGGCTGAGAATCGCGGATTTTTTAATAAATTGAAGGGCATATTTAAAGAATAGTCAAAGGAGGTTCTACTATGGCGCTGGGTTTGGAATTGGATATGGATGGAGGCCAGTTTGCACAACTAAAGGTTGTTGGAATAGGCGGCGCGGGCAATAATGCCGTAAACCGAATGATACAGTATGGTCTTGCCGGAGTTGAGTTTATAGCGCTGAACACGGACAAGCAGGCGCTGTATCTTTCGCGCGCAAACCAAAAGATACAGATCGGTGAAAAACTTACAAAGGGTCTTGGCGCCGGAGCTGATCCGGAGATAGGACGCAAGGCTGCGGAGGAAAGCGTTGAGCAGATTGCGGCAGCGCTTGAAGGGGCCGATCTTGTGTTTATAACCGCGGGAATGGGCGGCGGCACCGGAACGGGAGCCGCGCCGGTAGTTGCAGAGTGCGCAAAGAGCATGGGGATATTGACCATCGGCGTAGTTACAAAGCCGTTTGGCTTTGAGGGCAAGGTCCGCATGAGAAACGCGTTGATCGGTATAAAGAATTTAAAGGAATCCGTAGATACCCTGATTACGATACCCAACGACAGGCTGATTGATACCGTTGGAAGCTCGCGGCTTACTGAAGCGTTCAGCGTAGCTGACGACGTCTTAAGACAGGGTGTACAGGGAATAAGCGACTTAATCGCAATACCAGCATTAATAAACCTTGACTTTGCGGACGTACGAACGATTATGAAAGAAAAGGGCATGGCCCATATGGGAATTGGAACGGCGTCTGGCGACAAGAGAGCTGAAGAGGCCGCGCGTCAGGCGGTGGACAGCCCGCTTCTTGAGACGACTATTAGGGGAGCCAGAGGCGTAATTGTGAATATAACGGGAAGCAACGACATGAGCCTTATCGAAACCAGCCGGGCGGCCGAACTCGTCAGGGAAACGGCTGATCCAGAGGCCAATATAATCGTTGGAGCCGGAATTGACGACGAGATGGGCGACAGCATAAGAATTACTGTAATAGCCACGGGCTTTGAAGGCGTGGACGATGAAGCCCTTGAGGATGAGAACGATCACGCTAAAAGGGGTACGTCCGTTAACCAGCCCGCTTCAGGAGGCCAGCAGGCGCCTCAGGGGCAGCAAAAGACAGGCAAGGCCTTGCAGGACCCCTATATATCCCCATCAAGGGGCCAGCACGAGCAGCGCAGGCGTGAGACGCAGCAACAGCCCCAACAGGCCCCATATAACCAGTCGCATGAACCTAGCCCCAGCCGCAATTATCAGCCGTCCCCGTCAACGGATGATGAGACAGAACCGTACTTCCGCAGACAGGATCTTCCCAGGGATGGGAGAAATCCAAACGACAGATCCAATCTGGACATGCCCAGCTTCCTGAGACGCAAAAAGGATTAAGACAATAGAACTGACGCCATCCACAACAGGATGGCGTCAGTTTTGTAGATACTAGCATCATGCTTATAGGCCAAAATAAAACGGATCGGCAATGCAATTACCATCCCATATTGAGGCCGCCATTGTATACATTGCTTTTGCATGAATCCGGTCGTGCCATATAAATCGGCGCAGCACCTTTCTAAGGGTCCATTGTTCTTCGTAACTGCCGTCAAAGAGTTTATTATCGAGAAATTTTGGCGCCTGCTCTATATTCTTCATGGCATTTAATCGGTTTTCAAAAATGTTGGGCGTGTTTGAAAGCACAACCCCTATTTCTCGCGTATAATAGCTGGCAACATTGTTCGTATGGACATACATTTCTTCAGCGGTTCGGGGGACGTCTCCATAAAATGTTCTTCTTTGTTTCTTATTGGTTATCCGGCTATCGGGTATTGAGTTGTACAAAAGATCAAAATCAGCAGCGGATTTAAGTGCAAGCGACTTAAGCGTTTCGTACTCGTCAATGCTAAGCGGCGGCTTTTCCGTATTAAAAATTATGTCTGAATCGGCGTCACATATCTGTAGACCGCTCCTTTTTTCCTGCACAATGTTGATTTCATACTTTTCGCTTGTTGAAAGCCGAGTTCCCGAAAGCCACATTACGTACCTGACGATTTCCTGAGGAAACTTGTCAAGCGCCTCGCCTATTGTTGCGCCGCGCGCATATGCGCCGATAAAGTTTGCGGATTGCATAAGGAATCCAAGGTCGTTGTATTCTACTACCGCATCAATGGTAACCGGCATCTCGTCTTCCCCCCTATAGAACAAACCAGCGTCCCCGCAGGGCTAAGCGCTATCTCTTGCCGCCCTAATTACCGGAGGGGACGAATAAGAATAATGTGTGCTAACGGGCCTAGGCGCTCTTTGTAAAGATAAATTTATTCTGAAAATAGTAGTTTACAAAGAACATTGGAGTGTCGACCAAAATCTTGGACAGCAGGTATCCAACTCCCACGCCAACCAGTATATCTATTCCAAACGCGCTTACAAGCATGACGCAGCCCGCCAAAAGCGCAAACTTCCAGAGGCTGCCGCGGCTGGACTTTTTAAATACAAAGAAGCGGTTTATCGAATAGTTCAGAGCCGAACTGATTATACGGGCGCAGACCAGCCAAATGGCGGCGGGCTGAATTATATTGGAAGGTATAAAGGGAACTATCGGAAACGCAAGGCACAGCGCATAATATACCGCATAATCCACTGCGGCCGAAGTAAGCGATGACGCCGAGAACTTTATAAGCCTTTTAAATATGCAGAAAGCATCCTTAAAGGAATTAAAACTTGAACCCTTATTCCCGTCGATATATACAGTGCTTATTGGGATCTCGATCACATGTACCGGCCAAGATTTTAGATTGAGGAGCATGTCCATTTCGTATTCATATCTTTCACCATCCAGGGATATGAGCAGGTCAAAAAGCGAGGAGTGCATGCCCCTCAACCCAGTTTGGGTATCGGACACGTGTATTCCTGAAACCATATAGAACGCTATCTTGGTTATCCAGTTTCCAATTTTGGAGCGCAGCGGAACATGCTTTGCGGCAAACCGCCTTACGCCCAGAACAAAGGCCTGCGCATCCGCCTTTAATGCGTCCATTACTTTCAGAATGTCAGCTGGGAGGTGCTGGCCGTCCGCATCCGCCGTCACTACTCCGGCGACATTTCCCATCTCCTTTAGGCGCTTAAGGCCGGTTTTAAGCGCGGAGCCTTTGCCGCGGTTATCAGGGTAGGAGATCACCTCTACGTCAAGCGACCTTACGGAGCTGAATATTTGCGAGTAGTCCTTGCCGCTTCCATCGTCTACTACGAGCACCTTTAACGATGCCGCCTGCAATTCTTCTATTAACGAAACAAGTCTGTTGTCGGGCTTATAGGCCGGTATTAAAACGTAGTATTCCATATATCCTCTCGTTTTTGAGCATATTAGCTTACCATTCGCAGCCGTACGGCTTATATGTGGCATTGCTGGTGGAGTAATTTATACCTATCAGAATAATATAATTCTGGTGTTGCGAAAATCGCGGGCGTCCGCTTAACGCTGATAAGGCGCTGTCAATTATAAATAAAACGCTCATCCCTTTTCCAGATTATAAGTTAAATTACCTCTATACTATTATTGTCTAAATTCGGGAGTTTAACAAGCCCAAATTTAAGAATTTCAAAAAAAGTATTTTACTAGCCGCTTATAATGCTTATATAGGGACTTGTGCGAATATTGCGCTAAGAATGCTGTGAAGGTTCAAAAGCCCTCCATCATTATACCACGGGCAGTCCCCTAGGGGAAACTAAAAGCCGGCATTTTATTTATAAATAAACATTTTAATAAACAGGCCGGTATTTGGCAAAAATATACGCATAGCTACCTTTTGATATACAGCTTTGGGGGTTGATTATGGAAAAGAAAAAGAAAAAAAACACGTGGAGGGTGATACGAAGGGTTATTCTCGGAATAACCCTTGCTGTGATTGCGTTCCTCGTGTTTTTTGCTGTTGATGTATTTAATATGGATGAGTGGCATGACTTTGAGCCGGAACTCATACTGGATTCAAAGAAGTCGCTTATGATCTATGACAAGAACGGGGGCGAGGCCAGCCTATTGTATAGTAAGGAAAATAGACAGTGGATAGGCATTGACGAAATACCCATGCATGTCCGCTACGCCTTTATATCAGCGGAGGACGCCAGGTTTTACGAGCATGGGGGGATTGATCTTGTTAGAATCGTTGGCGCCGCCCTGCACGATTTAAAGGTTGGCAGCCTGGAGCAGGGTGCGTCAACGATAAGCCAGCAGCTGATAAAACTAAGCCATCTGACTAACGAAGAGGAAAAGCCGGAGAAGACAGTGGCAAGAAAGCTTGAGGAAGCTGTACTTGCATGTAAGATGGAAAGACAGTTCAAAAAGGATGAGATATTGGAGATGTATCTGAACTACGTCTATTTTGGCGCAGGCTATTATGGCGTGGAGGCGGCGGCGCGCGGATACTTCGGTGTCCACGCAGACGAGCTTACGGTAGCGCAGGCGGCCATGCTGGCGGGCATCTTAAAATCGCCGTCCAATTACGCGCCCCACCTCAATATGGAAAAGTCGTTAGACAGGCGAAACCTGATACTCTCCTTGATGCGGGACTACGGCTATATATCGGAAGATGAGTATGCACAATACCGTGAAGAACCTGTTACGCTCAGCACAGTGACCAACAGAAATGTAAGAAACTATTACATCGATATGGCGATTGAAGAGGCCTGTTCTATACTTAACGTTAATACCGAAACTCTGCTTACGGGCGGATATAAGGTTTACACAGCTATGGATTCAGGGCTTCAGGATTACTGTGCTCAACTTATGAAAAACGAAGAGCTGTTTCCTGCCGAAGATGTGCAGGGGGCGGTTGTTATAGTAGATGTAAATACGCGTATGGTTGCCGCCGTAATGGGCGGACGCGAATATGACGTTGCACACGGCTTTAACCGCGCTACAGACATCCGAAGGCAGCCGGGGTCCGTAATAAAGCCTATAATCTCATATGCGCCGGCGCTCGAATATCACGGCTATACGGCTGCTACGATGATACTGGACGAGCCCACAAGCTTTGGAGACTACGAGCCGGGCAACGCCGGAGGCAAGTATTATGGATGGGTTACAATGAGGGAGGCCGTAAAGCGTTCACTTAATGTGCCGGCGGTAAAGGTGCTGTCGGATGTAAGCGTTTCCGGCGGAAAACTATTTGCTCAAAGGCTTGGCATAGAGTTTGACGAGGCCGACAGCGGCCTTGCGCTAGCGCTAGGGGGGTTTACCTATGGAGTGTCGCCGCTTCAGCTGGCGGGGGCCTATTCCTGCTTTGCGTCGGGCGGGTATTATGATGCTCCGGCTTTGATTACAAAAATCACCGATCCATCCGGAAAGACGCTCTACGAACGCGAGTCCGCAATGATTAGGGTCATGAGCGAGGAAAATTCCTATATACTCACCAGCATGCTTAAGAGCGCGGTGCTTGAGGGGACGGGGCACAGGCTGTCGTCGCTTGAAATGCCTATAGCCGGAAAAACGGGAACCGTAGGCGACAGCAGCAGCACGCGCGACGCGTGGATGGCAGCCTATAATCCAGAATATACAGCCGCCGTATGGATTGGGTACGATAAGGAGGAAGACGGAAAAAAACTCCCCTCGGACGCTACGGGAGGCTCGTATCCGGCAATGATACTTTATGAGCTGTTCAAGTATCTATACCCAGATGGGAGCGAAATTGATTTTGCAATGCCACAAGGCGTTAAAGAATACCGGCTGGACGGGTACACCCTGGCAAACAGTCACGCGGCGGTGCTGGCTACGGCGCTTACGCCGTCAAACATGGTTGTAAAAGAGGTTTTCGCGGAGGGAACGGAGCCGGACATACGCAGTGAATACTGGTCCCTTCCCGCACCGCCTGACGATATCAAGGGTGAGTTGGCCAACGGTATGCCGCGCATAAGCTTTACTCCTTCAAAGAGCCATATCGTATACAGGCTGTTTCGTCAGGATAACTATGGTTCCGTGGTGTTGATAGGGGAGTGGACGGGAAGCACTAACAGGGTAACGTATTCCGACACATCGGCTGAGCATGATATGAGATACACCTATTATATAGTGCCGGTGCATCCTGAAATAGTAATAGACGGCAAGCCTGTAGAGGGAATTAAGTCAAAATCCGTTACCATACAAATGAACCAGTCATTCGTACCGCCGGTTGACATACCCACAGATGACCCCGGATATACTACTCCGGATATTCCCATCCCAACGGACGATTCAGGCGAAACGGAGGACCCATCCCAGCCCACGCCTGGAGAGGAAGCGTTTGTCCTTCCATTTTAAAAACAAATTCTAAATATATAGATGGTCCACCCAAAAGGACCAGAATCTGGACAGGGCCTCCAGGAACGCACATTGAGAAAAAAAGCCTCCTGTCTGACAGGGGGTTATTGTATGGGGAAGCATTGCTGGAAGGGAATACTGCCTAAGGCGTTGGAGCTAAGAGGGCAGGAATACATGCAGCGTATGATAGCAGAGGAGTTGGGGTACACATACGAGCGAATCGAAAAGCTGGCTGGACTATAAAACACAAAGCAAAGGAAGCCAGAAGCAATGCCTGCAAGGCGAGGCAGGCCGCCGAGTTACAGTTAAATAGGATCCAAGGGATTCAGTATACGTCACAAACATATTTCACCCTGACAAGAGAATATGATGTTACGCCATCCATGTCAGGACGGGAAAACTGCTATGGCAACGCAATGGGCAAAGCTTTATTTAAAATATTGAAAGCTGAATGTAAGCGGCGTCACAACCCCGCATAGCGCGGTAAGCAAAATCGTCAATTAATTGATAAATTCATCTTTTCCTACAATAATGAGCGCATACGGCTTCAAAACAAAACTGGCGCCGTTTGATTTGCGGCGTCAGTTTATCTGATTCTTATTGCCTGCGGCAGTACCCCCCTTGCTCTGTCCGCCCTTGGGGGCTAGTTCAAATGCCTAGACTTTTTCACAATTATAAGGGCTTATCATTATCCTTCAAAGAAATCGCCTCTCCGATAATCATAAACCGCGCTGGTGCCTATTGAGAAGTCCTCAAGGTTTTCCAAAACCTTGCCTGTGCCTATCGCAACGCAGGATATTGGATCCTCAGCCACATAACATGGAACCTTCGTATGCTCGGCAATGAACTTATCCATTCCGTACAGCAGCGCGCCGCCGCCTGTAAGGCATATGCCGTTTTCAGCGATGTCGCTTGCGAGCTCGGGCGGGGTCTTTTCAAAAATGCTTCGTACGCTTTCAAGTATCGACTGAAGCGGTTCTTCAAGCGCGTCTATCATCTCGTTGGAACCAACCACTATTGCCTGAGGCAGTCCTGATATGAGGTTGCGTCCCCTGACGTCTATAAACAGCTGTTCCTTTCTTGGATAGGCCGACCCAATTCTTATCTTCATCTCCTCAGCCGTCCGTTCGCCGATAAGGAGGTTATGCTTCTTGCGCATATATCGGACTATTGAGTCGTTGAACTTGTCGCCGGCTATCTTGATGGATTCGGACAATACGGCGTCGCGCAGCGAAATTACCGCCACGTCAGTGGTTCCGCCGCCGATATCCAGCACCATGTTGCCGCGGGGCTGGGATATATCTATTCCCGCTCCGATCGCCGCGGCAATCGGCTCGTCGATAAGATATGCGTACCGCGCTCCAGCGCTTTCCGTCGCATCGATAACAGAACGTTTTTCAACCTGGGTAACTCCCGAAGGGACACATACAACCACCTTGGGCTTGAACAATATGCGCGTTCCAACTACCTTTTTTAAAAAATGCTGCAAAAGCCGCTGCGTGATGTCAAAATTGGAAATTACACCGTCCCTAAGCGGCCGGATAGCTATTATGTTTCCAGGAGTTCGCCCAAGCATGCGCCTGGCCTCTTCGCCTATTGCCATGATGCGCCCAGTTATCTTTTCAACAGCGACGACCGACGGCTCTCTAAGCACTATCCCCTTATTGCTCACATACACAAGCACGCTGGAGGTGCCGAGATCGATTCCTACATCGTTAAACTCTAAAAAACCCATCTGTGTTCCTTCCCAAAGCGCCCAAGGCGCGTATATATGTCATGATAATACAATAAATCACGTACATTTACAAATGTAAATGTTGCAAAGTTATTTTATCATTTACCGAACGCCACGGCAAGCCTGACGGTGTATTATTCTGTGATTTTTTGTGGAAACCGAACGCAGTTCATGAAAAATTCGCAATTAATGGCACCCCAGGCAAAAACACGTATGCTTTAATAAAATAAATAGAAACCTTCTTACATATCTTTAACGCCCTACATAATTAATTATCCCAAGTATCTAACATAGATAATGAAAAAAGCCGTCCCCATAGGGAACGACCTTCTAGCAACGGTATCTGAAAGGAGATCATCCACTGCTTTTCACTTGCAGTATTATTATAAACCAGCCCTGCCATCAGATCATCACAAAATTGTTACAGTTGGCTTAAAGTTCTGTTATTTATCATTTAAGCTTTTTCACAGGTTAAACCTATTCTTTAATATGATGTCAGCCCATCTAATCGCGTCCACTACAGCTTCAAAACGCGAATCGCTGATGGCTCGTATAGCGTCCGCATAAACGCCGCGTTTGGCGGCCAGGGTTATAGCTTCGGCAGTCAGCTTGCCGTTGCCGGACTGATTGCGCCCCACAATAAGCCGGGCGGCTGACGCATCGCCGCGTATTAGCCTCAGCAGGTCGAACGCCGCCTTCACATCATCATCCGGTTCTTTCGTACCGGCCATGGCGTTTTGAGGGCAAACCGACTGGCATATTTCACATCCAAGAAACCCAGGCAGCATTTCCTTGACAAAGTCGGGATGGCATGCCGTACCCATGTGCCAACGTATACAGCGCTTATAATCAACTCCGTTCATGGTTATCGCGCCCGTAAGGCATGAGCGCATGCACAGGGAACAGCTACCGCATTGTTCGCACGGTTCTTCCACGTGAAGGGGTTCGCACAGCTCTGTAACAAACGTGGTAAGAACGGTTCTTGATCCCAGCCCTTTTAACCTCAATAGGCCGTTACGGCCTGTTACGCCAATCTTTGCGTTAAGAAGCAGAGGTATCACCGGGACGTGCGACCTCTCCGTTCGCGCCCCCATTCCCCTAAGCTTTGATACAAAGGCGTTGCCGGCATGGTATGATGAATTCGAGGCTAAGTAATATGCGGGAATGGGTTCGTTAATTTTATGGGGGACATATGCCCGCACCAGGACCAAAATGGTTTTTGTAAAGGTAGGAAGATCATAGCCGGTCTTCTCGAGCGCAGGGTCAATATACAAGACTCGGGTAAATCCGAGGGCCCTTGCAGTATCTTCAACTATGGCGTGTATCATAAAACACCTCATGATAAATATAGCACAATTAATACGCTATCACAAGCCGGCTTAAGCGGACTGCCAAATAAACAATAAATGGATGCACTTGACCTGGCAAGGTTTTCTTTTTTGTTCCGTCATAGTATAATATAGCATGGACTGGCAAGGCGATTATGCATTAAGCATATGAGCTCAAGCCGCCATATAGCTGTTCAATGACCTAGGGTTTCCTAGCTTATTATCTATTAGCTGTTATGAAGTAGAAGGAGGCGGCGTCATGGAGGATGTACGTGTAGCGGGAAGATCAATACGCTATCTCTCGCTAATGGCCAGGGAATATCCAACAATACAGGCGGTAAGCTCAGAGATAATCAATCTTCAAGCAATATGCAATCTGCCAAAGGCAACAGAGCACTTTATGAGCGACATTCATGGGGAACACGAGGCGTTTTTGCACATAACCAACAATGCGTCCGGAGCAATCAGGGACCGCATTGAAATGGTGTTTGGAAACTCGCTGGGGGAAAACGAGAGGAGAAACCTCGCGGCGCTTATATATTATCCCGAGCAAAAGATGGAGCAGGCGAGGGCGTCGGGCACGGACATGAACGATTGGTACAGGGTAGCGCTATACCGGCTGATAGCCATATGCAGGGCGACAACATCAAAGTATTCGCGTTCAAAGGTAAGGAAGGCGCTTCCGAAGGACTTTTCATATATAATTGATGAGCTTTTGCATACTCACTATGTGGACAGCGACAAGGAAAGGTATTATGAGCGGATTATAACCAGCATAGTTGACCTAGACAGGGCGTATGCGTTTATTGTGGCGCTCTCAAGCCTTATAAAACGGATGGCGGTCGACCATCTTCATGTAGTAGGCGACGTTTTTGACCGCGGACCGCATGCCGATGTAATCTTGGATAGGCTAATTGAGCATCACAGCGTAGATATACAGTGGGGGAACCATGATGTCCTTTGGATGGGGGCGGCGGCCGGAAGCCCCGTATGCGTGGCGACCGCGATTAAAAACTGCGTGCAATACGACAATCTGGATATGCTTGAAAACTCGTATGGTATCAATATATTGCCGCTAGCTCTTTTTGCATCCGAATGCTATTCTGATGTTGACTCCTCGGTTTTCACCCCAAGGAAAATGCCGTCGGAGCATTACATGCCAAAGGACATGAGCCTTTATGCGAGGATGCATAAAGCCATATGCGTAATCCAATTTAAGCTTGAGGGACAGTTGATAAAGCGGCGGCCCGAGTATAGGATGACGGACAGGGATATGCTATCCAGGATTGACTATTCGGATATGAGCATAACCATCGGGGGAAAGAAATATCCGCTGAGGGATACCGAATTCCCTACAATAGATCCTGCCGACCCAAACAGGTTAACCGAGAGCGAAGTATTGCTCATGGAACAGCTTACCTCATCGTTCCAAAACAGCCATAAGCTTCAGTCTCACGCCAGGTTCTTATATTCGTCGGGCAGCGTATACCTATGTTACAATGGCAACCTGCTGTACCATGGATGTATTCCGTGCGACGACGACGGCGGGTTTATGAAATTCGACTGCGATGGGAGGCTGCTGTCTGGAAAGGATTATCTGGATTACGCCGACAAGGTGGCGCGGATGGCCATGTATGCACCCGAGGGTTCGGAAGAACGCGAAAAGGGCAGGGACTTCATGTGGTTCCTGTGGTGCGGAAGAAATTCGCCTATATTCGGCAGGAGGCAGATAACGACCTTCGAAAGGGCCCTTATTGAAGATAAATCAACGCATAAGGAGCCGAAGAACGCCTACTATGAATATTGCGACAATGAGGATTTCGCACTCAAAGTTCTCAATCATTTTGGCCTTAACGAGAGCTATTCGTGCATAGTAAACGGCCACATCCCTGTAAAGGCCAAGGAGGGAGAGGAGCCGCAGAAGGCAAACGGCCGCCGTGTAGTTATAGACGGGGGGTTCTGCAGGGCTTATCAGCCACAGACCGGAATAGCTGGATACACCATGTTTTTCACCTCCCAGCGCATACGTATAGTAGCCCACGAGGCTTACGGGGCTAATGACATGCATTTTCTTGATAACGACATAAGGACGCATGGTACGGTTGTAAGAAATCTTCCCGAGCGGCTTTTGGTGGGTGATACGGATATTGGAGCGGGGCTTAAAGAGAGAATAGACGATCTTAAGGCGCTTCTTGAAGCATACAGAATGGGTATAGTAAAAGAAGCCTAACCAATTCTATAAATGGGGCGCGGGCATAACTGAACCCCAAAAGCGGACATTAAAGGGCCTCCTGTCGCAGGATAAAAGCGACGGGAGGTTAATTGTATGGGGAAGCATTACTGGGTAGTATTGACTAAGGGATTGAGCTAAGAGGGAAGGGATACACGCATCCTATGATGGCGGAGGAGTTGGGGTACACATACGAGAAAATCGAAAGCCGGTTGAACGGTACAGCACGAAGCAAAGGAAGCCAGAATCGATACCGGCGAGGCGGGCAGGTCACGGACAAAAACGCTCGCGGACGATGATAAATACACGAAACAAATCAAGCGGCTTAGAGATGGAAAATGGGTTGTTAAGGTCTTTTCTTGAAACTGCTGTAATGAGATGAGAGCCGAACTGAAATATGCTGTAATTGAACGACAAATATACGATCAATACCATGTGGGCATTCTTGTGCGTTTCACGCGACGATAATATACATACCGTAAAAGAGCGCAATTCGTGGATGATATGCCACTTGAATTGCGGCGTCAGTCTATCTGATCCTTATTTCCTGCGGCGGCGCCCACTTTATCCTGTCTACCCTTTGGGAGTCCAGTTCAGCAGCGCCCCCCTTTTTAAAAGACATGTATAACCAACCATAAAAACTGCTATGTTTAGATTTAAAATAAGAAACACGGCGGCATTTCATTTAACGGCATTTTACCATACATATTGTTAAAAAAACTGTTAATTATAGCTGAGAAATATTTGAAAAGGCGCTAATATGGTGTATAATGTATACGCATGAATACGAAGGAATTTATAAAATACAAACCCAAGCAAAACAGGGGTCCGCTCCCCTTTCTTAAACGCTTCCGTGTTATAATCTCGGTGATTTTGTGCATTTTTACAACGCTGTTCCTGTTCATACCATATTTATTCAGCCCTGAGCCCGCTATCGGTTCCATGGCCGATTCAATCGAGGCTAACGACGGACAGGCGGCTGGAGAGGAACAGCCAGGGGAAGAACAGAATTTTACAGTAGAAACCCCATCAGGCGATGGCTTGGAAAATGAAAACGCTGGATCGCTTCCCTATAAACTGGGAGACGATAATGGCGATATAGCCCGTATACAGGAAACCTTAATGAACCTTGGGTATATGGACTCGGATGAGCCTACGACAAAGTTTGGTTCAGCGCTTGAGGATGCCATAAAGAGGATACAGAGGACGCATTACCTTGAGGAGACGGGCACGGTCGATGAAAAGCTTATGGCGCTCCTTCAATCTGGGGCAGCAATGCCATATGTTATTGAGCGTGGAAATAAGGGCAACGACGTTTTGATGCTTCAAAACCGTTTGAACGAGCTGGGCTTTTATGAGGATAAAAACAATGGCTATTTTGGAGTTGCAACGGAGAGCGCGGTTGGAATGTTTCAGGCTAAAAATGAACTTACCGTAAATGGAAGGGCCGATCTTGAAACAAGAAGCGTACTGTACTCGCCAATGGCAAGATACAGCGACGATTCAATGCAGGCGCCGAACCTTCCGCCTGATACGGAAACGTCCGTGCCGTCGTCTCCTACGGTTACGCAGCGGCCGTCGGCTTCGCCCACACCTGGGAAAACCCCTAGGCCGTCGTCGACACCTAGGCCCAATGTTACGCCTACGCCTACCAGAACCCCTGCGATAACTCCCAAACCTACGCAGGGACCTGTAACAACACCTGCGCCTACTCAACCCCCGTCCGCCAATGTGGAGACGTTTATCAGTATACTTATGGCTCAGCTTGGAAAACCATATGTCTGGAGTACGGAAGGGCCGGACAGCTTCGATTGTTCGGGGCTTGTGTACTATTGCTTGAGGCAGGCGGGCGTCAAGGTATCCCGCTACACCGCGGCGGGCTATTCACAGGTTCAAAGCTGGGGACTCATAAGCAGCCAGTCAGATCTCAAGCGCGGCGATCTTGTATTTTTCAGCAACTCATCGGGGTATATAAACCATGTTGGAGTATATCTTGGCTACAATAGCTATATACATGCATCATCATCCGCCGGTGAAGTTGTGATTTCCAGCTGGAACAACTGGGCCGTAACAAACTTTGAACTTGGCAGGAGAGTATTTTAGATGAAACTTATGTTAAAGGGGTTCCATGGTACAGCGGAACCCTTTTAATTGTGCTTACGGGCCCTAGACATAAAGCGGCGCCGCCTACGGCTAAATATACAATATTTTAGGGATTCCTTTGTTGGCAATATTCAAAATCGGTACTATAATTGAACTATATATTGTTCTTTTAAGGAGGACTAGTTATGATACCAGAAACAATGGACGCGCTTGTAAAGCCGAATAAGGAAAAGGGCCTCGTACTTGAACGAAGGCCGGTGCCATCTCCAGGTATGGGCGAGGTCCTCATACGGATACATAAAACCGCGATCTGCGGAACGGATGTTCATATTTACAACTGGGATCCATGGAGCGAAAAGAATATTGTACCGCCCATGATTGTCGGACACGAATACGTAGGCGTTATTGCCGCGCTGGGAACCGGCGTTACAGGCTATAAGGTGGGGCAGCGCGTATCAGGCGAGGGTCATATAGTATGCGGGCGCTGCCGCAACTGCAGGTCGGGCAATGGCCAGTGGTGCAAACATGCCAAGGGCGTGGGTGTAAACCGCGCGGGCGCTTTTGCTCAATACCTCTGTATACCGGCAACCAATGTAATACCAGTTAGCGACGATATACCGGATGATATAGTGTCCTTCTTTGATGCTTATGGCAATGCTACGCATACTGCGCTTATGTTTGAAACCGTGGGAGAGGACGTACTGATAACCGGCGCGGGCCCGATTGGAATGATGGCTGCGGCAATCTGCAGGCACTGCGGAGCCAGAAGAGTAGTGGTAACCGATGTAAACGATTATAGGCTTGATCTTGCAAAGAAGATGGGCGCGACGCATATTGTAAACGTTTCGCGAGATAAGCTGGGCGATGTGATGGCAAACGCCGATATAAAAGAGGGCTTTGACGTAGGCCTTGAGATGAGCGGCAATGGCGCTGCGCTGAATCAAATGCTTAGTACTATGCGCAATGGCGGCAGGGTAGCCCTATTGGGCATAGCGGGTCCGGGTACGGTCATAGATTGGAATGACGTAATCTTTAAGGGTCTTACCCTTCAAGGCATATATGGGCGCAAGATGTACGAGACCTGGTATAAGATGGTGGCGATGATACAGGCGGGTTTGGACCTGTCGCCTATTATTACTCATCGGTTCAATTACCGCGACTATGAGAAGGGCTTTGCCGCGATGAACAGCGGAAACTCCGGAAAGGTTGTGCTCGACTGGACCAAATAGCGGCATTCGTCCGTGAAAGCTATTGCCAGCGGCGGTTTAGCGCCGTACGGACTATAAAAAAGCAAAGGAGAATGAGAAGGAAATGAAGCAGGCTTATGAGATATTCAGAAAAGAGCTCGGCAGCATACGCGACGCCGGTACATTTAAGGATGAGCGTATAATTACAACCCCTCAGAAATCAAGAATCGATACAACCAATACCAGGGGCGTACTAAACATGTGCGCGAACAACTATTTGGGGCTATCAAATCACCCCGCCCTCATTGAGGCGGCTAAGGCTAGCTATGACGAATGGGGCTTCGGCCTCTCCTCGGTCAGGTTTATTTGCGGAACCCAGAGGATACACAAAACGCTTGAGAAAAAAATCAGCGACTTTTTGGGCATGGAGGATACGATCCTATATTCATCCTGCTTTGACGCCAACGGCGGATTGTTTGAAACGCTGCTTGGTCCAGACGACGCAATAATATCGGATGAACTTAACCATGCAAGCATAATAGACGGCGTTCGTCTCTGCAAGGCAAAGCGTTTCCGTTATAAGAATAACAACATGGACGACCTCAGGGCACAGCTTGAGGCGGCAAAGGATTGCCGTATTAAGATGATAGCTACGGATGGAGTCTTCTCAATGGATGGCTTTATAGCGGATCTTCCGGCGATATGCGACCTTGCGGACGAGTACGGCGCGCTGGTGATGGTGGACGACAGCCATGCGGTAGGATTCATGGGCGAACACGGGCGCGGTACGCACGAGCACTGCGGCGTAATGGGACGCGTGGACATAATAACGGGCACGCTTGGCAAGGCGCTTGGAGGCGCCTCCGGCGGATTTACCAGCGCAAGCAAGGAGATCATTGATCTGCTCAGGCAAAGGTCAAGACCCTATCTGTTTTCAAATACTTTGGCTCCCGCGATATGTGCCGCGTCGATCAAGGTATTTGATATGCTGATGGAGTCAACCGCCCTAAGGGATAAGGTTCATGAGAATACTTCCTACTTCCGTTCAGAGCTCGGAAAGCTTGGCTTTGATGTTCCCGAAAGCACGCATCCTATTGTGCCGGTAATGCTATATGACGCGCGTGTGGCCCAGGAGTTTGCGGCGCGTATGCTGGATAAGGGCGTATATGTGGTAGGCTTCTTTTATCCTGTTGTGCCTCAGGGTAGGGCAAGGATAAGGACGCAGGTCTCGGCAGGACATTCAAAGGAGGACCTCGACTTTGCCGTAAGATGCTTTAAGGAAGTAAAGGAAGAGATGGGCATATAAAAAATTGCAGATGCGCTGACTCGCACAAATAATGGCTTTTTTTGCAGGGCGATGGATAAGTACTATCGCCCTGCCTTGTTATTGCATAAGTTCTGAACTGAGAGTTGCCATAACAACATCGGGACGGTTAAATAACCTTATCGGCATCACGCTGTTGCCTAAGCCCCGGCTGACTATCATGGTGGTTTCGCCCTCAGTGTATGCCCCCGACGTATATTGAGGGAATAGCCCCTGGTCGGGAGCAAATAAGCCTCCGACAAAAGGAATGCGGAACTGCCCCCCGTGTGCATGGCCGCAGAATACCAGGTCAAGAGAATAACGCTTGAAAGTATCCATATAGTTTGGCCTGTGGCACAGAAGTATGGTAAAATTATCGGGATTGCCTATGGCCGCTTCAATGCGCGTGCTTATCACCGTCTCGGAATCCGAGTCAAAGACCCCTGCGATGGATATGCTATGTTCCCCACGCAGGATTTCCGCTTTAGTATTTTTTAAAACATGTACGCCGGCACTAACCAGCTTATCATATATCTCATTATGGTTTTCAAGCCTTTCCTCATGATTGCCCGAAACATAATACACAGGCGCTATTGCCACCGCCGCATATATGAACTCCATCGCCGCGTTTATATCCGGCCGCCTTCGGTCCACCAAATCGCCGGTTATTACGATGATGTCAGGGGACTCCCTTGAAAGCAAGTCCAATAATGCGGAATTGCCCTTACCGAATGTTTTATTATGGAGGTCTGAAACCTGAGCAATCTTGAATCCATCGAATTCGGCAGGCAGTTTACAGCTTGAATGTTCAATATGTGTAATTCCCAGTCCGTTTGCCTGCCACCATAGAAACACGGGAAATGCCGCCAATGAAAATACAATTATAAACACTATCATCAGTTTTCTCTTTTTATATGCGGTCATGGACGCGTACCAGGCTGATTTTCACCGCCGCCGTCCCGCATGCGCCCCGAGCCGCCAGAACGCGTGAGCACATCGCAAAGTTTAATCGTTTCATACTCGGTGTCCCCTATAAAGACCGTATATTCGGATCCTATGCGGAATTCGGGCAGCGATATCACAACTGACTGATATTCCTTTGGCGGCGTCCCTGCGAACATCTCATTGCCGCTGGCGTCATTTATTCTGATAGCTCCCGAATGCGGCGAAGATAAACCTAGCGCCAGGGCCGGTTGCTCAGACGACGAAGTGGGAAACGCCGCCATAGCGGCTCCTCCAGCGGCTAGGACAGTCCCGCCCTTGATAACGCAATATGAGCCATAGTCGAGGGCGCCGTTATCGGAATTGATATCACTGTTGATGAGAAGCGTTCCGCCGGAAATAAGGATGCCGCCGTTGGAATCTATTCCGTCGCCTCCTGTATCTATATTTATAGAGCCTCCCGCAATGCGTATAATACATCCTTTGTCAGTTCTAAAGGCATCCGGCTCCCGCCTTGCGCCATTATTGTTGTCGTCAGACCCGCCGCTGGCATTGATGCCGTCGTCGTCGGATACTATTGACAGCGCGGCTCCCCCAATATGCACGGCAGCCCCTTCAATTCCCTCGTGCGAATTATTTATTTTAATATCACCTCCAGTTATGCTTATATGCTCGTCGGCATGCATAGCGTCGTCGCCAGTGGATATGGTGATATCGCCGCCGTCCACTGCAACGCTGGCGTTTGAATGAATTGCGTCGTCGGCTGAGTTTAATTTAATAGTCCCGCCGGTAATTACTATACCAAGGTCGGACTTCAACCCCTTCATTCCTCCGTCGGCATTTTTGTCATATTCGGTATAGCCGCCCCCGGATGTAATATCTATGGAGCCGCCGTCGATTTTTATTACGCTTTCCGCATCTATGGCATTGCCCGAGGATACTATCTTTACGCTTCCGCCCGTTATTTGAATAAATCCCTTATCAACATCGTTGTTCGTGGTCTTTATTCCTTCATCTTTGGAGTTTAAATCAATTTTGCCGCCGCTTATAAGCACGCAGTCCCTTCCAACCAGCGCGTCATCCTCTGCTTTGACCGATATAATGCCGCCCCCAATCTTGAGCTTATCCTTGGAATAAATCCCGTTATTGTAGTTGGCATTGACGTTTAAAGTACCGTTACCGATTATCGTAAGGTCGTCCATGGAGAAGACGGCGGAATGCGGACCATTTTCATCATTTGCCACACTTGAATAAGTACCGCCGTCGGAAATGCTGTTTGTCTTTCCTTCAGCCAGTATAACAACCAGCTTCTTTGCGTTCATCACATATATGGCAGGACCGTCGTTGCTGGATATATCGGCCCCGTTGAGAACAAGCCGAACGGGTTCATCATCCGGACTATTAATCAGCAGCCTTCCGCCCTGCAAACTGCCGCTCAATACATAGGTGCCGCCGGAGTCTACGTTAATAACCCCCGAGGAATTGTCCAAATTGATGGATTCAGAGGCTTCAGCACTCCAACTGTCGTCAAGGTCGGTTGACTTAATCTCTGGAAACTCTATTCCAGAGATTATTTCATCCTTACCCTTTATTGATATACTATCCTGGGATGCGTCATACCCGTCGGAGCCTATTACATTATTATTTACGTTGTCCGGTGGATAAGTATTTGACGGATTGCTATGTGGGTCTGGAACGCTGCATCCCAAAAGCAGGGCTGCGGATAATAGACTTGAAATGATGACGGCGGCCTTATTATTCATAGTACCTCTAGTACCTCCTATGCCAAACGAAAATTAGGCTTTGACAATTAAACCTAAAAGTAGTATAATCCTAACTCGTGGATATTTCGTGAACAGAGTTGGTCAATTTAAGGAAATTCACAGCCAATCGACAGCATTATACTGCTGACCAAGGGCAGGTCCTAATAATAGGATATATATAATTTACGTCACTGCAACCTTTGCGTTGTTATAAAGGTATTATTGTTGTATAATTGGCAAATAGACTCATCCGGCCTCGCATAATGGAGCGAAATCCCGGTTGCACGGCTGAAAGGGGCCTTAATAATTCAAATTTTGGAGGAAATCTATGAGGCGATCATATGCAATAAGCGCCATTGCGCTTGTTTTAGTGGCAATAAACCTGTTTGTTGTTGGATGTGGATGCAATAAGGAGGGCGGACAGATTGATGTAAACAATCCAGGCAACACCGCTCAACCATCCGGCACTGAAATACCTATTGACGAACTTGACGGCCATGATGACGCCACACCGGCCCCCCTTCTTTCGTATGAAGAGTACAGGGCGCTTAATTCAGATGTAATTGGATGGATAAAAATTGAAAACACCAAGGTTAACTATCCTTTGGTCAAGTGCCCAGACGGCGATGAGAACAAGTACTATCTAAACCACAGCGTTGAGCGCAATAATTCTAAGTCCGGCGCTATATTTCTGGACTACCGCTGTGATGTGGATAGCAAGCATAAGATACTGTTTGGCCACAATATGCGCAGCGGAACGATGTTTGCTGATGTAAATAACTACTCAAACGAATCTTTCTACAATTCTCACCGAACATTTACGGTCAAGTTTGGCGAGAAAGACTATACATATAAGGTATTTGCCGCATACGACACACATGTGGACAATGCCAGATATATGAAGACTGATTTCAAGAGCGACGCTGGATTTGCTGGATTTATGAACGATCTGGCCAAGCTGTCGATGTATCCTGTTGACACAAAGATAACCGCGTCTGACGATGTTATAACGCTTTCCACCTGTAACCACAGCAATTACCAAAACGGCAGGTTTGTGGTTCACGCGGTAAGGGTTGGTTAGCAACAGCCGGTTCAAAAGCTACAAGCCGCCGCGCCGTTATATGAGGCGCGGCTTTTTTATATGATTAACCCTCCCAGAACTTAATATATATTATACCTACTTTAACGATCATAGTATTATGCTATAATAAATAATTAGGCGGTTTTTGGGCTGAGCGCTTGTATAAGCGAGCGGCTCAGATGAATCTCAAGTATTATAAAGGCTGGAAGAAATATGGAAAACATACCCCAGAACAAGATGGGATCGCATCATGTCCCATCCTTATTAATCAAGATGTCGCTTCCAATGATGTTGTCCATGTTCGTTATGGCGTTATACAACATAGTGGACAGCATATTTGTGTCCATGCTGAGCGAACGGGCGCTTACCTCGGTTACCCTGGCGTTTCCGTTTCAGATGCTGCTGGTAGGCGTTTCAGTGGGTACGGCAGTGGGCAGCTGTTCGCTTATATCAAGGCGCATTGGCCAGGGATTGCAGCACGAGGCGGATTCTGCGGCCAGCAACGGCATGTTTCTCGCCATATTCAGCGGTATAGTATTTGGCATACTCGGGCTTACGCTTTCAAGGCCGGCCATTGCGATGTTTACCGATGATATACCCATGCTCAACGACAGCGCAACATACCTCGCGATATGCTCCTCGCTGAGTATATTTTCAATGGTCCAGATCATGTGCGAAAAAACGCTGCAGGGTACTGGCAACATGATTCATCCGATGATAATACAGCTCGTTGGCGCGGTTATCAACATAGTTCTTGATCCTATTATGATATTCGGACTGCTGGGCTTCCCAGCCATGGGAGTCGCGGGGGCCGCCGTAGCGACAGTAGCCGGACAAGCTGTAGGGATGATATTGGGGTTGACACTGCTGAAAAGATCAAAGCATATAAGCGTAAAGCTATTTAAGGTGAATAGGCTGAATGGTAAGAAACGGGTTTCTCTATTTAAGCCGGATGCATCCATCATCAGGGAGACCTATAAGGTTGGCTTACCGGCAATAGTAATGCAAACTGTAGGCTCCGTTACCAATCTCGGTCTTAACGCTATACTCATCAAATTTTCCGAAACTGCGGTTACTGTGCTTGGGCTATACTTTAAGCTGCAATCGTTTGTATTTATGCCTGTATTCGGACTTAATTCGGGTTCGATGCCTATAATGGCTTACAACTATGGGGCTAAAAACAGGTCAAGGCTTATGGAGGCGCTAAAGTATGGATGCATATACGCTATTATAGTAATGTTAATAGGCGTAGCGTTGTTCCAGCTGATACCCTCCCAATTATTATCGCTTTTCAACGCGCAGGACAGCCTTATGGGGATGGGAATAAAAGCGTTTCGGATAATAAGCCTTTGCTTCCCATTCGCGGCGCTTAGCATAATGTTCGGCACTATGTTTCAGGCATTGGGAAAGGGAGTCTACAGCCTTATTGTAACCATTGCCAGGCAGCTTGTAATTATACTTCCGATGGCTTATATCCTGGCTATGACTACAAACGACGTAAATGCCGTATGGTATGCCTATCCGATAGCCGAGGTAGTCTCACTGGGCCTAAGCACTGCGCTCCTGTTCAATATATATAACAAGCATATTAGGCACCTTGGAAACGAGCTTGGCACGTGATAGAAAAAGAAATAAAAGCGTCTTTACAAGTTCCACTGCAGCAAATAGAAAATTCCCCCCGCCGGAATCGGCGGGGGGAATTGGTTTCTAATACCGTTTATCGCGCCATGCGAGACAAAGGGGATTAGTTGGACCTCCTGCTACGGAAGCATTCGCTGCAGTATACGGGCTTATCGTTTTTAGGAACGAAAGGCAATTTGGTGGGTGCACCGCACTGTGCGCATACCGCGTCGTACATCTCCCTTTCACCACTATTGCGTTGGCCCTTGCGCTGTGTACGGCAGTTCTTGCAGCGTACGGGTTCATTCTGGAAACCCTTCTCTGCATAAAATTCCTGCTCACCTGCTGTGAACGTGAACTCCGCGCCACAGTCTCTACAAATAAGTGTCTTGTCCTGGAACATGTGTTGATAATCCCCTTAAAGTATAGTTTCTGGCTCCCATGTTTTCAGCTGACCTGGTCTTTGCCCCCACATCCGCCGCCTGGAGGTTTCGCTACTGGGCTTTCGCTTCCCACTACTAACTCTCTCGAGTGTAAATTACGCACCCGGACGGGCTTACTTCTAAGCCGCACCATGCTCACCGGCGTTTCGCCTGCTTACGTGGATCGTTTTGCCTGCGACTGGCCTCGATTTTCAACCACAGACCTAAAACCATAGATAACCGTTTTCATTATAATACCTTAAAATCAAGTTTGCAATACAATTTTTCAAAAATGTTCAAATATTTGTCCACGCCGGGCCTCAATCAAGATTGCCTCATGTCTAGAGCCTATGCTACAATGTAGCTTTAGGAGGTTTTTGTATGAATTTTTGCACTTGGAATGTAAACGGATTGCGTGCATGTATGAACAAAGGCTTTATGGACTTTTTCGAGTCGGTCAATGCGGATATATTTGCCGTACAGGAAACCAAGCTACAGCCGGGACAGATATCACTGGATCTTGACGGTTATGTGCAGTTTTTCAATAGCGCGGAGAAAAAGGGCTATTCAGGTACGGCCGTATTCGTGAAGCGCGAACCTATCTCGGTACATTTTGGTATCAACGTCCCATTCTATGATACAGAGGGACGTGTCATTACGCTGGAATACGAAAATTGTTATTTTGTCACGGTATACACTCCCAATTCACAGAGGGAGCTTGCCAGGCTTGATTACAGAATGTCGTGGGAGGAATCGTTTGCAGGGTATTTATGCGGGCTTGACAGAAAAAAGCCGGTGATAGTATGCGGCGATCTCAACGTTGCCCATAGGGAGATAGACCTTAAAAATCCAAAGGCAAACCGCAACAATGCCGGTTTCACGGACGCGGAGAGGAATAAGTTTACAGAGCTGCTTGGATATGGTTTTGTTGACGCGTTCAGGCATCTCAACCCCGACGTTGCTGATGCGTATACCTGGTGGAGCTACATGGCGAATTCGAGGGCGAGAAACATAGGTTGGAGAATTGATTATTTTTTAGTCAGCGATCGGATTAAGGATGCGATATCAGGCTGCAGAATTTTACCTGAAGTAATGGGAAGCGATCACTGCCCGGTTTACTTGGAACTGGATGAAAGCATAATGGCGGGATCCGTTCACGAAAAAACTATGAATATGCATACTATATCTATATAATGTGGACTGTGGAGACTATATGACCAGATCAGAGCTAAAGTTGTTTCTCGCAGAGGCCGAGTTAAGGAAGCTGTTATGTAAGGTGTATTTTTCGCATGACGGCTTTGACGAATACCTAATCCCGCTCAAATCAAGCGAGAGACTGTTTCTTTCCGCGTTTGAGGACGAGTTTATGCACGATGGCTATTCAATAAGCCGGATAAAGGATGTTGAGGATTTTGTGCTTGCCCCGCCTGCATTTCAGACAATTTTGTATGAAGAGGGGATATTAAATTCCCTTGAAACGCCGGATATAGATATAACGGACTGGTATTCCTCGTTTAAGTGCCTGGAGGATCAGGGAAGATATGTCATCGCTGAACGAAAGACATATGATGAGGACGGCTTTTTTGTCATAGGCAAGATAATGCGCGTTGGAAAAACAGGCGTTTATATATGGCATTTTGATGCTAACGGCGTTTGGGACGAATCTCCTACGAGGGTAATGTATTCCGAAATAACGAATGTAACGTTCAGCAATAGATACGTAGAGATATTTGCTAAATACATAGGGGCCCCCCCGTCCGATGAAGGCTTCGAATACAAAGATGACATAGCGGAGCCAGGAAAGGTTTTGGAATTCAGGCCGGGTCATAGTAAATAGCTACCTCCATGCGCTAAGTCGCCGCTATCGTAGGGAAAACGCTAAGGATTACATAGCCCTAATAGACTATGTAATATACAATATTATAGAAATTTGGAATAGGATTAAGCAATAAAAACGACCGGATTAACAACCGGTCGTGTTTTTGAATTGAGTATAAAAAATG
>DBFNRV010000041.1:0-5328 GCA_048421225.1 Christensenellales bacterium | reverse complement strand
GCCTTCCCACGGGTTGGTCTGTGAATCCATCCAGTTGTAACCGTCGCCGTCCGCATCTACGAGCGTCCAGTTGCTCATACCGTTTTCAAAGCTCTCTTCGAACGCGTATTCACCTGGCGTCGGCGGTACTGTCGGCGTCGGCGTTACCGGCGGTTCTTCGCCTGTGGTCGCAACTATCGACATGTTGTCAAGCGCAAGTATATACTGATCCGTGCAACCATGATGACGGAAGGCGAGCGTTATCGTCTGGCCCGCGTAAGAGCTGAGGTCGATAACCTTCTCATTCCAACCAGCCGAGGCGATGGTTTCGCCGAATATCCTTGTAAACTGTCCGGTGCTTGTCGGGTTTGCGGGACCTACATATACGCTGTAGTTCTCAGCAAAATACTCATCGTCTATACCGCGTACAAAGTACTTAAGCGAAATTTCATCCGCGTCGTTAGGCAACGTCAGATTCTGAGTAATCGTCCAGTTGTCAGGAGTGAGCGGTCCAAAATCGTTAAGGAAGGAATTGGAGCCGAGGAAGCCCGATCCCTCATAGGGCATTTCGCCCGTGGCATCACGGTACATTGTCCAGTTCTGACCGTCTCCATCAGCGTCCGCGGTAAGCCATTCGGCCAGTTCGCTGATGTCTTCAAATCCCCACTCATAGAGAATCGTCTCAACGGGGCCAGGAGGCGTTATATGTCCGCCGCCCTCATATTCGCCGGTAGCGGTGTTGATGGTAAACTCGGATTCGTTAGCCGCGTAATCGCCAAGGAAGAGGACGACTTCGGGTTCGGTCGTCATAACTTCGATGGTCGTGTTAGCGCCGCGCTCGTCTTCAAAGATTCCGCTTTCATAATAAACGTCATTGTTTCCGTATACCTTTGCGTAAGCTGCATAATGAGCGTCCGTGAAGGTGATGCGGATACCGCCGTCAATTACTTCAACACTTACGATTTCCGGAGCGGTAAGGTCTTTGGTTACAGGAACGTTCCAAACGCCGTTGGCGTTCGCTTCGGTGGTGTATCCATCGTTTGCGAGATCCGCGCGGATCTTGATAACCGCGGACTGGCCATCTGTAAGAGCCGAAGCGTTCCATGTCGGGAACGTCATGTAGTTATAGCCCATCTGCTGATAAGGATCGCCGTCGGGCATATGGCCCTTTTTCACGTAATTTCCGCGGGAAAGAACCGTGCTGCTGCCATTGATCTCAACAGCGTATTCCGCATAAGAGGCGTTCCTCATCATGTTGACGTACGCTACGTTTACAGACTCAAACCAGCCGTCGCCATTGGGAGAAACCGCTCCGCGGTCGGCGAGGAACTGAGCTTCGGTCATTTCAACGTACGGGTTGATGCCAAGGCCCTGGATATTGCTGCCAGCCTTATAGCCGATAAGGTTCTCACGAACCTGGCTGTAGGTGGGCTCATCCTGGTAATAGTAAGCGTTCTCTTCGATCATGGCCGGATGGTTCCAGTCGCCATAGAAGCCGAGGAACGGGATATTCAGCGTAGAAGGAATAGCGCCCTCACCATCGGCTACACCTTCAAGCTCTATAAAGCCTTCAACAAACATTCCGGCGTCAAAATGATCCGCAAAGAATGTCTTGGCCGCATCCTTGAGGGTTACGGTAACGCTTACGTCAGCGGTTCCGCCGGCGGGTACTGTAACCGACTCAGGCATATCAAATTCTACTACATCGTTGAGCGCGTAGGGCGTGCCATCGATGTAATAAACCGTTTCGCCGCCGTACTCGCCAAGTACTTTGGGAGTTTCGGTGATAACGATCGGATTGATTGTGTAAGTAAGCGCTGTGCCGCCAAAGTTATTGACGGTGAAGTTGAGCTCATACACGCCGTTTTCACTGCTGCCGACTTCCAGCTTAGGACGTACATTGTCCGAAACAGAGAGGTAAGCGGTCGTCGTGATGGCGCTGCCCAGATTCATCATGCCAGCGCCCTGCTCGCGCACTACGAACGGATTGCCGTTATTATCTACGCGCGGGGTCGCTGTGCTCATGAGGAGGGCGTCAACGAGTTCCATCTTTCTGCTTTCATCAGCATTCGGGAACATCTCGTCTACATATTCCTGTACAATAGCCATACCGCCAGCTACGTGCGGAGCGGCCATGGAGGTGCCATCGCTCAGTTTGTATGAATTGTTGCTGGTTAATCCATCAACCGAGTTGATGTTTGCGCCAGGGGCCATGATCTCGGGCTTGATCTTCAGGTCGGCTGTGGTGCCGCGGCTTGAGAACGAAGTCGGAATACCCGTCGCGTCCATACCGCTTACCGTAAGCGTGCCGATACCGTCGGTGGCGTTGTTTACGAGGTGCTGTCCGGCTACCTGCGTGATTGAAACAGCGGGTACGAAGTAATTATCAACAGCCATGTTGATAACTCCAGCCTCGTTGTTGTAAATGATAACGCCGATCGCGCCCGCTTCATAAGCGTTGGCTACTTTGTCGGAGAAGTTGAGCTCGCCGCGCACTATAAGCGCGATTTTTCCGGTGACGTCAATTCCCGTAAAGTCGGAAGGACTACCAAGTCCGGGGACCACTACGTATTCGTGCTCACCGTTAAGGGTTGAGAACGCAACCGCGGGGTCGCCCGACCTGTCGTTGTAGGCAAAGCTTTCGCCGTAGGCTTCAACAACGCCTTCTGAACCGCCAAGGTTATTTGAAGCGGCAACGCACAGGGACTCGGGGAAGGTTGCGGGTGAACCTACTACGCCGTAGTCCGGGTTGGATGCGAGCTGACGGCCTTCCCAATGGTTTCCGTCATAGGTAGCTCCATCGTTACCAGCGGCAACGGACAGGTTAACACCGGCATCGGCCACGAGACCGAGAACCCGCTCGTAGGTTGCATCGCCGTTATAATCGGTGAACCCACAGGAGGAACCAAGGCTCATGTTGGCCGAATCCACGCCAAGGTATGCGCAGTCTTCAAGCGCCGCAAGGATTTCACTCCAGTAGGCGCCGCCTGTCGGCGTGAAGACCTGCATTGCAATCAGCTGAGCGTCAGGAGCGACGCCCTTGAAATCGGAACCGTTGTTACCGGCGGCTATACCGGCAACGTGGCTGCCATGGTCATTTGAATAGTGACCCGGGTTGTAGTTATCTCCATAATAGTTATAACCAAAGGGTATTTTGCCGCTCTTATAAAGCTGGGATACGTTGGTGCCGGCATTAAGGTTGCTGCCAGCGGCGTTTACCAGCGCCTGGAGGGTTTCCTGAGTCCATGCAATGTTCTCGGGAATTACGCTGAAGGCTTCATGGGTAAGGCGGATGCCGGTGTCGATGATGGCGACGGTCTGTCCTTCGCCTGTGTATCCATAATCCCACGCTACGTCAGCGCCGACGAGGCCGACGCTGGTGTGCATCTTGGGAACCTCAAACTCGGGCGAGACATAAGCATTTATGCCGAGATCCCTGATCTTTTCTACCAGGCCGTACTCTCCCTCGAAAGAGAAGCCGTTGTAAAGCAGGGTATAATTGTGCTTCACATTAAGCTTTACGCCGAGAGCGTTCTCTATCTCCGCCTGCTTGAGATTTTGTTTTTCCAGCAGTTTGGCTTCTGCTGCGGAGGCAGATTTAACGGACTCGGAAACGGCCATTGCCGGCTCGTCGTCCAGCTCTACGATTATTGACACGATATCCGTGTCTTCCGGCTCCTCGACGTCTACGTCTGGAGCGGCATCAAAGAGCTTTCCGTTTTTCATGTCATTATTGGAAGTGGAAGACGCGTTTCCGCGCTCTCCACCCGACACGTACTCCTGCTCTTTGATCTTTCCGAACTCGGACAGCTCAGCCGCGTTTGCGAGCGGAAGCAGGCCAAGAACCAAAAGCAAAGCAAGAGCTACACTTAGGATTCGCTTCATGAATTTTCCTCCTCTTAAAGCGTTTTTTATGATATCCAACGCTTCCTGGCGGCCGGTGAGCACCGCCGGAAACGGGTACCATCATTGGTGGGCGGAAGTATCCGCAGGGGACAAAGCCTGCCTGGCGGAAGCTCCCTAAGACAAGCTCACCTCGCGCACTTGTTTACCATGTCAGCAAGGCGCAAGGTGATGTCTTGATTGATTAATATGAACAACTGACGGAGAGACGGGCATGCTCGCGGAACTCCAAGGATATGCCTTGTAGTTCCAAAGGCCATACGAAATATACGGTATACAGAAGCTTGCCTTTGAGCTATAATCCATCCTTGTTCGGAGCGGACGCCTGAAGCGGATTCCCACGTTTAAGTTATATACAGCTTCATACCATGCCTGTATCATAGCGTTGGCAGTATATACAAGCGCCGCAACCGCTACAACCAGAATCAGTTTTACTAACCGCTTCATCATCCGTTCCTTTCCCCCCCATTGTGATGCCGCATATTAAATATGCATATATCGCGTATGCCATAATTATACCTCTTTTGAGATATGTGTTCAAGCAGAAATTTATATTCATATACACACTTGTAAACAAATCCTGTTTTTACGACAAACGGCCAAAGCCCCAGTTTATAAGGCATTTGGCCGCCCTGTTAATCATTTGCTATTGAATTGCCATTATTTATCCGTAATATTCTCTATATACCCGTCACTAAGGCGTATCACCTTATCCGCCATTCGCGCTATCTCCATATCGTGCGTCACAAGAATTACGGTTTGATTGAATTTGTGCGCTATAACCTTTAACAGCTTCAATACCTCGTCGCCCGTCTTGGGGTCAAGGTTACCCGTAGGCTCGTCGGCCAGCACGATGGCCGGCTTGCTAATCAGCGCCCTGGCGATAGCTACCCTCTGCTGTTCGCCTCCGGAGAGCTCATCCGGATAATTGCTGAGTTTACCGCGGATGTCCAACGCGTCGATAACCTCGTTGAAATGCTCTTCGTCAACCTTGCGGCCGTCCAGATGAACCGGCATAAGTATGTTTTCCAGGGCGGTATGCTCTCCAAGAAGGTTGTAAGCCTGGAACACAAACCCGATGCGCCTGCGCCTAAGCGCCGCCAGCTCCTTATCCCTGAGCTCAAACACGCTTTGTCCCTCAAGATAAAGCTTGCCCTCGGTCGGCCTGTCCAGACCGCCCAAGATGTGCAGAAGCGTTGATTTGCCCGAACCGCTCCGCCCGATTATGGCGTAAAATACCCCCTCCTCAATATCGAGATCCGAAGGTTTCAGCGCCTTTGCCTCAAGACTTGTTCCGCCCGCATACGTTTTCGCGATCTTTTCGGCCCTTAAAATAATGTTTCTGTTCTCCATTTTGCCGCTCCTCCCTTAAATATTATTTTATTATACAACCATCCTGTACAATATGATTAATAATCAGCCTTTTAATACTCAACAATAATAAAA
>DBFNRV010000040.1:0-16249 GCA_048421225.1 Christensenellales bacterium | reverse complement strand
TTATAAGCCTCTTACCGATGGACGCGGGGGTTTAATAAAGGGGAGGATCTGAAAGTGAAAAAAATAATTTGGGTACTTATTGTGTTGCTGGTTGCAGTCTCCATTTCCGCACCGGCCATCGCCGTAGGCAATTTCAGCGCTGGCGAATACGAAGGGAAAACCGTAGTATTGCATACCAATGATTCGCATTCACGCGTTACCGATTATATGGGCTTTACAGCGGTTGCGGCACTCAAGGACGCATATGAGGCAGCGGGCGCTACGGTGCTGACCTTTGACGCTGGAGACACTCTTCATGGATTGCCGATTGCGACCATGTATGAGGGTGCGTCCATAATCGATATTATGAACATGGTAGGATATGACGCCATGACAACGGGAAATCATGACTATAACTACGGTTACGACAGACTTTATGAGCTTGCGTCAAAAGCGGATTTTCCGGTGCTGGCGGCCAACGTAGTGGAAGCTGAAACGGGAAACACCCTGTTTGAGAGCAATACGATAATTGAGCGGGACGGAAAAACCTATGGTGTGTTCGGCCTTGCAACACCCGAAACGGCGTACAAAACTCACCCCGACAATGTCGCCGGCCTTTCGTTTGAAAATCCCATAACCGCTGCTGAGCAGCAGGTGGAACAGCTTCAGGCCGAAGGGGTAGACTATATAATAGCGATTGGCCATATTGGACTTATACCAAGCAGTGAATTTACTTCTGAGATGATCTGCGAGCAAGTGGACGGAATTGACCTGTTCATCGACGGGCATAGCCATACCGTGCTTGAAAACGGGCACGAGGTAAACGATACGCTCATCGTAAGCACGGGCGAATATATACAAAATATCGGCGTCGTAATTATGGATGAAAATGGAAGCGAAGCTATGCTCGTCAACGAAGAGCAGTTCAGCGGCACGAACGAAAGCGTAGATGCGCTCGTGTCCGATATTGAAGCTGATTTAGACGTTTTGCTTTCCGAAGTGATAGGCTATACCAACGTATATCTTAATGGTGAGCGCGAATTCGTTCGTACACAGGAAACAAACCTTGGTAACCTCTCAGCCGACTCAATTCTGTACGAAACTGGCGCCGACGTCTCCATGGTCAATGGCGGCGGTATCCGTGCCTCTATTGAAGTTGGAAACATAACCAAGGGCGACCTGATAACGGTATTCCCGTTTGGGGGATATATTGTTACTAAGAATATGACCGGCCAGGCCATACACGACGCCTTGGAACACGGGATGCGCTCATACCCCGATGCCGCCGGAGGCTTTCCTCAGGTCGGCGGAGTCAGCTTTTCCTTTGACGCTTCCAAAGAACCATACGACCGGATTGAGCCTTCAGATATATACATTGCCGGAGAACCCCTGGAGCTTGATCGTGAATACCTGTTTGCAACGAACGATTATCTCTCCGCAGGAGGAGATGGGTATTCGATGATAGGGGATTTACCCATTGTGAATGAGTATCCCTGTATCGATGAGATAATGATAAAATACATAGCATCGCTTGATGATTTAAGCATGTACGCTGGTACCGAGGGAAGGATCAGGCCCCTAGGACTGTTTACCGTAACCTTTATCGACAGCCTTACAGGGGATATCATTGACACGCAAAGCGTTGGTCTGGGAGAGGACGCAACCGCTCCGGAGGCGCCTGTTCATGAGTACCATGATTTTTGGGGATGGAGCTGCGAGTTTACAAACGTAACTTCAGACCTGGATGTAATTGCACTATACTCCATACATAGCTACAATATTGAAATCAACTCAACCGGCGGCGGGTCGGTAACGCCCTCAGGTATCGTTACGGTGGATCATGGAGACGACATAACCATAAACATTGTTCCCGATGACGGTCATCACGTTGCCAGTATCAGCATAAACGGAGCGGTAGTTGCTGAAAACCTGTCCGAAAGCTCCTATACCGTTAAAAACGTAACCCGCGATTCAAAAATAGAAATTAAATTTGAAAAGGATGCTTCCAGCCCCAGCGATCCTCCAAAGGCCGGCGCCGCTTCGGCTGCCGTTTTGGGCGGTATTATGATAATTGCTGGAATTTGTCCTCTGCTCGTTAAAAAAAGGGTGTAAATACTCTATCATGCTGACGGGGCTGCGGCTATAGATCAACGAATGGTTGGAGCTATCCTGATAATTCATGGGATTTTATTTAAATTGTCGTTTAAATCAGCTATCGGGGGACGCTGTCCCCCGATAGCTTTTTATATCCGGATGTATAGACACATGGCCAGCCGCTCTATACGATAGCGTGACTTATGGATGTTTTTTATATATTGTCGCTTCTTAAGCCATCCATAATGTTCTGCTTTTTGACCTTACCCGTTGCATATAGCATCGTTATGCCTGTTACCACAAATATTCCCACGCTCACCAGCGCCATTTCAAGCCACGGCAGCTTGAAAGCGAACGAGAACGTAGTACCCATTACACTGTTTAGCAATAACATTAATATTACGCTTATTGGCAATCCCCACAGTAGGGCTTTTAACCCATAGAACAGGCTTTCAAACCTTATCATCTTGTTGAAGCCCTTTGGTGTAATTCCAACGGACTTAAGCATCGCAAATTCCCTCGTTCTCAGGTCTATTCCCGTTGATACCGTATTGATTATATTCGTAACGCCAACAAGCGATATAAGCGTTACGAAACCTATTCCGAATACGGAAACCACCATTGACAGCTGCCTGGCTTCGCGCGCATCTGCTATATTATCATATATCATCGCGTCAGCGCCGGCACTGAACTGCCTTTTCAGCTCATTCACAGACGACAATACGGTTTCATAGTTCTTTTCACTCTCAAGCTTTATGTATATCCTGCAATATGAATGCGGCTCTATCTTGCCTCCGAGCAGCTCCTTTAACGTATCAACAGAGATTGCGACGTTGTAGTTTAAGCCCATCATCTGAGACCCGCAGAATTGGGGTTTTGCGCTGGACAGGCCGCATATCTTAAGGGTTCCCGTTCCTCCTGGTTTTTCAACCGATATACTTGAACCAACCGCCTGCCGCCTGAATATCTGCATATAATCAACCTGAATATCGCCCTCCTCGGAATAGCCCATCGTGTTCATATCATTCATTACTATGCAGCCTCTCTCCGATTTTAACTGTTCAAGGCTTGTTCCCGAACCATTCGCAAGCCGCGATAGGGTGTTATCGTCCACAGCTAAAATGCTTATGCCGTTGATATCCACATCATAGTTGGATTTGTATTGCTTTCTCATTTCACTGAATCTATCCGTGAACAAGGACTCGTCAACAGTCCCGCTGATTAAGCTATCGCTATGTATAATGACCTCCGCACCCGATATACCGCTTAACGACGAGATTTGGCCGGCTAGCTGCATATCCTCATATGCTATACTTTCATCTTCATTGACACTGTATACAAGCATCATATCAGACGTCTCTACGCCAACACCTTTTAAGGATCCTACATCCGTTAACTGACCCATAAAATACACCACGGTGAGGAACAGTATTACACTTACCGCCAGGGCGCTTACAGTAGTTCTGTAGCTTTTGGGGTTCCGCTTGATGTTTTTCACTGAAAGCTCAGCTTCAAAGCCAAACAATTTTCTCGTTATGCCAAAGGTCCTGACACTGCGTCTCCTGATTCTTACATCATTGCTTTGCCGTATCGCTGCCATTGGGCTTGACTTCCCGCTCTTTATCGCCGGAATAAGCGCGGAAATATATATCGTGACCATTGAGAACACAACGGCGGCCGCCACCGATATCAAGGAAACCGTCGTTTTAAACTCAAGCCCGTATGTCGATAGATCGGCTATTGTGGGGTTAAGCAGGGCAAAGGTCAGCGCTATACCGCCTATGCCGGCTAAAATTCCAAGCGGTATCCCGATTGCGCCTATAACTGCGGCCTCGGCGTACACTCCCATGCGCTTTTGCTTTGCGGTTGCGCCCACGCCCGACATAACGCCCATATACTTTCGTCTTTCACCCATCGAAATATAGAATGCGTTGCGTATCATGCTGACAGCTCCCGCCATGATTATCAATACTATTATCAGCACCACGCTGTACAGCGTAATACTTATGGACGAAAGCGGCAGTATGCCTTGATACATAAGCAGGTCGTCATTCACCGCAACCTGTACGCCCTCGCTTTCAGCAAGCGCTACCATATCGTTATAGAGCGACGGCATGGGATTATCATTTAGGGTGTAGATGTCGGCGGATTCAGCATTGCCTTCATAAACGGTGATCGACGTATATCCCGGGGATTTATAATTTTCCCAGCCCGGCCGCCTCATTATGCCTACGATTGTAAAGCTTTTGTGTTGTTTTGGGGAAAGCTCCTCCTGCACGTTTACGTCAGCGTCAGCGCCGCTATAGTCAAATAGCCTGTAGCTATAATCCTGGCTTTTGGTTACTATAGTTTCGACCCCTGTATTTATAATTCGTTCGCCTATATCAGCCTCAATTACATCGCCAACTTTATAATCTAAACCCGCGTTTGTTCTGATATGGCCCGGTATTACAATTTCATTGCCATTGATCGGAAGCCTGCCCTCGATCAGATTCGGTTCAATTCTCATCCTTTCCATTGCGGTATCGTCAAGCGCGGCGAAAAACAGATATGGCTTATCCTCGTTTTTTCCTCCTTCCAGCATGGAATAGCCTAAAGATTCAATAATAAAGCTTTCATCAACGCATTGTGCTTCCGAAATATCATTCATTTTTTCGGCTGGCACATCTTTATAGCGGCCGTACCATTCTCCTGAGGACATCATTGCATTTTGTCCAAGGTAGTCCATCATCGTAGCGGCAAACGTTGTAACGGCCGTGATCATTGCCACCGAGATGATGACCCCCATGATCGTTACGATGGTCCTGCGCTTATTGAGCTTCATCTGCCTCATAGTCACCGAATGCATTATGTTCACAGCCGTCGCCTCCCCGCCGTAACCAAACGGTTTTTATATAACATGCTATATACGTTTATATTAACGTTGTTCAACGTTTTCATTTGCGTATTACCTCATCCCTGGAGATTTGGCCGTCCTCTATCGTGATTATCCTGTCGGCCTGCAGCGCGATACTCTCATCATGCGTAATTATGATAAGGGTTTGGTCGTATTTCTTGTTGGACAGCCTGAGGAGGTCGATTATTTCCCTGCTGTTCTTGCTGTCCAGATTACCGGTCGGCTCGTCGGCAAGCATAATCGCCGGCGTATTGATAAGCGCCCTGCCTATGGATACCCGCTGCTGCTGCCCTCCCGATAGCTGGTTGGGAAGATGCTTCTCCCGCTCCTTTAAATCGAGGGTATTAAGAAGCTCGTTATAATACTCGGCGTTTACCTTTCGCCCGTCGAGGAGCAGAGGCAGGGTAATATTCTCCCTTACGTCAAGCACAGGTATAAGGTTGTAGAATTGATATATAAGCCCCACCTGCCTTCGCCTGAATACGGCCAGCTGCTCGGAGTTTTGCGAATATACATCCTTTCCGTCGACATATACCTTTCCCGCCGTCGGCTCGTCAACGCCGCCAAGTATATGCAATAATGTTGACTTCCCCGAACCGGAGGGGCCGGTAATGGCTACAAAATCCCCCTTATGCACTGAAAACGATACATTGTCCAATGCCTTCACGGCGTTTTCGCCTGTACCATAGATTTTTGACAGGTGCTCCACCCTCAATATTTCCATTTCCTTGCTCTCCTTTCAAAAAAAGCGCTCCGTATTTGCATAATGCTCTATACGGAGTTAAGTATAAGCCGTGCTTCTTACTATTCGGTGACTTCGAAATTACGAATATGTCACATTGGGCTTTATTTATAGATCCTAAGCTCAAACACAGCGCCCTTGCCGCTATTATGGGCGCTCAGGGTGCCGTTGTGTTCTTCCGCTATTCTCCTTGCGAGCGCCAGCCCTATGCCAACGCTTCCCTCGGCAGCGTTTTCACCCCTGTAAAACCTGTCGAATATATGGGGCAGATCCTTCCTGCTTATCCCACCTCCGGTGTCTAATACGGTTATGAGAGAGTGGAGCGGATTCTCCGAATAGTTAACCGTTACCGTTCCTCCTGGCGGAGTGTGCTCCATACAGTTCTTTATCACGTTTGTCAGTGCCTCGGCCATCCAGTTGATGTCGCCCGTAAAGGCGGCTTCGGGGTCGCCTTCTACGATTAGATTTACCTCACGCAATTCCATTGGAATAAGCAGCGGCGCGCAGGCCTTTTCTACCACATCCTTTAACAGCGCCCTGGCGGAAACAAGTCCTGCCATGCCCGCGTCAAGGCGCGAAATTTTAAGAAGCGATGAGACCAAAAAACTCATGCCCTGAATAAGTGACTCGATATCTCGAATATATCCTCCAAGCGTCGCCTCGTCCTTTTCACTTGTCATAAGCGACGCTGTTATCATCATTGATGTAAGCGGGGTCTTTAATTGATGCGATATGTCGGACAGCGAATCGGACAGCGCCTGCTTTTCAGCCATAAGCTGGTACGCCTGCTCCCGAAGCGTTACCGTCATCTTATATATTTCGCTTTTTAGTATCGATAGGTCGCCCTCCGTCTCGCCCGATATGTCAAGTACGGCATCGCCGTGCATTATTCCGCACAGCTGATCCGATAGCTTTGCAATGGAGCGCAGCCTCGTCAATGATACTATGAATATAAATGCTGAAAAAACGGCGCAGGCCATAAGAACAAGCCAGCCCGCTCTGCCGAACAGGGAAAACCCGACGGCTGAAAAGATGGCCGAAACTATAAGGCAGAACAGGGTAATGTGCTTAAGTTCTGAATTTCTAATCATTTTACCATCCTATATCCGAGCCCCCGCACGGTCTGTATTATTTTAGGATCCTGCGGGTCATCCTCAATCTTGTCGCGCAGACGCTTTATGCACACGGTAAGCGCATTGTCATTGGCGTAGTTGCCTGCCAAATCCCATATCTTTCCCATGAGCTGCTCCCTGGTAAGCACCGCCCCACAGTTGTTTATAAACATAAGCAACAGCCTGTATTCAAGCGCAGACAGTATAACCTCTTCTCCGCCGCGGGTTACCGCCCCGCTGATTGTATCAACCCTTAAGGAGCCTATGTTAAATACCGACTGGGACTTCCCGTAGCGCCTCAGCGCGTTTTTTATACGCGATACAAGCTCAAGCGGCCTGAATGGCTTTGTAATATAATCGTCCGCTCCAACGTCAAAGCCGGTAACGACATTGAACTCATCATCGGCAGCCGTTAGGAAGATCACCGGAATATCCCCTCTCCTCTTTATGGCTGAGCATATGGGATATCCGCTTCCGTCAGGGAATGTGAGGTCTAAAAGCGCCAGGTCATAGGATTCATTTTCGGCGGCCTCCATAGCGTCGCGCTGTCTGTTTACCGATATAACTTCATAGCCTTCCTGAGCAAGCGTGAGCTTGAGCTTTTTGATTATTCCCGCGTCGTCTTCGCACAACAGAATCTTCATGCTATATACTCCTAATTTCCGTCTCTTTTATATTGCTGAAAAAGCAGCGTCCCAAAAGCAGGGATGAAAACAACCAACTATAAATTCATTATACACCATACCAGGCTCTTCTAACAGAAGGAGCCACGACCTACACTTAGGACAACATTTTAATCACTCTAGCATTACTTTTCAACGCATATCGCATTGACAGCGTTTAGCCACAATGCTACGATAAATTAAAGAATTGTTTTTGTAGAGCTTACGGACTAAGATCAGATGGAGGATAATATTTTGCACAGCAATCATCACAAAACACAAGAAGTCGCCATCGACGGCCATTCGCTTACTATTGAGCAGGTTGTTGACGTTGCCAGGCACGGAGCAAAGGTCGTTATCGATACATCCGCCCTTGAGGCGGTGCGTTCTTCCAGGGCCTTGGTTGAACGCATAATTGAGGGAGGCCGGGTTGCATACGGCATAAGCACAGGCTTTGGCGAATTCAGCAAGGTCAGTATCGGCGCTGAAAACAGCGGCAGGCTCCAGGAAAACCTGATCCTTAGCCACTGTGTGGCTGTAGGAGAGCCGCTAAGCGGGCCAACGGTCAGGGCAATGATCCTTTTAAGGGCAAACGCTCTGTTAAAAGGGTATTCAGGCATCAGGCCCGAAATCGTTCAGGCGCTCACGGAGATGCTGAATAAGGGAGTGCATCCGATAATCCCCGAAAAAGGCTCTCTTGGCGCCAGCGGCGACCTAGCCCCTTTAGCGCATATGGTGCTTCCGCTCATAGGAAAGGGTGAGGCAATATATAATGGAAGGCGTTTGCCAGGCGCGGAGGCGATGGCTGAAGCTGGGATAGAAACCTTCAGCCTTCAGGCAAAGGAGGGCCTTGCGCTTATAAACGGGACGCAATGCATGACGGCAATAGGATCCCTTGCTTGTTACGACGCATTAAAGGCGGCGCAAATCGCGGATATTACGGCGTCAATGAGCATGGAAGCGTTAACCGCCCTCAAAAACGCGTTTGATCCCAGGGTTCAGGCCGTACGGCCCCACCATGGCCAGTCGCTTGTGGCCAACAACATATTGCTGCTGACCAAAGACAGCCCCATTCTTGAGGCCTCTCAAAATCTACGCGTTCAGGACGCATATGCGATACGTTGTATACCGCAGGTTCATGGCGCTATACGCGACGCTATCACGCATGTGCGGAACGTTTTAGAAATCGAAATGAACTCCGCTACCGACAACCCGCTTTTGTTCCTAGATGATGAAAGTGTGATCTCTGGGGGTAATTTCCATGGCGAGCCCGTCGCCTTGGTTATGGATTATCTATGCGCCGCGATTTCCGAGCTGGCCAATATATCCGAGCGAAGGCTTGAAAGGCTGGTAAATCCGGCCCTGAGCAATGGACTCCCCGCGTTCCTCACGCCAAACGGAGGATTGAATTCAGGATATATGATATGCCAGTACAGCGCCGCATCGCTGGTATCTGAAAACAAGGTGCTTTCCCACCCCGCAAGCGTCGACTCTATCCCAAGCTCGGCAAACCAGGAAGATCACGTAAGCATGGGCACCACCGCTGCCAGAAAATGCGCTAAGGTGATTGATAACGCCTATTATGTTTTGGCTTTTGAATTAATGGCTGCGGTACAGGGGATTGAACTGCGCGCGGGAGAACCGTCGCCAGTACATAAGAGCATATTCAGCCTTGTACGCAGCAGGGTTGAGTTCTATGGTGAGGATCGGGAAATCCGTCCCGACATATCAAATATGAATGAAATAATTAGGAGCGGTGAGATGGAAAAGATCGTCTTTGATATGATTCCTGATTTCAGATGATTTTAAATATATGACCGTGGCATTAATCAAACAGGAGGCAAAAATGAACAACACAAACATTATACACGACCTGTTCTCGGGACCGCTGCCGCCCCATCCGGGGTTTGAGGAGGGTATACGGCGTGCTCCAAAGCGCGAATCGCACCTTACTCAACAGGATATAGAGCTTGCGCTTAAAAATGCGCTGAGGTATATTCCCCAGGAGCACCATGCGGCGATTGCTCCCGAATTCCTGCGCGAGCTGCGTGAGCATGGGAGAATCTACGGCTATAGGTTCAGACCGAAGGGAAGGCTCTGCGGCCGTCCTATAGAGGAATATGAAGGTAATTGCATTGAAGGCCGCGCGTTTCAGGTGATGATCGATAACAATCTGGATTTTGACGTAGCGTTATATCCCTATGAGCTTGTGACCTATGGCGAAACCGGCCAGGTGTGCCAGAATTGGATGCAGTACAGGCTGATCAAAGAATATTTGAAAAGGCTTACCAACGAGCAGACGCTTGTCATAGAATCCGGGCATCCGCTGGGATTGTTCCGTTCGCACAGCCTATCTCCGCGCGCGATAATTACGAACGGGCTGATGATAGGCCTGTTTGACGATCAGGCAAACTTCAACCGCGCGGCGGCGCTGGGCGTGGCCAATTATGGCCAGATGACTGCGGGCGGATGGATGTACATAGGCCCCCAGGGGATTGTTCACGGCACATTCAACACGCTGCTTAACGCGGGCCGCCTTAAGCTAAACATACCAAAGAATGAGGATCTGTCGGGCAAATTGTTCGTATCGGCGGGCCTTGGCGGAATGAGCGGCGCCCAGGGTAAGGCCGCCAACATAGCCGGAGCGGTGTCCATAATAGCCGAGGTCGATATATCGCGTATAATGACCCGCTATGAGCAGGGCTGGGTGGACAAATATTCAGACAGCCTTGATCAGTGTATAGAGTGGGCGAAGGAAGAGCTCTCGGCCAGGCGCCCGTGCGCAATAGCGTACCTTGGAAACGTAGTTGACCTATTGGAGTACATTGTAAATAACGGCGTTCATGTTGATCTTCTATCGGATCAGACCTCCTGCCACGCGGTATATGACGGCGGTTACTGTCCCCAGGGCATTACTTTTGAAGAGCGCACGCGCATGCTGTACGAGGACAAGGAAACGTTTGAGGCGCTCGTCAACAAATCGCTCGTTCGGCATTATGAGCTAATCAAGCGGCTTCATGAGCGCGGCACCTATTTCTTTGATTATGGAAATAGCTTCTTAAAGGCGGTGTATGACGCGGGGGTTAAGGAGATATGCAAAAACGGCGTTGACGAGAAGGACGGCTTTATCTTTCCCTCATATGTCGAAGATATACTTGGCCCACAGCTCTTTGACTACGGCTACGGACCGTTCCGCTGGGTATGCTTAAGCGGCAAACAGGCGGATCTTGACGCTACGGACCGCGCAGCGATGGAATGTATCGACCCCAACAGGCGCTATCAGGACTACGACAACTATGTTTGGGTTCGCGACGCTAAAAAGAATAAGCTGGTAGTCGGTACAAAGGCGAGGATACTTTATCAGGATGCCATGGGGCGCACCAAGATTGCGCTTAAATTCAACGAAATGGTCAGAAACGGAGTCATAGGGCCTGTGATGCTAGGTCGTGACCACCACGATACCGGAGGAACGGACTCGCCATTTCGCGAGACGTCAAATATAAAGGATGGCTCCAACATAATGGCCGATATGGCCACGCAGTGCTTTGCCGGAAACGCGGCCAGGGGAATGAGCCTTATAGCCCTGCATAACGGCGGCGGCGTTGGAATAGGCAAAGCAATAAACGGCGGCTTTGGCATGGTACTTGACGGGAGCGAGCGCGTTGACGCCATCCTTTCCATGGCAATGCCCTGGGATACCATGTGCGGCGTGGCAAGGCGGGCGTGGGCACGGAATGAAAATTCGATGTTCACCGCTGAAGAGTATAACTTGGTTAATTCGGCAACTGATCACATTACGCTTCCAAACTTAGTAAGCGATGATATAATTAAGAGTACGGTTGCAAAATATTAAGTTCGCTTTTAATACTGCTATATGTTAAGTTAAACAATATTTTTGGAGGATATAATAATGGCTAAGCTAATCGAATGCATACCAAATGTAAGCGAAGGCAGAAGACCTGAAGTGGTGGAGAACCTTGTCGCTGTTGTAAGAGGGATACCAAATGTGACACTCCTTGATTACTCTTCGGACGCAAGCCATAACAGGAGCGTGATCACCTTTGTCGGCGATCCCGAGGGCGTTGCCGAAGCCGCGTTCCGCCTTGCACGCGCGGCGCGCGATGTAATCGACCTTACACAGCATACGGGGGAACACCCGAGGATGGGCGCAATAGACGTTATCCCCTTTGTTCCGATAAAGGAGGTTACCGTCGAGGAGTGCGTCGAGCTTTCAAAGGCTGTAGGCGAACGGATCTATAAAGAGCTGGACATACCTGTATTTCTATATGAGGAATCCGCTACGGCACCGCACCGCAAAAACCTGGCGTCAATCCGCAAAGGACAGTTTGAGGGAATGGCAAAAAAGGTCACGGAGGAAAAGTGGCGCCCCGATTTTGGCCACACCGTACACCCGACCGCAGGCGTGGTTGCCGTCGGAGCCAGAGCCCCACTTGTCGCCTATAACATAAACCTTGATACGTCCGATATCTCAATAGCAAATAATATTGCAAAGATAATCAGAGAGTCAGGCGGCGGTTTGAAGCATGTAAAAGCCCTCGGCGTGATGCTTGAAGACAGAAAAATCGCCCAGGTATCAATCAACATGTGCAACTGCGATAAAACGCCTCTGTACCGTGTATTTGAGCTCGTACGCATTGAGGCCGAGCGCTATGGCGCGCGTATAATCGGCAGCGAGATAGTGGGGCTTACTCCCATGGCAGCTCTGATCGACGCGGCGGAATACTATCTCAAGCTTGAGGGCTTTACAAAGGCGCAGGTGCTTGAAAACCGACTTATGTAAAGGAAGCATATGAAACCCACATTAATAATTAAAAATATAGGCATGCTTGCCACCCCGGTCGGCAACGCGCCAAAATCCGGCAAATTACAGGGAACTATAGAGTTAATCAGGAATTCCTACATCGTAATAGCCGGCCAGGAGATCCTGGAGATCGGTTCTGGAGAGCTCCCGTCTCGTTTCGTTAAACCCGGGGCTGAGATCCTAGACGCATGCGGCGCGCTTGTTACGCCCGGGCTTATCGACGCGCATACCCACCTTGTGTTTGGCGGCTGGCGTGAGCACGAGCTTGCCGATAAGCTGCGCGGGGTAAGCTATCTCGATATTCTAAAGCGCGGCGGCGGAATACTATCCACTGTGGCGGCGACCAGGCAGGCAACACAGGATGAACTAACCGTTAAAGCAAAATCCTCATTATATGAAATGCTGGCGCTGGGCACGACGACGTGCGAGGCCAAAAGCGGTTATGGCCTGACGCCGGACGATGAGATAAAGCAGCTTAATGTGGTTAAGCGGCTTAAAGGAGAACAGCCTGTAGAGCTGGTATCTACGTTTATGGGAGCGCATGCTGTACCCAGCGAGTATATGGATGATAAGGAGGCCTATATTAGCCTTATTATAGACGCGATGCTCCCCTATATTGCAGAGCGCGGCCTTGCCGAATACTGCGACGTGTTCTGCGAAACCGCCGTCTTTAGCGCCCTTGAAGCCGAACGAATACTGTCGGCAGCTCAAAAGCTTGGTTTGGGCGCAAAAATACACGCTGACGAGATAGATGCTATCGGCGGCTCCGAAGTTGCCGCCGAGCTAGGCGCTGTCAGTGCGGAGCATTTAATCGCAATAACTGAACGAGGAATGGATATGATTGCGCATAGCGGCACTATCGCCGTATTGCTTCCCGCCACCTCGTTCTATCTCGGGAAGGACTACGCCCCCGCACGGAAAATGATAGAAAAGGGGATACCTGTGGCCGTTGCCAGCGACTTTAACCCTGGCTCTACACCCAACCTGTCGTTGCAGCTTGCAATGAATATCGCGTGTTATAAGTATCTGCTGACGCCGGAGGAAGCCCTTACGGCGGTAACGCTTAACGCCGCGGCGTCGATCGGGCGTTCGCATATCGTGGGATCGCTTGAATGCGGTAAGCAGGCGGATATCCTACTCTGGAATGCGCCAAATCTCGACATGATATTCTACCGCTACGGCTCCAACCTGGTAAGAAACGTGATCAAAAAGGGGAAAATAATAGCAACAGAAGGGAGAACTTTATAGATGGAAAACAGTACTCAGCTCGCCTCCATGAGCGTGCGCGAGTTTATAGAATTGCTTGCATCCAACGCGCCCGCTCCCGGAGGCGGATCCGCCTCCGCCGTTACGGGAGCTATGGGAATCGGCTTGGCTTCAATGGCGGCCAGCCTCACGGTTGGAAAACCAAAGTACGCGGAGTACGATGAGATTATGAATACGATTATCTCCGATTCAATGCCCCTGTTAAAGGAGATGACCGATGGAATCGACCGCGATACCGACGCATTTAACGGCGTGACAGCTGTATTTAAAATGCCCAAATCCAATGATGATGAAAAGGCCGCACGAAAGGCGGCGATGCAGGAGGCGCTGAAAAACGCGGCCTTGGTGCCATTGGAGCTGCTGCTCAACTGCGAAAGGGCGCTGCTTATATTAAAAAAAGGGGTTGGAAGAATCAACCCTAATTGCTATAGCGACCTTGGCTCGGGCGCTGCCAACCTTGAATCAGCCGCAAAGGGCGCTTGGCTTAACGTGTTGATAAACATCAGCGGACTGAGCGACAGAACCCTTGCAGAGGACCTGCGTATTCGGGGGAAGGCCGCATTTGATAGCTGTATAAGCATTGCCGAACAGGTGTTTAACGAAGTTGAACGACAAATAACGTAAAATACTACTGAAGCTTTTGCGGGCGGATGGTTTGGCGTCCGTCCGCTTTATTACGAAAGTGCTCGTATCAGTAAGCCCGTCTGCATATTCTATTTTTTCATGCAAAAATGCGCTAGAATGTATTGCATAACTTTGTTCAATTTATGTAATTAATCGCTGCAAAGCCGTTAGGGCGCATTATGTTTTGCGAACAATACCAATCCGACTATTTTCTTATATTATATAAATCTTTTAGTTGCTGCGCTACCGTATACATATCACCGATAGAACGGACTTACGGTTGAGCTTCCCCCGCCGAAGGCGCAACCGCAAAAAGTTGGTAGCGAAGCGAAGGCGTGATGCCCGCGCTTGCAACGGTATAGCCGATGCGAGCGTGGCTTTTTGCGCAAAGGAGGAGCAAGGAAGCGGACGGATGTTTTTCTTTCTAAAAGAAAAACGGAGCAAAGCGGACTTTGCTCCTACTACATATCACTGATAGAACGGACTTACGGTTGAGCTTCCCGCGCCGAAGGAGCAACCGCAAAAAGTTGGTAGCGAAGCGAAGGCGTGATGCCCGCGCTTGCAAAGGCATAGCCGATGCGAGCGTGACTTTTTGCGCAAAGGAGGAGCAAGGGAGCGGGCGGATGTTTTTCTTTCTAAAATAAAAACGGAGCAAAGCGGACTTTGCTCCGACGTGGTACCCCCTCAGGGACTCGAACCCTGGACACCCTGATTAAGAGTCAGGTGCTCTAGCCAACTGAGCTAAGGAGGCATGCTTGTGTTCTAACAGACTGCCAATCCGCTTGAACTAAGAGGTAATGGAGCGGGTGATGGGACTCGAACCCACTAATTCAGCTTGGAAGGCTAATGTGTTACCATTACACTACACCCGCAAATATTCTGTTGTGGAGCGGGAGACGGGGCTCGAACCCGCCACCTCCGCCTTGGCAAGGCGGCGCTCTACCAAATGAGCTACTCCCGCAAAACTACTTATGTTTTGGTGCGGGCGAAGAGACTCGAACTCATATGCCCTGCGGCACCGGAACCTAAATCCGGCGCGTCTGCCAATTCCGCCACGCCCGCAAATCCAATAGAGCACACTATTGACCCATCGGAGACTCGAACTCCGAACCCTTTTGATAAGAGACAAGTGCTCTACCACCTGAGCTAACGGCCCTTGCTATAAGGGGTTATCCGAAACAGGAAGCCTGTTTCTGGAAAGCTTGATTGTGTTCAACCCAAGCAAAAACCATTATAAGATAGCTAATCCTATTTTGTCAAGCATTTACTAATAATTTTATTAAAATCCTGCAATAATAAATTTTATACAATGTGTAATTCGATTCTGAATTACATAATTTTTTATTGGTCTTATAGACGAAAATCTGCTTATGACTTCTTATAAGCCTTTATAGCTAAGCGATTAAGCACTTATAAATCAAGGCTTTTCGCCGTTCCCATTTAAATCCCGCCATATCTCTTTATAAGTCCCTTTTGTAAGCGCGGCGTCAGAAAGGCGTCGAATGGACCTGCTTTGTTACGCCGTCAAAGCATATTTTACATGCCACAGAGATAGATTCTTTGCCCCTGGAAAACACTCGCAGGATTGCAAGCCTTTTTCGTATCGATTGGCGTAATAAACTATCGTAGCGGCTGTCTCTGCTATTTCTTGCCTGGTGAATACTCATAATCTCTCCGGATAAACTGGAATTTAATCATTTCATCTTTTCTTGACACTCGCTGCATTCCCTATCATGAAGGGAAATAATACCGCCACATTTTAAGCAAGTATATTTTTCTTTTTTCTTTTCCATAAACATCTCTAAACCTTATTGCCGAACCGATTCTCTATTTTCCATAAGGCTTGTCCGATACCTTTTGTTATAGCTTTTTTCAAGATTTTTTATCAGCTTACAAGGATAATCAGAACATTCAAAGCAATAAGTAGCCCCTTTTTGGCTAATACAATCTTTTATTTTACATTTACGGCAGTGCTCCGGCTTTCCCGTATCGCTGTTTAAACAACCGGCACATGGCTTTTTGTGATAACAATGCTTATAGCAAACCATACAA
>DBFNRV010000039.1:0-6455 GCA_048421225.1 Christensenellales bacterium | reverse complement strand
GGTTACATGATTATAATGATGTGCTGGACATTATATGTTGGGATTAAATACAATATATGTAAATACTTCAAAGAAAAGAGGTTAAAAAGAAAGTAACCAAGTGCCGCTCTGCATTTAGCAGAGCGGTCGTATTTTATAAATGGGACAGAGCGACGTGACAGACACGCTGCAATTCAGCTACGACGGGAACGGGAACGCGGTAGCGGTAAAGTACAACGGGACATATTACTACTACCTGTACAACGGACAGGGGGACGTAGTAAAACTGATTGACGGGGACGGGGTTACGCAGGTAGAATACACATATGATACCTGGGGAGCGTGCACTGTAACGGGGAGCATGGCAAATACGCTGGGAGCGAAGAACCCGTTCAGGTATCGCGGGTATGTGTACGATACGGAGACTAAGCTGTACTACCTGGAGAGCAGGTACTATGATTAATTATAGGGACAAAAATATCTTTCGGAGGAAGGCAAATGCTTACAGTTATTGAAAAAGTTTTTGGAGTCTCTCAAATATGGAGCGAAGCAAAGTACAATTTTGCTTTTTGGAATATGAGAGAAGATATTGATTGGGACAGGGCATACCAAGAAACACTGAAACGTGTTATGGAGCCGATAGAAATTATCGATTATTACTTGGAGCTGATGCGTTTTATTTCGCTGTTAAATGACGGGCATTCATATATCAATTTCCCCAAAGAAGTTAGCAAGGATTTTTTAGCGTTACCCATAAAAATCAAGTGGATAAATGAAAAACATGTTATCACTAATGTCGCTCAAGGATACGATATACCACTATTCAGCGAAATCTACGAAATAAACGGTATCAATTTTGATCAGTATATGACCGAAAAAATTCTGCCATACTGTTGGAATATCAAACCTACAAGCACCTATGAAATGCTTTATACATTCAATTACCTTGACGGCAATGCGGATAAAAACGCATATGCGCTTATTCCGATCATTGAAAGAAATAAAAAAGTACAACTGGTTACCTCAAGCGGCTCTTTCACCCTGGAATTTGTGCCTAAACAAATTGAATGGTCATTACCAGTCGGTCTGTATAGCAATGAACAAATGAGGGAGGTATTCCGCTCTGAGGGGCTTTTAATACAAATGACCGAAGATAATATAGCAGTATTAACATTACCTACGTTTATGGATGACAGTATGCCGCAAAAATTTTATGGATTTCTTGAACAACTAAAAGATTGCAAAGGATTTATCGTGGATGTACGTAATAATGGCGGCGGACATTCTGATAATGCTGATGCATTTTCACAAGCATTTATTCAAGGGGAATTCCAAACCGGTAAGGTTAAACATGCGATTCATATCGGTGCTTATAAGGCGTGGGGAGTTGGTAATGACCCTTCCAAATATGATATGAACGATCCATTGGAAAAAAAGATATACGATATTTGTACGCATAACATGTTTGAAGAAGAAATCTCTACAGCTTTCTTTCCGAATTGTCCACTGACGCTTGACCAGCCGGTCGTGGTTTTGGAGAATGCTGCAACTGGCTCTTCGTCTGAAAATATGTTGATTAATTTTGATAATATCGGCAGAGCTACGATAGTAGGTGTTCCGAGCTATGGTTCTACAGGAAATCCGCTGTTTATCAAAATGCCCAGAGGTGGGGCGGCAGGAATATGCACACGGAGATATACCTATCCGAACGACAAAGAGTTTATTAACATTGGAATCCAACCTCATATATTCGCGGACTTATCTCGAGACGACATGATAAACGGACGCGATAGTGTATTGGATAAAGGTTTGGAGGTATTAAGAAAAAAATTAGAAAATTAAATCAAACGGAATAGTGGACTTGTCCCCGTCTTGACAAAAGCATATGATCCGGAGACGGGCAGGTTTATATCGTCCGACACGCTGATGTCAACGGGCCAGAGCGCTTGCTGTCAACTCTTATTTCATACGCCAGCATACACTATATTGTACAGTGCAATGCGGATTTTAGCGTTAAAATGAAGGTTTAGAGCGGTAAAAGTGTCCATGGGTGTATAGAAATCGCTGGTTCGAATCCAATCGCCTCGGACCATGGGAGATCCCCTGAAACTGAATGGTTTCAGGGGATTTTTGTTAGCCTGTTTAATGCGGAGTAACTGCGGGAGCAGAAATGCCGTGGTGGATAGGCACGGTGGGCATTGCGCTGTTACCATTGATCTACTGCAATGCCAATAACCCGAGCCTGACGGGCAAGTATAAGGGCTCTAAATAGGTAGGGGCGGAGTGATCCGCCCTCTGTTCGTAAAAGCTATCTGCTAGAGAGCAAACTTATCTTCACTATCATTTCGGCTTATTCAGCTGTTACGAAGGATGCAGCCGGTATCTGAAAATACAGGCTGCATCTATTTCTGCTGTACAATGATCTTTTTCAAAAAATCTTCCCCAGAAGAAAATAAAATGCAACCGATTTTTCAAGTTAGTTTTATTCGCCACCAACTTCACAAAGGTATTTAATGTAATCAAATCTTAAATAATAAAAATTTTTGTTATTGATACCCAACTGTAACTACTGCATAATAACAGCAGGAGATGATGCTATGAACATTTTAATTAATAATATGTCACAAACTCCAATTTACGAGCAGCTTAAAGATCAGCTTCGGCAGAGTATCGTGGGCGGAGAATTAAAGCCAAAGGATATGCTGCCTTCCATCCGTATGATGGCTCATGACCTCAGCATCGGGATTATTACAGTCAAGCGTGCTTATGACGATTTATGTACGGAGGGGCTGCTGGTGAGTTTGCAGGGGCGAGGCGTTTTTGTAGCGGAGTTTGACAGAGTTAAGCTGCACAATATCTGCCTGGAAAAGCTGACTGAACAGCTAAAGGACATAAAAAGATATTGTGATGCCTCCGCAATCACCAGGGCGGAGATGCAGCGTATCATGGACCAAATTTGCGAGGAGGATGTATATGAAACCGATCGTTGAAATAAAAAATCTGGATGTGGAGATTGCCGGATTCTCCCTGAGGGATATTACAATGGAGATCCCACAGGGTGCGGTGACAGGTCTTATTGGCCGGAACGGAGCGGGGAAAACCACTCTCATCAAAACGCTGACGGACATCTATGCACCCACCAGAGGCGAAATTTTATACGGTGGATTGCCAATGCGCGGAAACGAGGCTGCAATCAAGGCTCAGTGTGCCGTTGTATATGACAGCCTGTTTTATCCGGTAAATATGAAAGCCTTAAATGTGATGAAGCTGGTCGCCCCGATGTACCCTGATTTCGACACGGAACGCTGGCATACACTGATGAAGCGTATGGAGCTGCCGGAGAAAAAGCGCGTCGGGCAATACTCCAAGGGAATGCAGATGAGGTTTATGCTGGTGATGGCGCTGGCACGCAACCCGAAGCTGCTGATTCTGGATGAACAACGACCGGACTCGATTCGGTGGCGCGGGCGGATGTTATCGACCTGCTTCAGACCTTTATGCAGGATGATGAGAAGACGGTGCTGTTTTCCACCCACATCACGACAGACCTGGACAAGATAGCGGATTATGTCGCGATGATCGACGCAGGGCGGCTGCTTTTCATGGAAGAAAAGGAACGGCTTCTAGATCGATACGCGCTGGTGCAGATTGACGCCAGCGCCATGACAGAGGAACTCTGCGGACATCTGCTCGGAACTCTGAAGACGTCGATGGGCTACACGGCTTTAACAGATGATCGTGATGCGTTGGCAGGCTGCGCGGGTGTGCGGCTGAGCAGACCGTCTCTGGAGGATATCATCGTATATCGTGGAGGAAATTATGGAGAATAGATGGGAGCTCTTTCGATATCATATCTCTGCTAGCGGAAAATTTTAGCCCTGTATCTGCTGTGCCTCGCCGTGGCCTGTATTCCGGCGGTGAGTGGTATCTGGCAATGTATAGGTCTAATTGGCCGTTGGACAAAGTACGGTGAAGTTCCTCTATGGCTCGACAATTAACACTGGCATTCGACTGCTGCTTACTTTGCCGTGCTCGCGAAAGCAACTCTGGCGCGTCCACGAAACAGCGCTGGTAGGTCAGCTGCTCCTGTTGTTGATTGCCTCTGCCATAGCGTCAGCGCCGTATCGGCCGTTTGCCGCGATGCTTAATTTTCTCCCAATGCTGCTGCTCGTGCATATCGTCTGTTCCATGACGCTGACACATCCGAAGTTGAACACACTTGCGGTCACTATTGGCTATTTACTTTGGTTCTGTTTAGCATTAGTGTTGCCTATCCTGTTTGATTTACTCGATGGCGCTGTCACTGCGATGGGAGTCTCACTATATAATGTACTCGGTGCAATCAGCATTGTTTTGATGGTATCCGCAGTATTTGTCACGCTGAGCCAGAGGCGGCGTTTTCTGAAAGGAGATAATTTATGTTGAAACGGATATATCATTATCAGCGTTTGGTCATTTCCACGATGCTTAAAAACGGCGGCGCGGCAGCATTCTCTGTAGCCATGATCTGGGGTATTCTGTTTTCCTTTCTGTCATCAGCGTTTGGCCTTTCCGCCGGGCCTCTGTACTTTGTTGAAGTGATATTGTTATTTTGCTCTGCTGAAATGGCTGGCAATCTGAATTTACCCGACAGAAAGCTGCTCCCCGTCTCTGACCGTTTTGCTGTGATGAACCTTCTCTTTGTGTTTCCGCTGGTGATGGTAGGCGGAACTACGCTGCTTGTCCTTGCGGTGATGGGCTTCTTTTGTCTGGTGGCAAGCCTTGGCGTCCACAGTTGGTCGTGGGTTCCTCATGTATTCATTAAGGAGCTTGATGTTACATGGCTTTGCGGAATATTAACGGTTATACTTATCTTGGTCGTTCTCTGGTTTCTGCTCTGCATCGTATCATTTCACCGTAGCAGGCGAGTTCGTAATGTTGGTTACGGATGCTGCGCAGCGCTCTATCTTGGGTTGTCGGTGGGGCTGGTCGCCTTACTGGGGCATCATGGCTATCACGGTACCTATTATATTACTGATCTGCCCGCGATTTTCCCAGCAGGCAGTTGTGCCTATCTGTGCCGGTGCCGCGGTACTATGCGGATTCCTTGCCTATCATATCTGTCTCAAGCTCTATCGCGCCGATATTCGCGGGCAACGGTCAAAGAGCATGATGAAATCTTCTCTGATGATAGAGGCCTTGCATAGGCGGAGAGAGAAAACACCGATGAAGCATCTTAACGCAGTTCTAATTTTTCTAAGCATCGTACCAGCAATTTTTGCGGTGATTGCAGTCGGTGTATCGGTAGGTGGCGGGCTGTTTATCGATGCTACCTCCTATTACGTGACAACGAAGAACATTACGGACTACAACGATTGGTCATCCTATGTTGGCGAGATAATGGATCGGGAGCTCGCCTGCCTTAACAGCGGGCTGCTTATCTTCCCAGACAGCGTTGACGGTCTAGATGTAGAAATGTATTATGCCAATATATCGGGGAGGTACGGCGACAGCTCGCCAAGCTGCACATGGCAGCGGTTGCTTGTGGTGGACCACGAGGCGGATACCTATGCACTGGAAAAGGAACGCATAGCCTCACTGACGCTAACGGCCTACGGTCAGACGAACAGCGTGCTGCACAATGAGAGGAGCTTCCCCTTGGAGGCATATGTCGCACTTTATGATGGCTTCGGAGACCGCGAATATGCGCTATGCGACGACGAGAGCGGACGTATTATCTATGTGTTCAATGAAAACGGGTACCTGGACGATATTCCCGTGGACTTTGACATCAAGGCAACTGGCCCACAGCTGAGTATCGTACCATCGTCAATGGTAAACGATGGCAACGGCGGTTACTCACTGTATTATTTCTGGGAAAATCAAAAAATCAGCCACGTATGGTGACCGAGCCGCGATTAAACTAAAAATAATACTTGACTGTAAAGTTGATTTACACATTATAATCCGCTCAAGGCAAGAGGCCCATACATAATAAAATTAATTAAGTGGAAAGGCTTTAGGGGTTTTTGTTGAACTGTTTGGCCTAATATATGCGTTAACGGCGGGGATGGATGCCACGACGTATAGGCGCGGTAGATCAACCATATTGATCTACCGCAACACCCAAGCTTGACGGGCAAGTATTAAATCTGAGGGGGCGGAGTAGATCCGCCCCTGCTGTTGTTAAACCTTTACTTTTCTAAAGGCTTTCTTACCAAGAAGGGGAGCGTTCCACCTTCTTTTTTTGTTTATCGAAGCAAAACATTTCTCAAAAGGGAAGACGGATATGGCGAAAGAATGACGTGTGTAGGTTTGTCAAACATGTTGGACAGTATAGGCGCGAAGGAAAGCATTAGGTGAGCTATACTGTAAAGGACGCATAGGACGGTTATTGGAGGCTCTTCGATGCACAAGCTCGCTGTGCATCGAAATCGGAGAGCGAGTAGAAGCTGTGCGTGTCATAGAAGCGGCGCTGATCCTCGCGGTGGCTGCGT
>DBFNRV010000038.1:0-18011 GCA_048421225.1 Christensenellales bacterium | reverse complement strand
ATCAGGGAATTATGTATGAATGGCAGGTATGGAAAACGCTTGTGCCAAGAGGCATGAATTATATAGATGTGCTAAAATACTACTATAGCTATAATTCGAGCGGCGATGGGGCGGGAACCTCTGTTGGTGAAGTCAGGGTTTGCCGCAATCATACTGGCAGCTATGTCAATATAACCCCCACTAAGCATACCGTACAAACCTGCACAACATGCAAAGTACATATCGCTGAGGACCATACCTGGAGATTGCAGGGCAATAACCAGGTATGTACAAAGTGCGGCTTTTCGATTACTGTGATGAGCATTCCTGAACACCCAATGAATATTGTTAATTTGCCCGCTTAGCCGTACAAGCCGACAGTAAGTATAAGGAGAAAAGAGCAATGAAAAAGACATTAATAATTATAATGGCAATGTGTCTGATCCTTCTGTCCGGATGTACGGGCGGTCCGGCTGTTCCAGCCGAAAAGCTCAACATTGCGCCGACAGGAGATCAAGAAGTAGGTAACACACCACCTGAGCAAACGGCCGAGCCTTCTGCCGAGCTATTGCCAACACCTGAAAATGGAATACGATATTGCTTCTTTCCAGATGAATATGCAAAGCTTGAGGAGTTTTTATTCAGCTTTGGTTTTGGCGCTGAGAATTTTGAGGGTGAAACCATTTTGGAATCCGGGGCGACGCAACTGAAAAACGGTCTTTGGAGAAGTTCGTTTTACAGCGAACCGCCAAAGCAGGCATACGTCTTACTCTGTGAAACGCCGGATGAAGATATGCTTAAAGCAATGAATGCGGATATCCCAGGCGGAGATGAGCATCGAGTTGGCAGAAATGGTGTAAATGTGAGGTTCATACAAAGAAACCCTGAGTATTCATCTGAGAACGATGAAAATGTACCAACATATCTGGTTGATGATGAATCGACCCTGATGGCGTTTATAGACGAAGCGCCATTGCTGCTTAACGGCTATGGGATGTCAAGGATCGCATACCCGATAGCCTCAGAGGGCGGAACAGCATATTCGCTGAGGAAATATATCGAATATGATTATGAACGTATTATACCGGATGTAAAAAAAGCTGGCGAGCCGTATAGCGTATATGAGATATACTATTGCGAAAACGAGATATTTTGGTTTGAGCAGTTGAAGGATATAAACGAAGTATTTGGAATTGGAAACTGGGCATATAGGGAATAAATCTTACTTTTGTTTAGAACGTCGCCCCAAAGTGTGGGTAAAGAAGCATAGCTCACCTCTTATTGGGGGGTTCCCTGCGCTTTTTAGTAACCAGGCAGTGGTAAATGTAGTTGTTACATTCCTCAGCCTTGGCCGTTATCGTGTCTTCTTTGATTTGCTATTTATATCATATTGTTGCCAAAGGCGGTTTGTATCACGCTTGTTCAGCGTGATACGGCGCTAATCTGTTTAAAGGCGCCTGTCGATAAACCCTTATGACAGGAAGACAGCGTGAACTAGCAAATACCCGCAATATTACCGATGGCTTATGCTCCGACCGCATCCATAACTGCCGCGCGCGTGAGCTAGTACCCGCGATACCGCCGGCTAAGCGGAAAAGCAGCAACCACGCGGATGGTCCAGAACAGGTCCGCATCCAATATTCCCTTTCGTACGTTAAGGCCGAAGATGCAATCCCGCGGCGGATCCCGCCAGGCCGCCTCCCAAACCAAATCAGCCCATCCGCTCGCTAACATTGTTTATAAAACTGTCGATTGCGGAGCGGTCAGCGCTGTAATAGGTCTTCCCGCCGGCCAGCTCGGCCGTAACGAAGCCCGCTGAAAGCAGCTTTGACACATGGTATGAAAGCGCGGGACGCTGTAAGCCGAATTCATCGCAAAGCTCCTGGCCGTAGGCTGTATGGGAGCAGAGATAGAACAGAATTTCAAGGCGCGTACTGTCGGAAAGCGTTTTCATCTTTTCGCTGAGTTCGGCAAACGCTCCCTGAGGTTCACCGCTTAGGATATGCCGGCATATCCCCAGATACATGCGCCCCATAAAGGGCGAATCCGCGGGAGGATCGCCATCCTCGGACCCGCTTCCATCGTCGCTCTCGGTTATGGCACATCTTCCGTCAAATCCAAAGACCGTAGGCGCAATCTTTATTATATCTATGGAACCCAGTATATTTCCAAACCGCTTTTCGATTAGGGTCTCGCCTTCCTTCCCCGAATAGCGCGAATAAAAATCGGTTACAATTAGATCGTATTTTTCATGCTCCGCCATTATAATTTCGGCGGTCGGAAGGAGGAGAGAGGAAAGCTCCGTTATATGCCTCTCATAGGACAAGGCGGCGTTAGCCAACTTCCATTTGCTTTCAAAGGGAATTTGAAGCTTTTCAATGCGACGCGAAAATTCCTCTATTCCGCTTTCACTGTGAAACAGCGTTTCACATACGCTGGTAAGACCAAAGCAGAGGTTGTACATCCTCTCGGGCACGCTGCATTCGCGAAGATAATTGAAAAACTTGTCCGGCGAATACTCTAGATGGTCAACTATTGGAAAATACGTTAAAACCGAACACAGGTTAAAACTAAAGAGTTCCTGGTCGCGCCGGTTTCCAAGCCTTTTAAAATATTTGTCAAGCAAATCATTGTCAGCAAAAATTTTAGAATCCAGCGTTTTTTCCAGCTCAACCGCGGGTAGGATCAAAGCTTCGATATCAGCCTTATGCTGCGGGAATCGCTTTATAAGCTCAAGCGCCCTTTTATCGGTCTTCTCCCCGTTAGCGCGCCTAGAGTAGTAGATCATTGCCTCGGCAACGGGATTTATATTAAACAGCTTTATCATTAAAAACCTCCAGTAATTAAAATTATTCGATGATTCACTTAAATTGTCAAATAAAAGTCTTTCTTGACAATACTTTTTATAGTGTATATATTGTAAAGAGAGTTTTAAAACAATATGTTTTAAATACTTTTAACAAACAGGAGGAAACACTACCATGAAAACTAGGTTAAAACTCTTAACCACCGTGCTCGCGCTCATCTTTCTTTTGAGCGTATTCTCTTTCGGCGCAGCGGCCGACGTTAAGTACGACGCGCACGACGTAGAAAAATTCCGCGCGTTTCTTGAGGAAGCGGATGCTGACGGCGTTACAAACGGTTCAAAGCTCAGCGCTTCCTATGATCCGGACGACCCCTCTACCTGGACAGGCGAGGGCGATGGATTCATCAAATACAAATACGGCGTGAACTGGAATGAAAACGGGCGGGCTGTCGCCTTCTGTTGCGATGATTATATCAACGGAGTAATTTACGGGGATTTTGATGTTGAAGGCTGCGACGCGCTTGAATGCGTATACATCTTAGGAGGGGCCATTGAATCCGTGAACTTCGCCGGATGCGCCTCCCTAAGCGAATTGATTATGTATTATCCCGAAACTCCGCTTGAGTATATTGATTTAAGCGATAACACGGCGCTGACGAGTATTGTACTAAATGATAACGCGCTTACGGAGCTGGATTTAAGCGGGAATCCGAATCTAATCGAGCTGTTCGTGGACGGCAATAAGCTTACGGAGCTGGATATCTCCAACAACATGGGGCTTGCCCTTATCATGTGTGAGCGCAACAGCATTAAAGAGATTGATCTAACGGGCCACAGCGAGCTTATCGAGCTTCACTGCAATTATAATGAGCTGAACTCCCTTAATACCTCCGAATGTCCCCAGCTTTACAACCTTCAATTCAACTATAATAAAATTAAATCCATCGATTTAAGCCAAAACCCCGAAATAGTTGCCCTTGGATGCGATGGAAACGGCCTTACCGGGCTGGACGTAAGCGGCCTGGCCGAGCTTTTGGTGATCGAATGCCAGGAAAACGAACTGACTTCGTTGGATTTAAGGGATACCTGCATTCAGGACCTCTGCTGCAATGACAACATGCTCGAAGAGATTCTCGTTCCGGAAAACTCCAATGTGCGGTATCTTTATTGCCAAAACAACCGCTTAAGCTCTCTCGACTTGGAAAACATGCCGAATCTGAGCGTCTTCAACGGCGACGGCAATCTGTTTGAGGAGCTGCTTATCAGCGGAAGCATAGCTGAATTCAGCTGCGTCGGCAATCCTATGAAGCATATGGGACTGTGGCACGATTCGGGCAGCTTTGAACTGTTCGCAGAGGGCAATGGCTCTGTAGGCGCCTATTATGACTATGAATTAATGAAATACATCGTACAGGCGGAAGCGGACGATGGCGAAACCTTCCTTGGCTGGTACGACGACAGCGGCAATCTTGTAAGCGAAGAATCGGATTTTGTGCTTGACGGTGCGGATAACACCCTCTACGCAGGGTTCAGCGTCAGCGAGGAGCCTACGCCTACGCCTACGCCGAGCGCGCCAGTTGTTGACCCAACCGAAGCGCCGGTCGATCCCACGCAGGCGCCAGTAGAGCCTACTCAAGCGCCGGTCAATCCCACACAGGCGCCCGTAGATCCCGAACCTGACAACCCCACGCCGCCGACCACCGGCACGATTAGCCTTATCTGCATCGGGTTGGTTGTTGCCACAGGCGGAGCGTCGGCTGTGCTATTGCGCAGAAAGGGCAGGCGCTAAAGGCTTAGGGGCTCTGCACAAACTACGCAAAACGGGACTTTTTACAGAAAAGTCCCCTTTTTTAATCCCGAAAAACAACGTTTGATTTTAATATCAGGGGGATTAAAAAACACGGTGTATACAACTACGCTTTGATGTAATGTATCCTTTAGTACGCTGTACGAAAGTTCAATTATTTCCTCGCATTTTTTGGAGTTCTTAGAACCTTTTTTGCAAAAAAGGTTCTAAGCCGCCGGAGGCAAAACGAACAGGGCAGGCGCTAAAAGGAGGCTTTAGGGACTCTGTCCCAAACCCCGCCAAAGGGGACTTTTTGCAAAAATTCCCTTTTGGCGTCTTCGCGCACCTTTCGCGTGACTATAGGTATTCACTGCATTTGCAGATACGCGTATAAAGAATCAGGGTTTTGCCTAAAATAGCGGTTTCAGAAACGATGAAGTTGGTTAAAGTTGGATGGTGGCAGGCTGCGCTATAGATGGGAGTAATGGTTTTAAAAAATTCCTGAAACTATCAAGTTTTGATCGTGAATAGCCACATCAAGCAGCTTAAAGGCTGTCGCAGTACTGGTCAATAAGAAACAGACCGTCCTTTAGCCACTTACCGCGAAGCTCGGATAGCCATGGGTAATTTTTTATAAGCTCCTCGTGGAACAGCAGCGTATCGCTGGTTTTATATAAAACCAGCGCTGGAGGTTTTTTTTCTTCAGAGCTATCAAACACATAGGCCGAACTGCACAGCGTCAGCAGCCTGCCCAGATTGGCATGCGAACGGTGGTATCTTGATATAATCTTGTCTTCAGGGACGTCATGGCCGCCCTCAAGGACGCGGCGCTTGACGCGGCGAACGTTTATTGACGGATCGCATGTGGTAACGTAGTAAGCGAAAACAGGCATTCCGTTTCTTTTGGCAAGCTCAAACAGATTCCATTTATAATCGGAGGACAGCACGGTTTCATAGGCGACGGATAGGCGCCTTGAAAGGCGGTCGCTAACTATTTCCTGCGCCTTTACCATAGCGGCAAGGTTTCTTTGGTCGCTGTTTTCAATGTCGCATATTGGCTTTTCTTTGGCTATCGAGTCGGCGCATACATACGGCGCCGATGGGTCGTCCTTCCACAGTGAATAAACCAGCGACGATTTGCCGCCGCCGTTTGGACCGGCAAAAACCGTAAACGCATTGTCAAAGTACATAATTTATCGTCCTGAGCAATGGGAATTACTTGCCGTTGAAATGCTCGGTATATAGCTTATGGCAGAGGTTGTCGCAAAACGCCTGAACCCTCTTTGTGTCGTATGTCATGTTTTGCGTAGAGTCAAGTACTGCGCGTACGTCCGGCCGGACGGGTTTAAGCTCGCGTATCTGGGCGATTTTAGGCCGAACCCTCAACACAGGGCTCTTACTGGTACGCGTAACGGGGCCTATGTTTCTCTTCATGTCATCACCGCTGTTTTTTATCAGTATGGTTTCCATAATCGCGCTCTCCTAAACAGTATTCAAATCAATGGGGTTTTGACATAACAAAACCGAGAAACATTGCCGACCGAAAGCCTTGCGTTTAATCTGGCGTCCATAGCTGACAAACGGCGCGCCAGCCGTATATATATTTTAGCATCGCGGACAAGCTTTGTCCACAGCGCGGCGGCTAATTTTCTTGTTATTTTAACTTAAAAGATATAAAAATTCGGCATATAGCTTTGTTTACGGGCCAGTCCCTGTTAAAGTCTTATATTCTTCTTATGCGAAGCCAATATCCGGTCCCGTCAGCCGATCTCATAAATCTGGAGAATCCATTGCCGCGCTGCATCGCCGCTCCATATTCCCCAGGCAGGGCGTGGACCAGGTATCTCGCCCCGTCCTTTACGACCTCGCCTTCAAGATAATACCGGGAAGTCCCCGGGTATACCACCCTTTTCCATACCGAACGCGGAAACGCGTCGGGGAAAGGGTTATATACGGGAATCTCCTCGCGAACCCCGCTGGAGGCCGCGCGGCGCGGAACATCCATCTTGTTAATGCCCGCCTTTGCAGGCTGCACAGGGGCACGGAACAGGATATCGGCGCGCTTCAATATATCGTTTAGAACTGGAGATTCGCCAGACTGCCTATTGCCGGTTTCATTGTGCGCCGATTCGATTTGGCATTTGCGTCCGCTTTGGTCTGGATGAAGCGCGGCAGCCTTGGGCGCTTGATGGGGCGCGTTTGCCGGACGAACATTATCCCCGCGGCCGCTGTCCACTGGTCCGTTGTTTGTGGGTTTTACGCCTGAAGCGCCATTGGGATTTGCCGCGTTGTCGGATCGCCCTGGCTCCTTTAAAGGAGCCGTAGGTCTCGTTGACTGCGCCTGCGTTTGGCCGCTTTGGCTTGAACGGCTTATAGAGCTGTCGCCGTTTCGGTTTCCGGTCGGGTTTAAGACGTTTGGCTCGCCTGATGAACCGGCGTCCGCTTTGCTCCCCGCGCTTGGGCGGGGGCTTTGGCCGTTTTTTTGGTTAGTATTGTTTGTTGAGGGGCTTTTCAGCGCGCTGCCACCCTGTGTAGAGCGAGTATTGGCATTTAGGGTTTCATACTCCACGGCCTTTCCAGGCGATCTGACCGCCGCCGTTTCCTTCGAGTTTGCAGTACGGCCGCCCGCATCCTTAGACTTAGACGCGGATGTAACGGGGCCTTCGGCAGGGGCGTTTTTCACGGACGTGCTCTGCCGCGCTCCGCTGCCGCTGACAGGTGTACGCCTCGCTGAGGAGGGCAATGCCTCCGTTGTTCTGTCGGCCATGTCCGCGGTCCGTCTCTGAGATGAAGGAGGGTTAGCCGTTTTTACGCCTGATGGCGCAGCGGAAGCGCTGGATTTGCCGATGCCGGTTTTTGCTGTACTAGAGCGCGTTGAACGCATCCGTATATCCCTCATGGCTTCCTCTATGCTGACGTGTGCGCCCATTGCCGTGCCCGCCAGTAAAAAGCCTGGATCCCCGCCTTCGTTGCAGGCGATAAGCACCGCCCTTATATCAGCATCGCATCTAGTAACCCCGTGCCTGTTATTGGCCAGGGGAACCGCAACCGTTCCACGGTCGGTTACAAGATAAGCCGTCAGCGGCTGCGCGGACTTTGAGCGCATTACCAGCTCAATTTCAGTGTTCTTATCGTCCGTTGAGATACGCGCGGTGCCGTTTCCGCCTTTTCCTCTCAAAGCGATGAATTGCTCAACCTTCATAGCTACCTCCCGTAAAACCCTATTATCGCACTTTCAGTATATGCGTATTTGCTGAAAAACGTGCCGGCGCAGGCCCGTTTTTCAGCAAAAAATACTAAATAAATTTATCGGGGGCGCTCCTTATCCTCCAGGGAGTTCAATCTGGCTTCAAAGTCATATATCTTCTTTGATATAATACTGAAGTTCTGGTTCAGCATGTTTTCATTCGCCTTTTCGTCCTCATCAAAAAGGTCTATGTCAGCGGTTCTTTTTCCGCTCAGGGCAATGTAATATAAAGCCCTCATATCCAGTCCCATTACTCCGTCCTCCTTCTAAGCGCAAGCTCCAGTTCAATCCCCCCGTTTAGAGAAAAGCGTCCGCCGCCTTCGTTATAAAAAACCATGGAAAACGTGCGTCCTTCGTTGTTAAGGGGGACTTCAAGCACCCTCTTTTCAGAGGGGGGCAACAGCACCCTGTGTGTGGAGGTATTATCACCCGCGCACGCGTCCAGAAGCACCGCGGCCTCCTCTTTAGAACTGCCCCTCATGTACAGGCGCCTTAGCTGCTTTATGCAGCCCTTATCGCCAAGATCGGTTAGCGGCGTGCTCCACCAGGCCGAAATCGGCGCCCCATCGTAGGAATCGCCTTCGCCGAACCTATATACATATTTTTTGCCGTTAATCATATACAGCGCGCCGTCCAATGCGCACAGGTGGCTAACGTCAAAGCCCCTGCGCAGCATATACGCGCGCCTGTTGAGGTCGTACTCAATTACAAAGCTTTCACCGGACGCATCCTTCATCGCGAAAAACAGCATGTCCCGTGCGATGGCGGCACGGCAGTCGGCGGAAGTGGCGTTTTTGAGTATATACCTAATCCCCTTTGCGTCCGGCGACAGGTACGACGTTACGCCGTTAAACACATACAGTCCCGCGTCCGTCATATAATACGCGGCGTTCCCGCGCCTGGCAAGGGAGGTGTGCGCCATAGGTTCGATCTGTGCTTCGATTCGCTCTATTGTAAAGTTGCCCGGCCTGTCGCCTATCAGCCTGTAAAGGCTGTTGCGCTTGAATATCAGCAGCTGGTTGCTCATAGCGGCTATGGCCGCGATGGGATCGCCGCATGTATCGCCTATCTCGGCGTGCCCGCCTTCAACGTTTGGCGATGCTGAAACCGGCCCCCAATCCTCTATGGTCCTGCCGCTGCCGGGCAGCTGCGACCAGTAAAGCCTGTTCGGATGCGCCGGATCGCCCGCGCTGAACAGCCTGCCCATGTACATGGACAGATATTTTACGTGAACGTCGGAAAGCTTTTCAGCGCTTCCGAACGCCGACGCCGATACTCCGTCGTATTTGATAAGCTGGGCCTCCCCGCAGCCGATTATGAGATAGTCGGCGCCGTCTATCTGGGCTTCCTCGCATGAAAAGCTGTTCTGGGCGTTTGCCTCATACGTATGGATCAGGTCCCAGCCGCCGTTCCTGTAGGCGTACGCCTCCCGCTTTGCCATAACTATGAACTGCGCGCCGCCGGAGCGGTTGAATATATGCATAAAACCTATTTCGCCGGCGCAGGGAACGGGTGTGTTGATAGCCTTTACAAAGCCGCTGGAAACGCTGAGGCCGCCGTCGCCGGTATCCATATTGCACGCGTCTGGAGAGCTCCCAGGATCGAGCGCGTTTTGATCGCGCGACTGGTCTATACCCTTGAAACCGCTTATTCTATAGAGTTTAATAGGCATGGGATCACCACCTGTTTATAATGCTGTAGCCGCCGGGCAGGCCGCTTCCATACCGCGCGGCGCGCTTTCCCTGTTCATACAGCTGCATATATGGGTTTGAGCCCTTTTGGGTGGACACGTCCCCGCTCATCCGCTCGCGCGCAACCGTATAGGTTACTATAAGGCCGTGCAGGCGCTCTGGAATTTCGGGCACGTCCGTAGGGGAACTGAGAAGCTTTGGTATATACTGATAGGTCAGCTCCACAGGTCCGTTCGCGTCTACGGATATGTATTCACCCTGGAACGCATCGGAAAACCCTATAATCGAATCGCCGATCCGGACACAGAGCGCTTTAACAAATTCCCTTGAAAGCGAATGCGTATCTATTATGCCAATGCTGGCGTCCGTTATTTCGGTGCGCAGGGGCTTAAACGCATATGAGAGGTCTATCAGCGCGTCGTTGGCAAACTGGGTAAGCTTCCCCCTCCACGCGTCCAGCGTCTGCGCGTCGTGCCCCCTGTCAAGCTGGGCAAGCGCCGATACGAGAATGTCGTTAAGCGTCATCCCGCACCCCCGTCACACCGTCAGGCGTTTGCCGGGAGTTGAAAGGTAATCCTTTAAATTCTCCCCGCTGAGAATTGAAACCCGTTCGTTTGCCTCTATCAGTTTTGCCAGGCTAGCGGGCACCTTTACGGGAACGCCCCTTTGTATCCTGAAAAAATGACCGTTGATTCCGCCTTCCCATGGGGAATTAGCTCCGGCTTGGGGGGCGATTATTACGGCAATCCTCGGCTGCGACCTAAGCTTTTCTCCTATGTCGCCGGTTAGGCGGTTTAGCTGAGCCTCATCTATGAATTTCATATTTCTGTACCTCCTGTAGGTCTTGTGTATTGCTGAATTATTGTAAATCGGGTATTATGAGGGCCATTGCGGCCGTGCTCAAATAATGTTATACTTTTTCAAAATAATTGGCTTAGGGGGGCGGCTTTATGGACAGGACCAGGTTAAAAGGGGTATTGGCGGTTGTCCTCGCCTCCCTATGCTATGGAATTACGCCTATACTCACCAACATTGCCTTAAAGGGCGGCGTTCCCCCCGAATTTGCCGCCCGCATTTCCGCTCCGGCTTCAATGGCGGCTAACCCCTCCTTTGCCATGCCCAATGAAAGCGTGGTAGCCTTCTGTATGCTGTTTGGCTGCCTTTTTGCCCTGCTGGGGGCCGCTGTAAACTCAAAAAAGGGAACGGCCTGCCCGCTTCGCGTAAATCGCGCGGAGGCGCTGAGCATGGCTTTGGCGGGAGGCGGAAGCCTTATGGCAACGCTGCTGCTCATCTCCTACGCATACCTTTATATGGAGCCAGGATCGGTGATCGTGCTGCATTTTTGTTATCCGGTAATAGCCTGCTTAATAGCGTCGCTGTTTTTTAAGGAACGCTTTTCAGTTCTCAAGGGCCTGGCCGCGGCGGCCGCCCTTGCCGGCGTGTACTTGGTGTCGGGCTTCAGCGGGGCGCAAAACGCGGCGGGCCCGCTTCTGGCGGTATTGTCCGCATTTACGTATGCCGCATATTTTATACTCGGCAAGCACGGCCCCTATAAGAACGTAAGCTCTTCCGTGTCGTCGATCTACATAACCGGCGCCGCGTCGCTAATGGGGTTTTTGGCGGCGCTCGCCACGGGAAGGCTTGCGGCGCCATCTACATGGTTTTTATGGCTGGCGCTGGCGCTTGACGGGGTGCTGGGCTATCTTATAGGCCTCAGGCTGCTGCTTTACGGCATAAGGATTCTTGGCTCCGGAAACGCCGCGATGCTAAATGCGCTTGAACCCGTTATGGCTACGGTCATGGGCGTAATAGTCTATGGCGAAGCGGTGGGCGCGGCAAAGGGGCTTGGGTGCGCCATGGTACTCGCGTCGGCGGTCATAATCGTGGCTGACACTGGCCGTAAAAAAAGAAAATGCCGGCCAGCAGGGAAAGACGGCGCGGAAACCGGCCTGCAATCCAGTTCATAAAGGCCTGCATCATTCACTATCACCATTATGCAGCTTTCTTAGCGCATCGCTCAGCTTTTCCGGCAGGGGAAGGCCCATGCCGCCCGCGTTTTCAAGTATGCTGAGCCCTTCGTTTATAACATAGAACATTATTACGGCGGACCGTACCGCGCCGTTTGCCGCTGGGACTATCCTGTCCACAAGCGCGGCTAGGCCCACAAGGACGAATATAGTAACCTTTTTCATAAGCCCCTTGAACCCCGCGCCGCTCGATAGCTCCCTGCGTACGGCGGCTTTTGCCACGCCAGTTATGTAATCAAACACGGCAAGGCACACCAGCGTTATTATCAACGCGTCGGCGGGCCCCCATATATAGGCGGCCGCTCCGCCAAGCACCGAGGCCGCGGCCTTTATCCATTCGATAATCTTGTACATTGGTTATAACCTCCAAAATAATTTTAATAAAAATCTCAGAAAACCGGTTTATAAGCATGGCCGTCCCAGGCACTAGGTCCGCGCCGCGCCAAAGGTTCATTCCTCCATGCCTATAAGCTGTCTCATCACAGCGTCGCATCTGCCGTCAGGCGTTATTCCCGACGCGCGGGCCTTGAAAAGCCTCACGGCTTCGTCCGTCTTTGGGCCGAATACGCCGTCGGCCCCCCATTTTCCAAGATCATACCCCAGCGACATAAGCTGTTCCTGCATCAGCGCCACATCGTTGCCCTTCATGCGTGGGCTAAAAAGCTCAAGGTCGCGTCCGCCGCATGCTAGTTGAAGCCGCCCGAAGCGGTTCCAATAACCCGTACCCCATCTGTCAATGCCGGTTTCGATCACGCCGTAGTCCCTGCCCTTGCTCTCAATTACCTTCCCATTGCCGATATATACCCCGACGTGGTAAATGCGCTCCCTATCGTGCCTGAACACGAGATCGCCGCGAATCAGGCTTGGCCTGTCTATTTTGGAGCATACCGAGTAAATGCCCCTGCTCGACATATCGTAGGGCAGAAGCCCCTCGTCGAGCATGAATTTCATGATCAGCCCCGAGCAGTCGTAAGCCGCGAGGTTTGAGGCTCCCTCCTCAAGGCGCTTGCGGTAAAATGCCAGCGCCCTTTGGGCGTTTCGCTCGCTGGTTTCATGCTTTTTAATAAATTCCTCGCTTACAGGTTCGCCCTGGCCGCCCCAAACATAGACGCTGCCGACCTGCGCCTTTAAATAATCAATAAATTTGTCTATAACCGACATGTTGATACCTCCAAATAAAATAAATAGAGAAAGGCGCTGGGGACGGCATAGCCCGTCCCCAGCGCCAAAAAAGGGGGATTGTTGTTTCCCATGGCCGCTCCTATGCGAGCGGCACTTTAGCAAAAAAGGGTTTTCCCTCCGTTTGCTAACGCGATTTCAATAGCAGCCAGTGCTTTTGCGATATCCCGCATATAGCGTACTGCGATATATGCGGCGGAATCAGTAGTGATGGAAGGTGAATCCGGCATTGCCCCAGGGCTTATCCCTGCGCCGGGCGTGGACACGGAGCTGTTCATCTGTACCAGAATCTTAACTGGAGTTCCTATGGAGTACTGCTGGGCCAGATAGCTTTTAAACGCGGCGAGATCGGCCTGCCCGCTGAAATTGACGGAATCGGCTATCCTGAGATAGCTGTTTGAGTCAAACGCGGCTGCGGTTGTGGAGCCAGACTGAATAAGCGCGCTCAGCTCAGTCCAGGACATGTGCCTGTAATGGGTGCAGAGCAGGCTGAGCTTGTTCGAATCCCCCTTGTAGCCGCTCATGGGCAACACAAACGCGCCTCCGGCATACATCCAGCCCGTTTCAGTACCTCTGAGCGCAACGGCTACCGTGCGCCTTACGCGCAATCCCGTCAAAACGTCGTATTCATCCCTTATATCGTCTCTAAGCCCATTTAAGGCTGCGGGAACGGGCAGGCTATATTCAAGATCGGCGCCATTTGAGGAAACGATTATCTTGCTGGGCGTTGATGGTATAAGCTCGCCTATGTTGCCAGGCGCTTGGTACTTTCCCCCCTGCGTCTGTATATAGGAATATCCCTGCAGCTTAAGGCTTTGCAGCAAGCTTCCCGCCTGCGCGTCAGCTATTGAAGCTACGGAGCCTCCGGAAACCTCCTTGAACGCCGCCGCGGCAAACCGCGCGTCGCATTGCGCCTTTGAATAGCCGGTCAGCTCAGCCTGATCCGCCGCGGAAGAGGGAAGATTGAGTGCGAGAAGCCGTCCCCAATCCGACCATGAGACGGCGCCCTGCCCCTGCGCCTCGCCGGTACGGTAGGCGGGGGAGTCCTGACCACGCGGAACAAAAAACTGGGTCAATTCGCTCACGCCGGCGCCGCCGGACGCGCGCTCGGTCCTGCCCACCGCGAGGATACCGCCTTCACAGGTGTAGATCCCGCTGTCGAGCGCTTCTCCCGCATTTTGTACGGCGCCGATGGATAGGATGTGCTCGGAGAGGTCTATAAGGGTTTGCCACTCTTCGTCTCCGGTGTAACGCCAGAGGATTACGCTGCCGGAGGTTGTGAACTCTATCCGCCGCGCAGCGTCGCCAATCGCGCTTTCAATGGCGCAAAGCGCTTCCTCAACGCTTATCTGGCGTAGCTGTTCATTGCTTTCGCGCACCGTTTCAGCCGCCAGGCGGGAGGCTTCGTTCGACTGTCTAACGGCTTCGTTGTTTATACGCTCTGTTTCGCCCGATTTTCTCAGGCCCTCGGCGGCTTCCCTCCCACCCTCGGCCATGGTTACGCCCTCGCTCAGCCGCTCGACCTCGTCGACAAGACGCATCAGTATTGGAAGCTCGCCGGTGGACTGGATGGTATCCTGATTGAGTATTCCGCGCCTGCATTTAAAGTTGAACTTAGCGCTGGTTACCAGGGTATCTCCGTTAGTCCCGGAATATATCTGCAGCTCGCATTCGACCATACCTGGAGAAAACGAAGAAGGGAACAGGGGGATGGTGGCCGTGTTCCCTTCAATCAACACCGTATTGTTTTCGCTGTCCTGGCACGAGGTTCCGTCGGACTTTGAGAACACCGCCATAACCCTGTAACCAGCCATGTCGACAGGACTGCCGTCGTCGGTCAGTACGATATCAATTACATTGCCCGTGTCGCCCTCTACAACCTCGAATTCGCGGTTTGAGGCCGAGCGCTTGATGTCCAACTTAACGTTAAACCGCTTTTCAAGCGTCAGTTCAGCTGCCATGCCATATGTCCCCCGCCGGATGCGCTGCCGCGCGTGCCTGTAGAGCCGTGCGGGGCGCTTCTATTATACCTGTTCTTAAGGCGCTCGTACGCCTCGGCGCCCAGGCTACTGATGATCTCGTTTCTTCTGGACCTCCAGTATTGGGTGGAGCCGGCAAAAAGGGAGTTGCGTTCGCTTTGGGAAAGCGATTCCATATAGCTTTCGCAGTCCTGCAGGCTCAGCCCTGAATAGGAGTCTCCGGCTAACCCAGAGGCTCCTTGCCGTCCGCCGCCTCCGGATTGAAAATTGCTACCGCCATACATGTCAAGCGCATGGGCGGCTGCGGAATTCCGCGCGTTTTGACGCATTTGAGCGTTAAACATCTGGGCCTGCAGATTCATTTCATTGTATGTGTTCATCGCCTTATATAGCTGCTCTGCGATGGCGGCGGCATATTGCGTCTCGATAGCCGCGATATCCGACTGAATGTCGTCTTGTTCCCGTGCGTTCATGGATGATACGAACGATGAGCTTCCCATGCCCCGGGAATATGCGTCCGCCTCTAGCTCGGCCATATTCCGCGCGCCCGCCTCATAGCGGTTCTCAATGGCTGTATTTACGCCGGGGCGCATGATCGACTCAAAGGTTTCGCTAAGCTCGTCATAGGATGGCGTCGGCACTGTTACGCCCGGCGCGGAAAACAGATCTAAAAGCGCCCTGTAGTAGCTTTCCAGGGCGCTTGTGCCGTTAGAGGACGTTTGCGCGCCTGTTGAGAAGGCGGCGCCTTGGCCATATTGATTGGCCGCATATTCCAGCCCCTTAGGCGTTGGACCGCTCTGCTGAATGCCGGCGTCCCGATAGGAACGGTCTTCGCCTTTATCAGCTTTGGCGGCCAATGCAATATGATCCTCGGCAGCGTTGTCGGCATTCAATAAATATGGTAGCCTTTTCTTCCTTTTAATAATATAACTATAAGCCATTATTGCCTCCTGATGGCCAAAGGGCCAAATTCTTAGGACAGCCCTAGCCGGCCGTCCCCTTTTAAAAGCGCCTGCCCTAAAGCTTTAGCGCACGCGGCTTTATCAGTTACTGGCCCCATGCTCAATTCTTAGTAGCCACAGCTCGTTTAGAATCGTGGCCGTGTATGCCGCAACCTTGGCGCCTACGGTGGCACGCTGGTTAAGCGGGTCCGCGGTGCCGGCCGAACCGTGGGGCTTTATTATCGTCTGAAGCGCGCCGTGTCCCTCGACATCTATAATCCCATACGCGTCCTTGCCAAACAAAAGCGTCGCATGAACATCCGAGGCCGTATAGTCGGAGGTGTTTACCGCCCCCGCGTCCTCGCTGTATACGGCGGTATCGGCGGCAAGCGTAGCGCTAGTGGAGAGCCGCACCGTGTTGGTGTCCGAACTGAACGGATTGCTCGAAGCGAGCGTATATTCGGACGAGCCTATCTTGATCTTGTTCGAAGGCGTGGACAGATACGCCTTTTCCATATCCGACGGCGGGTTTTTCAAAATAAAGGAGCTGGAAGACGTAGTTGAGCTTTTAACCTGGTTCCTCACGCTCTGCCTAAACGCTTTGGCTTCGGTGCTCTCCACGAATACCACTCCGAAAAGCCTGCCTATCTCACCGGAATATATCTGTTCGGCGTTGCTGTATTTTGAAACGTCCTGCCAAAGCTGGTCGCTCTGAAGATCGTAGGTCGCCTCCGGAGAGCAAATGCATATGAAGTGCGGCTTCCTGCCGTCTTCGCAGAAGGGGCGCGCCTTTGCGCGCTTAAGCGTACGCACGGCCTTTCTTATCTCATCCACGGTGAGCTTGTCGCCTGCTTCAAGCTGTATCCTGGAGGTCTTTCCGTTGGCATACTGTACGTTATTGCCGGCGCATATGGCGTCGCGGGTCGCCCATTCTACAACCGTTCCCAGCTGCTCGCCCAAAAGCTCCGTAGTATCAGCAATCACTTGGTCGTAACCCGTCATATCCAAAAGGTCGCTGACCTCGACAAAGGCGCCGTATTGTTTCACCTCGGCTTCAACGCTGCTCTGGGACAGCGATTGGCCCTGGGGCGTTACCCCTTCTTCAAGGGCGTTAGCCTCAACGTTGGGGTTAAACAGGTTCCAGCGGCGAAACTCCACATGCTTTCCGTTATTTCTCGGAATTGACCGTTTCTGGCCAAACTTTGCGTGTATAAAGCGCGTTTTGGCGCTTTCGAGGAGCTGCCTGTCGTAAAAGCTCTTGTTGAGGCCTGTAGTTGAAGCTGTATTTAGAGTGGTATTGGTCATAATGGACTCTCCCTTTCTTCATATAATAAATATTGATGGTTACAGCCTTACGCGGTTTCCATCCGCCGCGGATTTTCTGAACAGCTCCTTCAGCCGCCTGAACTGGGCGCCGGACATGCCGGCGTAATCCCTTTCCCCAGAAACCGGCGCGGATGGCCGCATGGAGCTTGGAAGGGACTGCCTGGCCTTGATCTTTTCTATTACATCCAACGCTCCGTTCATCCGCTCGCCGGCGGCGTTTGTTGCGCTTGTTGCGTCATACAGCCGTATGGCCGCCCTGCACGGCATCTCTTTGAGCATATTTGCAAACGCTGGATCCTTCAAGTAAGACTCCACAGGCAGCTTGAGTTCTCCTGAACTCTGCATGTCGGCCAGCGCTTCGGCCGCGCGTGCGCTTATCGTCTCTATGCTTGAGGGGATTCCTTGGTCCGCGCCTATGATCGCGGCCGCTTCCTCCGGCGGAACTCCCAGCTCTTCGGCCGCCCGGCTGAGTATATCCATTCCTATTGCCGTGGCCGCATCCTTAAGCGCCGCAAAAGCCGTATCGGCCCGCGGCTCCTCCTTGGAGCGCCCTTCCCTGGACGCTCCGAACATCCTGCTCATCAGATTCATAAATACGCTCCTTTCCCGCGCCTTAATTAAAGGCGCATACCCGGTTTAGGCGGACGGCCAGGATTATTTCTGGCAGCGAAAATAAGACGGTGCGCGTGGGCCAATGGCCGGTGGCCGTGCGCGTACCGCCTTAAACTTCAATAGAATTATCCTGCTCTGCCCTGCGGCTGGGAACCATCCAATCGGTACGGATGGCGGCGGACCGTTTGGCGCAGTTCCTCAGCGTGATAAGTATATCAGGCCAAAAAGGGGAACAAAAGTTCAAAACAAGGGCGGAATTGCGGCATAAAAGAGGCTGGGCGCCAGCAAATGAACTAAGTTATGATTATATCTTGAACGGGTTCGTGAGGCGGCAGCGGAGCCTAAAACTGGAGAGCAAGACATGGAACTTGGTCTTAAATGTAAACATTTCTTGTAAATCCGATGGCACACATATTGCTATAAGCGAATTGATGATAG
>DBFNRV010000037.1:0-12736 GCA_048421225.1 Christensenellales bacterium | reverse complement strand
TAGTTTATACTATCAATATGGCAAGCTTTCATAGTTTTCAAAGCAGCCTCGTGCCCTTCCTTGCTTGAACCCGCACACGCTGACGGATCAACTGTAATTTGGATTTCCGGATAGTACGCCTTTAGAAGCAAAGCATTTGATACCACGCATATGTCCGTACACAGCCCGCACAACTCGATCGCCGTTTTACCGCCTAAAAAGGGTTTGATCAAATCGGGCAGCTCCGTACAGGCAAATGAGTCCTTTTCAACAATCATCATGTCAGGTGTAAGCTCATCATCAATATTCTTATTTAAGCCATGACCTTCAGTGCCCTTGATGCAATGTTCAATAGGCAGCTTGCGCCCCTCGGGCGTAGTCAAATAATCGCCGCTATGTGTGTCCATAGTCAAAACAATTATATCGTTATTTCTCTTGGCCGTCTTCAATTTGTCCAGCACCTTTGGCACGATTGATAACGCCTCTGGGGAGCCTAAAGCGCCATCAATAAAATCTTTTTGCATATCGACTACGATCAAAACATTTTTCATTTAAATCACCCTTTAATACATCTAATATACCGGCCATCCAAGAACGTTTGCGGACATAAATAATATAAACCCTATTATGCACACAATAGTCGCTATTATATCGTATCTTTTCTTGCCGCCGGTAAGCGCTGCGAGCGCAATAGCCACGGGGAACGCCGCGGTCAAATACCGTGGTGCGCTCAAAAGCCATGTCGGCCCTACCGCCATAATAAAGTACGCGATGAAATACCCTGTGTACGACGACCGCATCCTGCGCGCCGCCGCTATCATTAACGCGAGGGTTCCGAAGATGTAAACAAGGCCTGGGAACCATAAGCCCCATGCAGTTTGAAAGTCCATGTCATTAAGGCCTCTAAGGAAATAAGAGGTTTCATATGATACCGTATTGAAAAACAATCCCATCCTCTGTTGCCAATGATCCCATTGATATTCCATAAACTGCAGGGGATTTCCCGTTACCAAATAGTTAATAAGCACATATGCCCCCAAACCAAGCGGGATTATCAACAAACCCCCAAGGCGGGTAGCAATGGATTTAAGCTTTTTCCCCGAATCCTCTCTATACATGCGTATAACATCACGAATGGCTTCTATTCCCATTGGCACTATCATCATAATGCCGATTGAGCGCGTAAACGCAGCTAACGCGCCTATTAATCCGGCCCAAAGGTACTTCTTTTTTCGAATCAGCAGCATGCAGCTTACGGTCAAAAGCAGGAACAGGCTCTCGGTCATCGGAGATGTAAAGAAGAACGCGGCTGGCAATATAAACATATAGCGCACTACCCGCAGTGCGTCTCGCCTGCTCATATCTAGCGCCGCAAGTTCATACAATACAATCGCCGCTCCTATTGAGCATGTAAAGGAAGTAAGCATCGCCGCCGCAAAATAATCGCCGACAATTAGCTGAAATACTTTCATCACCATCGGATAGAATGGGAAAAACACAATATGAAACCGCGGATCTCCTTGGGTTACATACCAATTCTTTGCTATTCCTAAATAGCTTGGAGAATCGCTTCTAAGCCAAAGCGTCTGCATCCGCTCAAAAATCCCGCCGTTATACCCCTTTACAATCAGGTCCACCATATATGCAAGTACAAATATAAGGATCCGGCTTGCAACCATCCATATTATTATCTTTCCCCATGGGTGGCGCGACCAAAAACGCCCTTGCCTTCCCATATCCACTATCTGGGACTCAGCATCGCCGCTAAACCAGTCCTTTAAAAGCATGTATACAAAAAGGACCAATAACGCCCCAAAAGCAAATACCGAAATCGCGGCCATAACCGCCGATGGTACGGATATTTTATTTTGATCAAGAAGCCATATTATAAAAATGGCGCTCAGGATTGCTAGCAGTATGCTGGAAATGATGTAAAACGCTTTTTTCATAGATAGTCATCCGGGGTCAGCGCCGCTTAAGCGGCGCTGACCTCTTGCCCTTAGTTTAGTTTTACCTGCGCAACGCCTTTGGCTTAGCCAGGATTTCAGAACAGATTATACCATAAACGATAGCCGCTTTACTATCAAAATGTGGCAATTCCGTACCTATTTGTCCAATGACTATCACATTGTTCTCTGAAGCCCTGGCTTCATCGCAATCCTCTATCCCCGTCATGCTGGTTTCCATATGTGCGTGCCCCGACCGGGTGGAGGGTTCTACAACATGTCTTGATCTATTGTCGGGCGCTTTCTTCATGGTTCCGTGGATGGTATTGGGCGCACCTTCGGGCTTCTTATCATAAACCGGATCCGGCTTTGTATTGCGGATCGTGGATCCGCCGCTGCTCTGCGACACCCTGGGCTTTAACGACGGCGCGACATTTGGAGTTGGAACGCCATGCTGAATTTCACGCTTCTCGCGTTTTTCAGCATCCATCTCAAGCATGGCTTTCCTTCGGCGCTCCGCCTCGCGCTTTTCAAGCGCCGCCTGCTTCTTTTTCTCTGAATTCGATACTGAGGACAAAACAAATACTATTATAATTATTATGATCAAAAACGGCATCGAAACGCCTCCTTTCCGCCCTTAATGGGGTTAGGAGCGCCGAGCCCCATGGCAAACTCCCATAAGGGCCCGGACGATCCATAACTAACTATCATTCTTTATTTCCCGGCTTGGCCGTCGTTCCAATAGACTCGCGCATCTGCGTATCAGCCATAACATTTCTCATGTTGTAATAGTCCATTACGCCAAGTTTACCACCCCTGAACGCCTCTGCGATAGCCTTTGGCACCTCAGCCTCGGCCTCGATGACCTTGGCGTGCATGCCCTGTACCTCGGCCTTATTCTCCTGCTCCTGGGCCACGGCCATTGCGCGGCGTTCCTCGGCCTTAGCCTGCGCTATGCGCTTATCGGCCTCGGCCTGGTCTATCTGCAGCTGCGCCCCCACGTTTCTTCCAACGTCAACGTCCGCAATATCAATCGAAAGTATTTCAAACGCGGTTCCCGAATCCAGGCCTTTGCCCAACACGGTTCTTGATATGCTGTCCGGATTTTCAAGAACGTCCTTATGGCTTAACGATGAACCTACGGTGGTTACTATACCCTCGCCTACACGGGCAATTATCGTTTCCTCGCCAGCGCCGCCAACGAGCCTGTCAATGTTTGCGCGTACTGTAACCTTCGCCTTTGCGCGAAGCTCAATGCCGTCCTTAGATATTGCAGCTATGATGGGCGTTTCTATAACCTTTGGGTTTACGCTCATCTGCACTGCGTTTAGCACGTCGCGGCCCGCAAGGTCTATTGCGCAGCAACGCTCAAAATCCAGCGGTATTCCCGCTCTTTGAGCCGCTATCAGCGCATTTACAACACGGTCGACGTTGCCTCCGGCAAGATAGTGGGCCTCGAGATTGTTTATGGAAAGCTTTAGTCCGGCTTTTGTCGCCTTAATCATCGGGTCTACTATACGCTTGGGGACAACCTTCCTAATACGCATTCCAATAAGCTGGAATATCCCTACGTTTACGCCAGATGCAGCCGCTGATATCCACAGTCCAATCGGAACGAAGGACAAGAATATGACTAAAAATAGCAGCACCGCAACAATAATGATAATTAGAGAAACAGGGTCTATCGCCGCCGTCAATAAGTGCGAAAGAATGTTCATCGTGTGTTTTTCTCCTCTCGTTATTAAGGTCTATATAATGCATCCGGATAACTCCGGTACATATCACTGTTTACCAGCAAAATTTAAATGAACGATCGAATTAAAAAGTATACTAAGTATATAAAACCTATTAGTGCAGGAACACCGACGGCCAGAGTTATCCATGACTTAATTTTCTGTTTCCTCAGTTCTTCGGTGTTAATTTCTTTATTGTCAAATTCATTGCTACCGTCAGCAGCAGGGAACTCGATACCGCACTTGGGACAAACCGCGTTAGCTTTGGAATAAAACGTGCCGCACTGCTTACACCGTTTCATCAGGCCTGTTCCTTCCCCGCCCCGTTTCCATCGTCCGTCTCATTCTCGTGGTTTTGATCCTCTTCCTTTTTATTATACTCGCCTTCAGATATTTCCCTTACTAAAATTCTAAGATTTTCAATGTTTTCAATCCTTATATATGATCCTTTGGCAATAAACTCGCCAGACGTCACCACATCAAGCCGCCTTCCTCCAAAGTCAGCATTTCCCGAAGGGCGAAGCGGCGTAAGACAGACTCCCTTGCGCCCAACGAGCTCCTGCATGTTCTTATCCCCAAGGTCATTGGACTCGTAATCAATGTTATTCCTCAAAACAATCGGCGAACGTGCCAAATTGCCCCTTCCTATTGACCTGAATACAATTACCGCGGCAAGCCCCACCAATATAATGATGATCAAAAGGGTAATCAGCGCATGGGTAAACGTACTTGCGCTCAATACAATAGACGCTATCAATGTAATGATTCCAAGAGCGCCAAACAGTCCAAAGCCAGGTATAAACATCTCAGCTATCAGCAGGGCCAGCCCGACTACGAGACATATTACAGCCGCCACGCTCCAACCAGATAAGTATGCAAGAATTGCTTCCATCTTTCATTCTCCCTTCAAAACACGATTAGGCTATAGCCGCTAAAACAGATTGAAAATATTTTCATTAAACCAATCCGCAAACCCCATATCCCAATCCGGCAGTATTCCACGTTCCATCAGCATGACGAGCAATACCCATACAGCGGCAAGTGTAAGCGCCGCCAGTATAACTATTACAGCGGTATCCATAAATCCCCGCAGGCGGCTGTGTTTCTTTTCGCCATCGGCCTCTAACTCCGTCTCTTGAACGTCGGGTTCCGCCTTTACCTCATTCGTGCCCTCTGCCTTTTCTTTAACGTCGCCTTCAAATCCTTTCCTGTCCTTCACAACATCGGACGCATCCTCACGCACCGCTGAATCCTCGGCTTCGTTTATCTTTTCAAACACGCGCCTGGATTCTTCCTGGGTCAGATAAACAACCCATTCGTCCATGTTCTCAGGGCACGCGCTTTGTTCCGCCCGTGTTTTAACCTCCTTAAACACCGACTGCACCACCTCCATGGCCTTCTCACGGTCTCCCAGTATTGAGTAGGCATGGTTAAAAACCGCCTTTGCATTGGCGGCGAGATAATCTCTTAAAGCGGTCTTGTCGCCTCCGTTAATTTGGCAAGCTTTGCCTTCGTTCATGGGTTTTCCTCCAATACGTTAGGTAAGCGGGCTTTCATTCCCTTTTATTATACAGCACCATTTTATCAAATTCAATTCATTTACATTTAAAGTCAGACATAATAATGTTGTATGAAATGGAGACTGGACATCAGACGGCTTATTTTAATAGTCGTAATCATAAGCGTTGTGGTTTTATTTGCACGAGGATGTTTCTATGCTTCGGACGCCGATGGCGAGGACAGCGACGAGCCCGGTTTAATTTTAAACAAGGGCGACTCAGTAAGCAAGCCACGCTATATCAAGGTGTACAAGCATCAAAGCGGCAAGGCCGAAGAGATGGAACTTGAGGAGTACATCATCGGTGTTGTTGCGGCGGAAATGCCCGCGTCCTTTGAGCCGGAGGCGCTAAAGGCTCAGGCTGTAGCGGCGCGCACCTTTGCCGCACGGCGGATGGGCGTATTCGACGGCGCTCCCTGCAGCTCGGAAGCAGAGGTATGTACTGACAGCAACTGCTGCCAGGCCTGGACTTCCGACTCTAATATGCGTGCCAACTGGGGAAACAACTACAATAAATATTTTCAGAAGATAAAGGAAGCTGTAATGGGCTGCGCGGGAGAAGTCGCCATTTATGAAGGGCGGCCTATAGAAGCGCTTTACCATTCGACGTCGGGAGGCGCTACCGAGGATTCGCAAAATGTATTTTCCCAGGCGAAGCCCTATCTTGTCGGGGTAGAAAGCCCCGGCGAAGATAATGCTTCCAGGTTTACAGCTACTGTCGAGTTCTCAAACAGCAAATTTGCTAAAAAGGTAAATTCGGCTTATCCAAAAGCCGGACTAAAAGCGGGCAAGCTCAAGTCTCAGATTGAGGTGCTGAGCCGATACGAAAGCGGAAGGGTTGAGTCCGTTCGCCTTGGTAACGTAAAAATATCCGGTAAGGAAATGCGCTCGATATTTTCCTTGTACAGCGCTAATTTCGCATTAAGCTTTACAGATGACAATGTGGTAATAAAGACAAAAGGGTTTGGCCATGGCGTAGGCATGAGCCAGCACGGCGCAAACGCCATGGCTAAAAACGGTTCGGATCATATTGAGATTCTTAAACATTACTATACTGGGATAGACGTGGTCAATATTGATAGCTTGATAAAGTAAAACGCGTCAATTCGGCTGTTATATTACATCGCGAGTATAAAAATACGCTCCACGTATGCTATAATAAAATCATAGTGGAGGGCATAATATGCGTTTTATCGGCAATCTCATATGGTTTGTTTTTGGCGGGCTTGTATTAGGCCTGAGCTGGGCGGCAATAGGGCTGGCGTGGTGTATTACCATAGTTGGAATCCCGGTTGGCGTTCAATGCTTTAAGTTTGCCAAAATAGCGTTTTTCCCATTCGGCAAGGACATACAGTATGGAGGAGGCGTAGTATCCGTTCTATTAAACATACTATGGCTGATCTTTGGCGGCATTGCGCTGGCAATCGAATCGCTTGCTCTGGGCGTAATCTTTTGTGTGACCATAGTAGGGGTTCCGTTCGGATTGCAGTTTTTCAAACTAGCGAAACTAGCCCTTATGCCGTTTGGGGCAAAGGTTGCTAACTAAACAATCCCTAACCAAGATTATCCTAATGCGTATTATTAAGGGCGTTAAAAAAATTAATGCAATTTATCATAATATCATTATAACGGCGCTGTTGTATCAACGCTGAATTGCATAGCCCTGAGCTTATTCCAAAAGCCGACGCGCCACACGTTTTAAACATCGCTATATTTTCCGGTGTAATTCCTCCTACCGCTGCCAGCGGGATATGAGGCATCGGCCCTCTCAGCGCTTCAAAGTACTTGGGTCCCATAGTCCCCGCGGGAAAAAGCTTAACCATATCGGCGCCGCATCCATACGCATGCGCTACCTCTGTCGGCGTAAGCGCCCCAGGCATGCTGAACAGGCCCAATTCCTTGGTATATGCGATCACATTCGCATCCGTGTTTGGTGAGACAGCAAACTTAGCTCCAGCGTCATGCGCGAGCTTTGCCTGGCGCTTTGTCATCACCGTTCCGGCGCCTACAACAATCCTGTCTCCAAAGTTGTCCGCAAGCAGCTCTATCGCCCGCGTCGTTTCAAAGCCCTCGCCCCTCTGGTCAAAAGTAACCTCAATGGCACTGATTCCTCCACCGACCAGCGCGTTTGCAACTTCTATCAAATTTTCATTCGGCACCGCTCGCAATATTGCGAATATATTAGCGTTCTCCAGTTTTTTTAGCAAATCCATTTAAACCACCCCCCGCCTATTTTAATCCTGTTTTTTTAATTTTGCAATGGAGTTAAACCAGACGTTTGAACTGTTTTTAACTTTCATTAAAGGCAATAATATATTTAGTAGTCGGGCTTGATGATCGCCGTAAATTAATGCATAATTTTTATAATGTATATATCGGCGGTCAAACATTATTTATAGAGCTTTCCATCAGCTCTATGTTGTTTTATAATATGCTGGTGGATAAATCCGCACGCCGCCGATTATGCTTGGCGCCATAGGCATTAGAAATCAACCATTTGTATGTATCAGCTTAAAAGTATTGAGTATCATACGATGTGTATTTCATGGCCAACGCGCGGCTTTAGAAACTGCGAACGTAAGGGAAAGATATCAATATAATAACCTAAATGACACAAGGAGGAATTCATGAAGGAAAGAATTGTCGTACTTGACTTTGGAGCCCAATATAACCAGCTGATAGCGCGCAGGGTGCGCGAAGCGGGGGTTTTCAGTGAATTATTGCCCAACGACGCCCCCATTGAAAGGATAAGGGGGGAATATCTGAGCGGAATAATACTCTCCGGAGGCCCTGACAGCGCGCACGTAGACGGCTCGCGGAAGTGTTCGGATGAAATATTTAACCTTGGCGTGCCTGTCCTTGGGATATGCTATGGAATGCAGTACATGGCCAAGCATTTTGGCGGCGAGGTTGAAGAGGCCGCCGTCAGAGAGTATGGTAATACCAACGTTTGCTTCTCTAAGCATCCATTATTTGAAGGAATCACTAATGGAACCGTGTGGATGAGCCATAACGACTCCATATCTAAAATTCCCGATGGATTCAATGTAATAGCTGAAACCAAAAGCTGCAAATATGCTGCGATCGCTGATGATGCGAGGAAGCTGTATGGAATACAGTTTCACGCCGAGGTAGCGCATTCCATACAGGGCGCTTATATTTTTAAAAACTTTTTAAAGAGTATATGCGGCCTGAGCTGCGATTGGAACCCGCAGGACCTTGCCCAAACGCTGATCGATGAAATTCGCGAAAAGGTTGGCGGAGGCAGGGTGATTGCCGGACTCAGCGGCGGGGTCGATTCGTCCGTTGCATCCGTTTTGGTGCACAAGGCCATAGGCGACAGGTTAACGTGCATATTCGTCGATCATGGCTTGCTGCGCCAAAACGAGGCGTGCGAGGTAATGGATTTTTACCGTGATTCGCTGGGACTCAATATAGTGGCGGTAGATGCTGGCGATCGGTTTTTAAATAAGCTGAAGGGGGTTGTGGAGCCAGAAGAAAAACGCAAAATCATAGGCGCCGAATTTATACGCGTATTTGAGGAGGAAGCAAAAAAGTTGGGGGATGTCGACTTTCTCTTACAGGGTACGATATATCCCGATGTTATTGAGAGCGGTAGCGGAGGCTCCGCGGTGATAAAGAGCCATCATAATGTGGGCGGTCTGCCAAGGGATATAAGCTTTAAGGGAATAATTGAACCTCTCCGGTCTCTGTTCAAAGATGAGGTAAGGGAGCTTGGTGAAAGCTTGGGTATTCCTGAAAAGCTGGTTTGGCGGCAGCCGTTCCCAGGCCCTGGGCTTGCTATACGCGTGATGGGCGAGGCGACTAGAGAGAAACTCGAAATTCTGCGACAAAGCGACTATATACTTAGGCGTGAGATTAAAAACGCGGGCCTTGATCGGGCGCTGTGGCAATACTTTACAGTGTTTACCGGAATACGAAGCGTTGGCGTTATGGGCGATTTGCGCACATATGACTATGCGATAGGCGTACGCGCCGTAACCTCTACGGACGCTATGACGGTAGACTGGGCTGATATACCTTATCCTGTGCTTAAGCGGGTCAGCGACTGCATAATCGCCGAAGTCCCGCACGTAAATAGAGTAGTCTACGATATAACCAGTAAACCTCCTGGAACTATCGAGTGGGAGTGAAAAAATTTTATCCTATCCCTGTTTTTTACGGCCTTTGAGCCGAAAAAGTGGCGATTTGGAGAGGTTTTCTTCCCCATTTGATAGCACTTGCCAAAATCGTACTTGCTGGATTATCAGACAGGTCACGGTTGGGTTGCAGGTGCAACACATAACTTATCTATAAACGAAAAGGTCTTACCGATTTTCTGAGTCGGTAAGACCTTTTTTGCGTTTTTTATTCTTTATCCTTGTCCAGATCAGAGATCAGCCATTCCATAAAACGCTGGTCGGGGATTTTTACCCAATGGCGGGTTGTGTCAAATTCAGGGTAGCGATAACGCCAACGGTCATATTCCTCTTTGGTGATCTCCCCAGCTTCCAGCTTCGCAGCCTGTTCCCGCCAGGCAATCATGGAATCGCTCAGTTCAGCAGCATCCTTGCCCTTGAATACATCCACACGCAGATGCACTTCCCCGTCGCACTCAACGACTTTCAAGCCGTATCTATCCTCCAGCGTGAACAGCGTGTGCATAAGGCCTTGATAGGAGTCGATGTCAGGCACGGCCAGAGCCAACGGTGATACTTCAAACTCATTTGCCAGAGCCTGCGTTATATCCGCCTTGGGGGTGCGTGTCCCTGTTTCATACTGAGCCAAACGAACATCGGCAGATTTTTCGGGAAAGCCCAACTGTGTACCGAGATATTTCTGTGTCATGCCCCGCAGGTTGCGGAAAAAGTGGATTCTTTCACCAATCGCCATAATAGCCAACTCCTGTTCTATGTATTCCAACGCAGTCAGTGTAGCATATATGTTTAGGATTGTCAATATAAATTAAAGCATATTTGCTTAATATTCTTTCTGCAAGCCTCTTTATATAAGCATAAATGCTTAGTATGATGATAACATGAAGCATATTTGCTTAGCGAAAACTGAATGATCGTCCAACAGATACTTTCTCCAGGGAAGTAGGCGAGGATATGAGCCTGCCAAGGGGAAAAGAAAACGACACAGCGCCGGAAGGGGTTGCCTGTCAGAGTCTGAGTGGGAGAACGGCAATTATTACGGCAAGGAAAGGAGGTAATTGCCTATAGCAGGACAGATTTTTATGCGTGTCGATGAGGTTGCGGCAGAACTGGGTGTTTCCGTCCAGTATGCCTACAAGCTCATCAGAAAGATGAACGAAGAATTGAAAAAACAGGCTGCATCACGATCTCTGGTCGCATTGACCGCAAATTCTTCTACGAAAAGTTTTATGGAGCCATCATGGTCTTCTTCCATTTAACAGATAGCATCTGGTAGACCTGCTAAAATACCATATCGCCGCCTTTTGCAATTGTTTTGAATCATTCTGGGCTCATACGACAGCGAGATTTTAGCAATTCTCTGTCTTTCAAAGAGGAATATCTCAAAATACTCCAAGTGCTTTTCAGCAATACGGTATTCATTTGAATAAGTCCCATAACTGGTTCTGCATCTTTACAGACAATATTCTCTAGAACAGACAAAGGAACCATGATCTCCGGCACCAGCCTTTTCATTGCGTGGTGCCACAAAACATACTGAGTTCTTAAAAATTCGCGTGCAGCCATATGAAGTATACTTGCATAATGTCCGACACCATTTCTAATCCAGTATTCAGACAATTCTTTGGCTGTGGCAGCTATCCAGATGGCGGCAAGTTCCTCTTCGTTTCGAGCTTCAATCAGCATTTCGGCAGTTTGGATCGTTCCCTTATTGGTAGGCTTCGTGAAATACATAAATTCTATGGGATTCTTTTTAATCAGTTGTTTTCTTTCCTGAGCCTCTACAGTTTTAAGCCAATCGTACCCATAGATGTAACCATCTTGCTCGTATTCTACAAATACCACTTCGGCGAATACAGGGTCGGTAAGCGCCTTGGAAAAATGATAACGGCACATCTTCCAGAGTTCATAGACATCTTTCCACTTCATCTGTTCAAACATAAGCTTCCTCCATTCTCATTTTGTATTTCTATGGTTCCATTTGCTTCTGACCACAGAATCAATCTGTGTAAAACTGTTGGTCAGTCCAGTGCACAAAATGGTATGGGTGTTCTTCTTCCAGGTTCCGATTAGAATACAGAAAAGTAATAATATCCATATCATCGAACAGATTAAAGACCCAGTCTTCATAGTAATCAAATTCTCTGTCATCATCAAACTCATAAGCACCGTCGCTGAGTTCAATAAACGCTTTTGCTTCCTCGCTGCATAAATAGATTATGAGTTCCTCCATCACCGAATGAGCCGTCATGGGCATCCCGGTTTTGGCCCTCATGCGTAATTGGTTTAGCGTGCATTTTATTTGATAAAGGAGATCATAGTTATACCGCATCAAAAACTGAGCAGGGAGCTCCTCTTTTATAAAGGACGTACTCAATTGACCAATATGTGAGCCGAGAGGCATAGAGGCAAGATCAGACATATCCTGTTCAATATAGTCGAGCAGCATATCGCTGCCTACAGTAAAAGATACGGCCGCCCTGGCCCCATAGTTATCAGCCAAGAACTGAGACCAAGCTTCATGATCCCTATATTCTTCCACTAAGTTTTTCTTTTTTTCTTCGCTTGTATCGCCAGGGAAATTACGCCAGTTTAAAGCTTTACAAATACCCTTGCATTTGTCCTTGCGGATGGAGCCTCCCGACTCATATCGGCACCATGTTTTCGTGCCCACACCGGCTCGCAAGGCCGCTTCTTCAATCGTGAGACCAAGTTCATTGCGTCTGATTCTAATTTTTCTTCCGAGGTCTTCGTTACCAAGTATCGTTTTTTGAGCCATATTCACTTCCTCCTTACGAAAATATTGACACGTCACTATATGGTCATTATGTCATATTTAGTTTGATTTGTCAAGTTCAATATGAGGGCGACAACAAAAAGAAAGCAAATGCTTTCACAGGCCGTCGACAAAGCCCATGATACCGCCGAAGCTTGGGCTTGGGCGCGCAAGGTGAAAGCTAAGCGGAAGGAAACGAAGCGGACTCCACAGCAGGGAGGCCATCTTCTTCATGTTCTGGATTGCGGCGGTGAGGAAGGCTTGCTCCCGCATGTTGGCAATCCCCAGCATGCGGGCATATCGGAAGGCATGCAGCTGTTTGGCGTCCGCAAAGGAACGCTCGATCGTTTGCTTCTGCCACGCATACAGTCGCTTGCCCGCGGGCGTCTTGGTGAATTTATCCGCCTGTTCCAATTCTCCTTGCCATACATGCCTTGTCGCCTCCCTCCGCTTTGTACTGGCTCCGAAACACTCTTTTCGCCTTGGACAGTTCTCACAATCCTCAGCGCTGCTGTAGTATTCCCTGTAGCCTTGCCGGTTGGTTGTTCGGCGACGCAATAGATAACCCTCCGGACAAACATAGCAGT
>DBFNRV010000036.1:0-12757 GCA_048421225.1 Christensenellales bacterium | reverse complement strand
AACGGCTGAGTGCGAAGCGATAGGGCCGACAGGTTTCCCGATCAACTACGTACAGACCATGACATATGATCATAACAATGATCAGATGCTGTGGGCGCAGTTCTACAGCGATGGAATGTTCGTACAGACCAGCGCTCTAGTAGCTGTAAACCTTGAAACAGGCGCGGGCACGCAGATTGGCTCCACGCCGATCGGTGGAGACGTAGGAGAACTCCTTGGTATGTTCTCAGTTCCTGGCGAAGTACCGCCTCCGCCTCCGGCTGATTACACAATCGAAGTTGGCACCGTTGAAGCCAACCAGGGTGACAGAGTATTCGTTCCTGTAAGCATGGATAACCTTTCATCCGGTTCATTCACCATCGAATACGATGCCGACGCCCTTACCTATATTACAAATACAAACCCTGTTGACGGTGCGCTCATCGTCGTTAACGATTGGACTCCTGGTATCCTCCAGATAGCCGTTGTTAACCCGAATGCAAACTACGAAGGCGAGTGCATGACGCTTGAGTTCGCAGTTGCCGCCGACGCGGAAGGCACATATGCCCTTGACCTGACAGTTAACGATGGCGCAAGCATCGTTGATGAAACCACAGTATCCGTAGCTGGTGAAGACATTGAAGCCATCGACGGTGCTATTGAGATCGTTCTTGGATACACTGTAACCTTCAACTACATGGTTGACGGCGAGTGGGTATCCGAATCTCAGACTGTGAATGTCGGAGAAGCGGCGATCGCTCCCGAGGCTCTGCCTCAGGCTCATGAAATCACCCAGCTCATATTCCTTGGATGGGATGTTGACTTCTCAGCTGTCTATTCGGATCTCGAAGTGACCGCAGAGTATGGTCTGCTGGGCGATATCTACACCGATGAAGTACTCAACGTAAGTGACGCACTGCTGATCATGCGCAATGTAGCTGGTCTGGAATCGCTCAGCGAAATCCAGGAGCTCCTTGGCGATGTAGATCAGGATGGCGATATCACAATAGCAGACGCACTGTATCTCATGCGTTTGATCGTTGGCGCTGAGTCATTCAACGGCTAAGAAGCCAAAGCTGGGGTTCCCGATAACGGGAACCCCTTTTTAAAAACGGTGACGTACCATATTTAATGGAATGGCATCGTTTTTTATTATAGAAAACACAGTCGAGGGTAAACGATTCAAGCTTAGTTAGCTCGATTATATGCGCTTTGAGCACTTTGAGGATTAAACCATGAGCGTACAATAAATATTTTGAATATTTGCATATCAGCCGTTATTTTCATGATTCTGAAAACCTGGATCGTTTTCAAAGGAAACAAATATCGAATACGAAGAAAAAAACTTTGGGTTAGCATAACAAAAGGCCCCAAAAAGGGCCGTTGTTCCTTATGCTTATATTAAAATTAGATCCTTAGGCTATCAGCCATATCGGTAGCTTCCCAAGGGAACTCGACGTCAACCCGTCCGAAGTGGCCGAAGGCGGCGGTTCTTCGGAAGATAGGCTTGCGTAAACCGAATCTTGATATTATTGCTTCAGGCCTGAAGTCAAAATGGTTTTTAACCATTTCAGCAATATCCGCGTCAGGTATTATACCCGTTCCCTGTGTATCAAGCATTATTGATACCGGATGCGCTACTCCAATGGCGTATGCTAATTGGATTTCGCACCGCTTGGCAAGACCCGCGGCCACCACATTTTTTGCAGCGTACCTTGCGGCATACGAGGCGCTTCTGTCAACCTTAGTTGCATCTTTGCCAGAGAATGAACCTCCGCCGTGACGGGCATAGCCTCCATAGGTGTCAACTATTATCTTTCGTCCTGTAAGCCCGGAGTCGCCCTGGGGCCCGCCAATTACAAAGCGTCCGGTTGGATTGACAAATACCCGTGTGCCGCTATCAAAGAGGCCGGATGGAATCACACTTTTTATTATCTTATCTGTTATATCCTTACGGATTGTATCAAGGCTCACGTCTGGCTCATGCTGGGCCGATATGACGACAGTGTCAACACGAATAGGCATGCCAGAGCCGTCGTATTCAACGGTTACCTGTGATTTTCCATCGGGACGCAGATAGGGGATTTCGCCGGATCTGCGGGCATTGCTTAACGCTTGAGTAAGTCGGTGCGCAAGAAAAATCGGTATAGGCATCAGCTGGGGCGTTTCATCGCATGCAAAACCAAACATCATACCCTGATCGCCCGCGCCCGTTGCAAACTCAAGCTCAGAAGCTCCATGCTTTGATTCAAATGAACTGCTGACGCCCATATCTATGTCCGGGGACTGCCCGTTTATGGCCGAGATAACAGCTAGGGTATGTCCGTCGAAGCCATACTCAGGTTTGTTGTAGCCAATTCCATTGACGACATCGCGCACAATTCGGGGAATATCAATGTAGCATTCAGTGGTGACTTCGCCCATTACAATTACCATGCCCGTTGTAGCGGCACATTCGCAGGCCACCCTTGACATTGGATCCTGTTCCAATAGCTTGTCAAGAACGGTGTCTGCAATAGCGTCGCACACCTTATCGGGATGTCCGTCGGTAACGGATTCGGAAGTAAAAAGATAACCAGACATATATACACCTCAAAAGTTAATAGATACTACTAAAATACGCGTAATTATAACATCAAAAGCGCAGTTTATCAACCTATGCCGTTCGTTCATCGACCTATCTCTTTGAATACTCTCGCAAATATCGCTGCTGCATGATCCATCTGCTCCTTGGTATGGGTTGCCGTATAGCTTGTTCGCAAAAGACACATATCGGACAAAACCGCGGGAGGGAGCACGGGATTTACATAGACGCCTTCCTCAAGCAGACGCTTTGCAATGGTCAGAGTACGCTTTAAGTCATATGTAATTATGGGAATTATGGCTGTCCTGCCCTCAATTATTGGCAGGTCGATTTCACGAAGCTTGCGTCTCATATATTCAGCTATGTTCATTAAATCATCAACGCGTTCAGGGTTCTCCTTAAGTATGCGGAGCGCGCATAGTGCCGAAGCCGCATTTGCGGGCGGAATCGAGGCGCTGAATATGAACGGCCTTGAGTTATGCTTTATATAGTTGATCACGTCTTCGCGTGCCGCGACGCATCCCCCAAGGGACGCAAACGACTTGGAGAATGTAGTCATAATTATATCGACTTCATCCTCAAGTTCAAAGTGGGACGCAGTACCCCTGCCGCCGTTGCCGATCATACCTACGCCGTGTGCGTCGTCAACCATCAGCCGCGCATTGTATTTCTTTTTTATGCGGACTATCTCGGGAAGATTGGCGATGTCCCCAGACATTGAAAATACTCCGTCCGTTATTATAAGCTTTGGCGAATCAATAGGCAGCCTAGATATCTTATCCTCAAGCGATTCCATATTATTATGCTCATATTTATATACATTTTTTGCAAAGCTCAATCGGCATGCGTCCAAAATGCTGGCATGGTTTTCGCTATCATTAAGGATCGTAGTCTGTCGGGTTGCAATGGCGGATATTATACCTAGGTTTGATTGGAAACCCGTTGAAAAGGTTATCACACCATCTTTATGAAAGAATTCCGCAAGCTCCTCCTCCAGTTCCAGATGAAGCTTAAGCGTTCCATTTAAAAAACGGGAGCCAGAACAGCCCGTTCCATAACGGTCCAGCGCCTCATGTGCAGCCTTAATAGTGCGCGGGTCGTTTGTCAATCCCAAATAATTGTTTGACCCCAGCATTATGGTGCGCCGGCCCTCCATCATAACCTCGGTATCCTGAGCGGTTTCGAGTGCGTGAAAATAAGGATATAACCCAGTCTTCATTACCTCCTGAGGTTCGTTGTATTTCATACAAGGTTCAAATAAATCCAAGTGCATCCCTCACAATATCAAAATAATATTCATTATACTATGACTTCAATAATACTGCAATCTAAAATGCATTTACTGGCAGCTATTGAGGTGTAAAGTTACAGTAAAAAATTATTCGAATTTTATTAAAGTGGTGTGCAGGTGTTGCAAAGTGGTGGAACATGTTTTATAATAATCGCATGATGGTGGGGGCATCCCACTTTTATAATCATATTGGAGAGGAGGGAATAGCATGTTTGTAGGCACATTTGAACACGCGCTGGATGCCAAGGGCAGGGTTTTTATACCAGCTAAATGGAGAGCCGAGCTGACAAATTCCATAGTGGTTACGCGCGGGATAACAGAAAACAGCAGCGGCAACTGCTTGGAGATAATGTCCGAAAAGGCTTTTGAAGAGCGCTACAGCAGGCTTGAAGAGTTCCCCCTTACCGATATGGAGGCAGCCCTGTTAAGGCGTATGGTTTATTCCGGAACAACTAACTGCGAACCGGACAAGCAGGGCAGGGCGTTGATACCGCAAAAGCTCAGGGATTATGCGAGCCTTTCGTCGAATGTCACACTAGTAGGCGTAAGGGATCGAATTGAAGTGTGGGATACGGATATTTGGAACAAAAATGAGCTGGAATATGACACCATGGACCGTAAAAAGCTCTATGACAGCCTAAAGGAGCGTGGGTTATGACCACATTCCGGCACAAACCGGTAATGCTTAATGAAGCGCTTGAATTGTTAAACCCGTCCCGAGGAGGAATCTTTGTAGATGGTACGCTTGGAGGCGGAGGCCATTCCGAGGGAATATTGAAGCTACTGCCTGCAGGATCAAGGTTACTTGGAATCGACCGCGACTCGGACGCACTCAAAGCGGCGAACGAGAGGCTTAAGATTTATGGTGATAAATTTTCGGGAATTTATGGAAATTTTTTTGATATCAAGCATATATTAAGCGGACTTGATATTCACTCGGCCGATGGAATACTTTTGGATTTGGGTGTTTCATCGCATCAGCTGGATACGGCTGATCGCGGGTTTTCATATAAGCATGAAGCCCCGCTTGACATGAGGATGGACAAAAACGCTCACCTTAGGGCCATTGATGTGGTCAACTCCTATCCCGAACAAAAGCTTGAGCAGATAATCCGGGACTATGGGGAGGAGCGGTATGCGCGCAGGATAGCTGCCGGCATAGCCGAGCACAGGGATAAAGAGCCCATCAGGACAACTTTGCAGCTGGCGCACATAGTTTCGTCCAGCATGCCGGCTAAGGCGAAGAGGGAGCCGCAGCACCCGGCGCGCAGGACATTTCAGGCTATAAGGATAGAGGTAAACGGTGAACTTGAAGGACTCGACGCTGCATTGATAGCCGCTGAGTCGCTTTTATCTAGTGGAGGCGTGCTTGCGGTAATAACGTTTCACTCTTTAGAGGACAGAATAGTGAAACAGGCGTTCCGTAGATTGGAATCACCGTGTACCTGCGACAGGCGGGCGCCGGTATGCACCTGTGGGTTGAGACCGACGTCAAAAATACTGACAAAAAAACCAATCATACCGAAACAGGATGAAACCATGGAAAACCCACGCTCTGCCAGCGCTAAGCTCAGGGCAATAAGGAAGCTATAACGGCACAAATAGAATTATCGGGCTAAGGAGTGAATATCATGGCAATAGCGGTAAAGAAAGAAGAGGCAAGGTATGCGCCCGCAACCAGGGTGTATACCCATACGCGTTCATCCGTGGCTCAGCCTGAACCCATCAGGCCGCGCACGCGCCCGCGGGTAAGGCCGCAGGAAAGACCCGCAGAGGTTCCAAGGCCGCATGAAAAGAGGAAACCGGATCCAAAACGCGGGCTAAAGACGTTCGTGCTATCATCGGTGGCTTTTTTAACAGTGCTTGCACTGGCTGTCATGGTGGGGAACGCTATGGTATCTGAGCGCTACGTAATGCTGGAGGATATGCAGGCAGAGCTGACGTCGATTAAAAAGACCAACGAGTCGCTGAAAGCGCAGCTTGAAGGATCGATAGATCCCAGCCTTGCCAGACAGGCGGCGGAGGATGAAGGTATGTCTTACCCTTCGTCAGACCAGATAGTGGATACCGATTAATAGTTATATAAGGTGGGGGCGACATGAATAAAAAACGTTCTACATCGCATAGAAAGCGGATGCGCTGGGTTATACTTGGCATTGCTGTGCTGTTTCTATATTTAAGTTGTAGATTGTTTTATATTCAGGTTGCAAACGGCGAAGAATACCAGAAAAAGGCTCTTGCACAGTGGGTTCGGGATACGGCGCTTACGGCTGCCAGGGGTAGAATAATCGGAGCGGACGGCGCTGTATTAGCCCAGAGCGCTACATCTTATAAGGTGCTCCTATGGCCCGAGCAGATCAACGCCAGCGACCATGCCAGGATTGCAAAAGAACTCGCCCCATTGCTTGAAAACGTAAGCGAGGCCGACATACTCGAAAAGCTTAAGGACACAAAGCATAGGGAGATCGTGCTTAAGCGCCAGGTTGGACGCGATGTCGTGGATAAGATAGAGGCATTGAAGCTTGGCGGGGGAGTGGTCACGGCTACCGACACAATAAGATATTACCCGTACCATTCGCTGCTCTCACAAGTAATCGGGTTTACAAACGTTGACTCCGATGGACAGGAAGGCTTGGAACTTTCCATGGATAAGTACCTCGCAGGAGAGGACGGACGCATGGTGACGGAGGCGGATCGTATGGGGCGTACGCTTTCGTATGGCGTTCAGGAATATATAAATCCTGTCGACGGATGCGACGTTATATTGACCGTAGATACCAATATCCAGGCGATCTTGGAAAAGTCGCTTGAGGAGGCCATGGCGGTAAACAACGGCAAAAACGCGCAGGGCATAGTGATGAACTGCAAAACGGGCGAAATCGTAGCCGTAGCGACTTCACCGGGGTATGATTTGAATGAACCGCCCAGGAGCGATCTGGATGCGCTTTCCGCACTTTCCCGCAACAGGATAGTAGCCGACGCATATGAACCAGGTTCAACCTTTAAGATAATTACATTGTCCGCCGCATTGGACAGCGGCGCCATAAACGAGGGATTTACAGCCCATTGCCCAGGCTTCAGAATCGTAAGCGGACAGCGTATAAAATGCTGGAAGGCTGGAGGGCATGGAAGCCAGAACCTGACACAGTGCACTGAAAATTCATGTAACTGCGCATTTATGGATATGGCCCTTAGGCTGGGAGTAGAGGGGCTGTATGATTATATATATAAATTCGGTTTTGGCTCTACGACTGGAAGCGGCCTGTCGTCGGAGTCGGCGGGAATAGTAATACATGAAAAATATATAAGAGATATAAATCTGGCCCGAATTGGGTTTGGTCAAAGCGTATCGGTAACTCCGCTTCAGCTCGTAACCGCGGTGAGCGCGGCTGTAAATGGCGGAACGTTGTACGAACCAAGGATCATAAAGGAAGTCATAGCCGCTGACGGCACGGTTGTAGTTGAAAACGAGCCGAAAGCGGTAAGGACGGTGATAAGTGAGGAAACGTCAAACACCGTACGCACGATCCTTGAAAGCGTTGTAAAGAATGGAAGCGGGCGCAATGCTCAGATTTCCGGCTACCGCGTTGGCGGCAAGACGGGAACGGCACAGAAATACGATGAAACCGGAATCGCGGCAGGAAAGCTTATAGCTTCGTTTATCGGTTTTGCTCCGGCTGACAATCCTGAATACGTTACATTGATACTCGTTGACGAGCCCCAGGTAGGCTCAATATTCGGAAGCACGGTGGCCGCTCCATTTGTAAAGGATGTGCTTGAAGAAACGCTTCATTATTTCGGATACCTTCCGGAGGATGGAGACGAGGTTGTTACCGTACCGGATCTGCGGGGCTTGACGACAGCGCAAGCCAGTGAAAAATTGGCCGAGGCAGGGCTAGGAGCTGTATTCCAGACCGACTCGGAAGTAACGGCACAGGTTCCGGCAGCTGGAGAATCGGTGCTTAAGGGTTCGGAAGTGCTCTTATATACAGGAGATATGACGATTATAGATGAGGGCGATGACCTACTGGGCCTTGAGCAGGTAGAGGTACCTGACCTTGATGGAATGAGCAGGCTGGAGGCTTATGATACGCTTAAGGCACTCGGATTGGCAATGAGTGCAGAGGGGGACTATGATGGCGGCAAGGTAATCTATCAAAGCGTAGAGAAGGGTACTAGCGTCAACGTAGGAAGCACGATCACGGTCAGATTTGGGACCAAGGATAATGCTTCCGAATAGGGCATGATTATATGGCGAGCCATTGACCATATTGGAGGACAAAATGCAGTTTACACAAATACTTGAGGGCATAGACTATATTCTAAAGGGGAAGGATGCCGATATAAGCGAGATTGAATATGATTCGCGAAGGGTTCAGCCTGGCAATCTTTTTTGCTGTGTATCGGGTACATATGACGATGGCCATCGATATGCGCAGCAGGCTGTGGATGCGGGTGCTGCCGCCCTGCTTGTGGAAAGAGAACTGCCAATCGATATTCCCCAGGCCATTGTACCTGACGTGAGGCTCGCTATGGCGGAGGCCGCGTCCAACTTCTTTGGGAACCCATCGAACGGCATGAGGTTTGCGGGGGTTACAGGCACTAACGGAAAAACCAGCACCACCTATATGTTAAAGACAATCGCGGAACAACAGGACATAAAGGTTGGCTTAATTGGAACAATACATATAATGATAGGCTCCGAGGTGATGAACGCGGACCGTACAACGCCGGCCAGCGTAGATCTTCAAAGAACCCTCCGAAGGATGAAGGATGCGGGGGTAGAGCTTGTTATTATGGAGGTTTCGTCACACTCGCTGGACCAAAAGCGAATATATGGAATCGAGTTTAATACGGCTGCGTTTACGAACCTTACACAAGACCACATGGACTATCATAAAACCTTCGATAATTATCTCGCGGCAAAGAAAAAGCTGTTTTATAACTCAAAAAAGGCCGTAATAAATGTTGACGACGCATATGCTGAAAGGATAATGGATGGGATACCGGCGGGAATTCTGACATTTGGGGTAAGAAACGGCGCCGACATCAACGCTACCGAAATAGAGATAACGGCAAAGGGAGTGCAGTTTGACCTTGCTACTCCTGAGGGAGCGGCCAGAATAAACATGCCGATACCAGGACTGTTCAACGTGTTCAACGCTATGGCGGCTACAGGTTTGGCGTTAAACCTCGGGTTTACCCTAAAAACCATAAAGAAGGGGCTTGAATCAATGCACAGCGTATCTGGAAGGCTTGAGCCGCTTCCGACAAACGGAAAGGATTTTAATGTATTTCTGGATTTTGCGCATACGCCGGACGCGCTTGAGAACATACTCAAAACAGTGCATACTTTTTCAAAGGGGCGCATAATAACCGTATTCGGGTGCGGAGGCGACAGGGACAGGGCAAAAAGGCCGATTATGGGAGAGGTTGCCGGAAGATTTTCGGACATGCTGATCGTAACCTCCGATAATCCGAGAACGGAGAATCCATTTGACATAATATCCTCTATTGAGGAGGGTGTAAAGCGATCGGGCTGCGCCTATAAGGTCATTGAAAACAGGCGCGAAGCCATACGCTATGCGCTGTCAAGGGCCATGAAGGACGATTGCATAATCTTGGCCGGCAAAGGCCATGAAAACTATCAGGAGATAAACGGCGTAAAGTATCATTTTGATGAAAAGGAGATTGTAGCTGAGCTCCTTAACGAGCTTGGTTGACGCCAGTGCGGAGGACAATATGCAAAAGCTGATATTCGCCATACTATTGTCCGCAATTGTATGTATGGTAGTGGGCAGGTTCCTGATCCCGATGCTGCGGAGACTGAAATTTGGTCAGACCGAGCGTCAAGAGGGGCCAAAGTCACACCTTAAAAAAACAGGTACGCCTACCATGGGCGGAATAATGATAATAGTTGCCATTGTTATAGGTACAATGGCGCTTTCCAGCGGTTCGCTGCATTATGCGCTGCCAGCAATGCTTGTAACGGTTGCATATGCGCTTGTAGGTTTCCTTGACGACTTTATTAAAGTAAAATTTAAACGTTCGCTGGGGCTTAGAGCGTATCAAAAGATAATAGCTCAGTTCGGCATCGCGCTCGTTATAGCGATATATTGCCAAAGGGTTATTGGAACTGTAATAGAACTCCCGTTTTTCAACGCGGAGTTTGACTTAGGAGTATTTTACGTGCCGTTTGCCATGTTTTTGATAATAGCTACGGTAAATAGCGTAAACCTCATAGATGGAATTGACGGACTTTCTTCCGGAGTAACCATGATATACGCTTTTACGATGGCAATAATTTTCATATATCTTAGCGAAATCGGAGCGCAGTCAGGTCAAATAGAACAGACCGCCGGATATGACGGTTTGATTGTATTCGCGGGAACGGTTGCAGGCGGATGTCTCGGATTTTTGAGGTATAATTCCCATCCGGCCCAGGTTTTTATGGGGGATACAGGCTCGCTGGCCCTGGGCGGAGCGGTGGCCATGATGGCGCTTTTCAGCCGGGCTGCGCTTCTGCTTCCAATAATGGGCGGATGTTATGTTGCAACCTCGGTTTCAGTAATATTACAGGTAGGTTCGTATAAGCTGCGCAGGAAGCGCATATTTAAGATGGCCCCGCTGCACCACCATTTTGAGCTCAAGGGATACAATGAAACCAAAATCGTAGCGGGCTACATGATAATAACAACGTTTTTATGCCTTATATGCCTTCTGGCATATGTATAAATTTGAGTTTATTCGCCGTCCGGTGCTATCTGGACAACCGTGATAATAATGGCGCTTGGCACGGTATTGCGGATGCGCCAAGGGGTTTGAGGCAGGGCAGCGGCTCTATTGCCCCAAGCGCCTTGACACATCGGACGGCTCTTTTTATATATTAGAACTATAGCTTTTGCGCCGATAGCATATATTGATTGAATTCTACATATGACAGAGCCTGTGGCGGAGATGAGCCTGCGAAAATACGCGGCGTCATAGAGGAGGATGGGCGATATGAAAAAGCAAAAGACCGCTCTAGTGGTAGGAATGGCAAGAAGCGGAATAGGGAGTGCGAAGCTGCTTGCCAAAAACGGTTACAAGGTAATAATTAACGACCTAAAAAGGGATATATCAGGTCTTCATGATGCGTTAAGCGGCATAGAATATGTTAACGCCCTGGGCGCTCCGCCAGAGGCGCTTCTCTACGAAGCGGATCTAATGGTTATAAGCCCCGTAATACCTATGTACAGACCGTTTGTAAAGCAGGCCATCGCTATGGGGATTGAGGTTATAGGGGAGATCGAGCTTGGCTACAGATACTGCTCAAGGGAAAGCAAATTTGTGTGCATCGGAGGCACAAACGGCAAGACTACTACTACGATGCTTACAGGTGAAATATTTAAAGCGTCCGGCGCGGACACCTTTGTCCTGGGGAATATAGGCGTACCCATTACAGAGCATGCGATGGAAGTAAAGCCGGGCGACGTTATTGTAGCGGAAACGGCCGCGCTACAGCTTGAAAGCATAAAGGACTTCAGGGCCAACGCCGCGGGTCTTTTAAACATTACAGAGGACCATCTCAATCACTTTGAATCGATGGAGGCTTATATTGCCGCCAAAGCGCGTATATTCGAAAACCAAACTGCGGACGACTATGCCGTATTGAATTTTGACGACCCAATCGTAGCGGGGATGGCGCGGGCGACCAAGGGAAAGGTAATATATTTCTCCCTTAAAAGCGAGCTGAAAGAGGGCATGTTCCTTCGCCAGGGCCAGATAGTATGGAGATACGGCGGTATGGATACCGTTATACTCGACGTTGGAGATCTAAAGATACCAGGCGCTCATAATGTGGAAAACGCGATGTGTGCCGCTGCGCTGGCCATAAGCATGGGAGTTTCAGCGGATATTATACGAATTGCGCTCAAATCATTTACAGGGGTCGAACACAGAATTGAGCCGGTGTGCGAGAAGAAGGGCGTGCTGTATATCAACGATTCAAAAAGCACAAACCCTGACTCAACAATAAAGGCGGTAAAAGCAATGACAAGGCCTACGGTTCTGCTTTTGGGCGTAGGTGAATACGATAAGCATAGCAACTTTATACCCCTTTTTAACGAGTTTGGGGGCATTGTTAAGGCGGTTATCGCTTCAGGTAAGGCGGCGCCTGCCATCTTAGCGGCAGCCGAGGAGACGAAGTTTAGCAATATAAGCATATGCAACGGCACTTTTAGCGAGATGGTGCAGGAGGCGGCCAAAACCGCCTCGGCGGGGGATGTAGTGCTGCTTTCGCCAGGCGCGGCGAGCTGGGGCGCATTCGATGATTATGAGGACAGGGGCAGGAAGTTTAAGGAGATAGTTAACGGTCTCTGATTGGAGGAATACCATGAAACAAATCAAGGCGGCTAGCCCTAAACCAGGAAGAATGGACTTTGTGCTGTTTACAGCCGTACTTGCGTTGTGCGCGTTTGGGCTAATAATGGTTCTTTCCGCTAGTTATTATTATTCGTATCAGGAGCATGGCGACGGCCTTTATTACTTCGTCAAGCAGATCATTTTCTTCGTTTTGGGGCTGGCGGCGATGCTGATTCTTGCATATCTTGTTCCGTATAAGACCTATAAGCTGCCGCCAGTGATTGCCAGCGCCCTCCTGATAACATTGGGAGCCATGATTTACGCATACTTCTTCGGCGTTGAGGTAAATGGAGCCAGAAGATGGATAGATCTTGGCTTTGCTACGGTTCAGCCATCCGAGCTTGCAAAGTTTGTGCTGGTTATCTTTATGGCTGCGTACCTTACATCGTATAGGGGCAAAATCAGGACATTTAAACATGGGGTTTTACTTCCTACGCTTATGCTGGCGCCGTTTGCCATAGTTGTCATGCTGCAGAGCAATATGTCCATGTTACTTATAA
>DBFNRV010000035.1:0-17047 GCA_048421225.1 Christensenellales bacterium | reverse complement strand
CCTGGTAAACAAGCAAAATGATATTATTGACATGATAACGCGGGAGGGGACCTTCGCCCCGCCCTCCTCATTTCAAAACGCGCCCAAGCTGGCGGAGGAGTTTATTGGACTGGGGGCTAAGATGGGGGAGGGATGGCTGTTAACGGCCGAAATGCTGGAGCTTATCAAGCAGGGAGTCAAGAATATCATCTGCACGCAGCCGTTTGGGTGCCTGCCGAATCATATCGTGGGGAAAGGGATGATGAAGCCTATAAAGGAAAGGCATCCCGACGCCAACATAGTGGCAATAGATTATGACGCGGGGGCATCGGCCATAAATCAGGAGAACCGAATAAAGCTTATGCTGGCAAACGCGCAGGCCGCGCTTAGCTGAGGGTGGTCGGCGCCGGACGCGGCGGGCGGATACTAGGCAAAGCGTGGGTTAAGCATAAATATCGCCGCGTCTTATCAGCCCAAGGCGACATCCAGTATCATCATTATTAAAAATCCGGCCATAACGCCCAGCGTTCCAGTATTGGAATGGTTGCCAAGGCGTGCTTCAGGGATTAGTTCCTCAACCACCACATACATCATAGCGCCAGCCGCAAAGGAGAGCAGCCAGGGCATCAGGGGCCTGATGCTTGAGGCGAGCAGCACGACCAAAACGCCGAATATTGGCTCCACTATACCCGACAGGCTTCCGCAGACAAATGCCTTTGCCGAGGACATGCCCTCCTGCCTAAGCGGCAGCGATATTGCGGCGCCCTCAGGAAAATTTTGTATCCCAATTCCCAGCGCCAGCGCCAGCGCTGAAGCGAAAAGCGCCGGCTCCGAGCCGCCCTGGGCTGCCAGCGCGAAGGATAAGCCTACGGCCATGCCCTCTGGAATGTTATGCAGGGTAACGGCGGTTACAAGCAGCGTTGTACGTTTCCATGAGGTAGACAGTCCCTCGGCCCTGTTTGCCGCAAGGTGAAGGTGGGGCAAAAGCGAATCCATAAGCATCAAAAAGCCTACTCCCAGGATAAATCCGCCCGCTGCCGGAAGAAAGCCAGGTATCTTAGCAGCCTCCGCCGCCTCTATAGCCGGTATCAAGAGGCTCCATACCGCCGCCGCAATCATCACGCCGGCGGCAAAACCCAGAAAAAGGCGCTGTATGCTTTCGTTGATCTTCTTGCGGAACAAAAACACAACCGACGCCCCGAGCGAGGTCATAAAAAATGTAAAGCCGGTCCCCGCGGCGGCCCATAATAACGCATCCTTCATCCTTAAATCCCCTTTATCCAATCTGATAGCCACATTGTATGTCAATCCACAGTAATTAGCAAGAACTAACCAGTTGAAACCCTCCAAAAGCGCCTGCTTTGGGTCATGCCGCGTTACACTAGAGCTGGAGGGCCGGGCGCCCTTGGCCGCCGCAGGATTGGTATACTAGCATTATATATATGTGTGGATACAAGGTCAATGACCAATGTGAAGATCAAAAGGATTCATAAACATTTCACTTTATACTTTTGCATATAAATAGTATAATCAGTCTTTAGAGATATAATCGGCGGCTTACCGCCGGCCATTTACCGAAAGGAGTTGCTATGTGCGGAATTGTTGGATACGTTGGCGGGAGCGCCGCCGCGCCGATACTCATTGACGCTCTTGAAAAGCTTGAATACAGGGGCTACGATTCAGCCGGCCTTGCGCTTGTTACGGAGGACGGCCTTGATGTTGCTAAATCAAGGGGGAGACTGAACGTGTTGCGCGAGTTGACCCAAAACGGCGCGTTGATGAAGGGGACGGCTGGAATAGGCCATACGAGATGGGCGACGCATGGGGAGCCTTCGGATATTAATTCGCATCCGCACCTTTCGGGCAGCGGCAGGGTGGCTGTGGTGCACAACGGGATTATAGAGAACTATATTGAGCTTAAAAAGTTTCTTGAGCAGCATGGATACACGTTTACGTCAGATACCGATACTGAGATAATCTCCCAGCTGGTGGACTTCTTCTACGCGGGCGACCCGTTATCGGCGGTTCATAAGGCGGTCAGGCATCTTGAAGGCTCATATGCACTTGGAATATTGTTCAGCGATTTTCCGGACCGGCTGATTGCGCTTACCAAGGACAGCCCGCTGATAGTAGGCATTGGGGAAGGTGAAAACCTGATAGCCTCCGACGTAACCGCCATGCTCAAATATACACGCCGGATATTCAGAATGCGTGAAGGCGAGATCGCGGTTATAGAGGCCGATCATGTAGATGTATACAATGAATATGAGGAGCTGATTGAAAAGGAAATCCAGCGCGTGACCTGGGATGTCAAGGCGGCTGAAAAGGGCGGTCATAAGCATTTCATGATGAAGGAAATACTTGAACAGCCCGACGTTATCAGAAACACCTCGTCGTCATGCATACGCGAGGGCAGAATAACGCTTCCCCTGAAAAATATAACGGACGACGACCTGAAGGATATTGACCGCGTATATATTGTGGCGTGCGGCTCGGCCTATCATGCCGGCGCGGTGGGCCGTCCGCTGATCGAGAGGCTTGCGGGCGTGCCGGTATCGGTAGAGCTGGCGAGCGAGTTTCGCTACAGCAAACATTTTATTACCGCAAAGACGCTTGCCATAGTAATAAGCCAATCCGGCGAAACCCTTGATACGCTTTACGCGCTGAGGGAGGCGCGTTCATACGGGGCGCGCATAATCTCAATAGTTAACGTCGTAGGAAGTACGATTGCCATGGAGAGCGAAGACGTTATCTATACCCGCGCCGGGCCCGAAATCGCCGTGGCGACTACAAAGGCGTATACTGCGCAGGTGCTGGTATTGTACTTTCTCGCGCTTCATATAGCCAAATGCAAAGGGATACTTGACCAGGATGTTTTAGACGGCGCAATCCGCCAGTTTAACGCGCTGCCCGACGCCGTGCAGGCTCTGCTCAGCAACCGTGAACAGATCCAGTACCTTGCGTCGCTGTATTTCAACAGCAAGGATATATTCTTTATCGGCAGAAACATTGACTATGCACTTGCCCTGGAGGGATCGCTTAAATTAAAGGAGATATCCTATATACACTCGGAGGCGTACGCGGCCGGCGAGCTTAAGCACGGCACGATTTCGCTTATTGAGGACGGCACGCTTGTGGTAGCGCTGTGCACCTATGCGCCGCTTGTGGAAAAGATGCTGTCGAACATAAGGGAGGTCAGGGCAAGGGGGGCGGTGGTGCTAGCCCTTTGCAGGGAATGCGACAAATCCGTGGCCGAGGCGGCGGACCACACGATATTCCTGCCCGACTGGGGCCAGATGACGCTGCCGTCGCTCACGATAATACCGCTTCAGCTGCTGGCCTACTATGTAGCGTCATTAAAGGGCTGCGATATTGATAAGCCGAGGAATCTTGCAAAGTCGGTAACAGTGGAATAAAAGGCGCCCATGTAGCCACGATGGAGGGCCCGATAGAAGAAGGCCCTCTAACGCGGTTTTAAAATACCCGGCGCCCCGTCCTCAGGGTGGAATAGGGCTAGTAAGACGTTGTGGCGGGATGCTTAAACGCATCGCGCCGTTTGAGCTTTGATACGTTCTAAATCCCGTTGGAAACGGTTATAATAATGTATTTAGTCAAGACTGAATTCATGAATTAACCGTTTAAACCGCGATTCTTCATGTTCCATTATAGGTTTTGTGACATTATACAGACAATGCTGTAAAACATCCGCGTCGATTAGCACCTCGTCAAAGGCTGAATGATGACTCTCCTTTGAACTATGGTTACATATAGCCGAGCAGATTAAATCGGTTTCATCATCATTGGTTAACTTCAAATCATTTAGCACTTCCCTTGCTAGCAAAGCGCCTTTTTCGGCATGGTTTTTATCATCCATGAACTTATAAGTATAAAAATCATGCAGCATTCCCGCAATCGTTGCTAATTCAACATTTTGGCCGCGCCTAAGCGCAATCATCGCGCATGCTTGGGAAACGCCATACAAAATGGATGTAGGCACAGCGTCGTTCAAAAGCATCCGTCATATTCAGCAATGTTCCATCGATATATTCCCTTAAAACTTCGATTCGATTTTCCATATCGGCCCCCCTATAACATGATTTTTCCTACACTAATTATACTTAAAACAAAATCAAAAACAAACGGGAGGATACGTTTTGCAGACGCCGCGGGGGGGCTGCTTGCCGCCCCTGACCGTGAACCCAATCGTAAATACCTCAAGCGTAGCGGCCCCGCACGGTTTAAAAATGCGGGGCCGCTACTTACAGCTTATCCATCGGCCGGTATTTAGCTTACAAAACCGATTAAACGACCGAAGGCTCAAACATCATTTCGCCGCGCTCGAAACGCTTAAGCGACAGCTTGCTTATGTCAACGGTGGGCTCCTCGCCAAGGATTAGCTCGCTCATCACAACCCCTGTCATGGGGCCGAACATAAAGCCGTGCCCTGAGAATCCCGCCGCCATATAAAACCCGTTGACCTCATCGGATTTTTCGTAGATAGGCTGCCTGTCGGGAGTTATGTTGTACAGGCCCGCCCACTGGCGCACCAGCCTCAGCCTGCCTATAGGAGGCAGCACCCTGCAGACGGTAGCCGCCATCTCGTCAAGGAACTGCCACGACGACGTTACGCGGCCATCCCTGGGTTCCCCCTCGTCGCCGCGTCCCATTATGAACGAACCGTGCGGCGACTGCTGCACATACAGGTTCATGCCAAACGACATTACCATCGGCCCCTGCATTGGCTCCACAGGCTCTGTTACCAGTATCTGATGCCGCTCCTTGTATGCCGGCAGGACTACTCCGGCCATAGCCGCTATTTCCCTTGAAAATCCGCCTGCCGCGTTTACTACGCAGTTTGACGCTATAAACCCCTTGTCGGTAAAAACTCCGGCTATACGTCCACTTTCAAGCGCTATATCCGTTACGGTCGTATGGGTATGGAATTCAACGCCCATGCGTCGCGCGGCCCTGTAAAACGCGTCGGTAGTCAAAAACGGGTTTAAAAAGCCGTCCTTCTCGCAGAATGCTGCGCCTTTTAGTATGTCGGTGTTGAGGTGGGGTACAAGCTCCTTCGCCTCCTTCAGCGTGACCATGCGCGAAGGTATGCCGCACTCATGCTGAACCTCAATATTTTTTTCAAATTGTGCCAGCTCCCGCTCATCATCTGAGATAAGCAGGTAGCCTGACTGCCTGAATTCGATATCCCCATCGTATTCTAGCGTTTCATTCGCCTTTTGATACAATTCTATGCTGAATTTTGAAAAGCGGCAATTCATTTCGGTGCCCCACTGCATGCGCACCCCCGCGCCGCATGCTCCGGTGGAACCGCCGCATACGAACCGCTTTTCCAAAACGACGATATCCTTCACGCCCTTTTTAGCCAGGTTATAGGCGATGGAACAGCCGGAGATTCCCCCGCCGATGATAATCACCTCAGCGCTCTTACGCATGGTTTTCAGCCTCCCTTGCTATAAGCTCCAAACGTATGCCGGCAGCGGGCGGACGCACTGTCTGGGGGTCCTGCTCATCGATCCCGGCTCCTGTTATCGCAGCTATTTCGCGCATAACGAGCAGGGAGCAGGTTTTCCCCTGACAGGGGCCCATGCCAAGCCGCGTTATCCGCTTTATCTCGTCCATGGAAGTATAACCCTGGGAAATCAGCTCACGCACGCGCTCTAGCGTAACGTCGGAGCATCTGCAAATGATGGTTTCATCCATATCCTTCACGCCTCCAATGCTATATTGCGCACGCTGTACATATGCTCGCGCAAAACCCGTATGCATATGACCGGCGTTCTGTCAAAAGCCGCCGGATTTTTAACGTCCACCACCGTCGCCAAGCATACAAAAGCTCCCGCACGGTCGAGCGCGCGAACCGTTTCGCCCTTTTTGGGAAGGGGTAAAAACTCGTACGGTATTTGTATATCAACGGTTTGCGGGTCAATGCTTCCGTCAACTATCATGATAGCCAGGCCTGGACAGCGGCTTACACACAGGCCGCAGCCGGTGCAAGCTTCAGCGTCAAGCTCTGGGATATTATTTATATCGTTTCCAACTTCGATGGCGCCGAATTTGCACGCGGTTTGGCAAGGGTTGCACGGGATTCGTTTATAACACTCAACCACGGCAACCTTGCCCCTGTTTATGCGTTCGATCGCCGGAAATTTTTTCATTATCATTTCGGCGCTGGGTACGCCAGTTTGTTCAAACATATCGGTCTCCTGTGCGCAGCGGCAAAACGCCGCATAGTTTAATTATTCAAAATAAGATTGTTACAGCCCTTTTACAGCTTTATAGCGCCACCTTTTCTATTCCCCTTTTTATATGCTCGCCGGCAGGGCCCGAACGCAGCGAATCAAGTTGGCGCCTGTATTCTTTAATGGCTTCATCATGGCCATTGATTCGCAAACCAAGCTTGGAGGCGGCGCAAAGACCCGCTATATAGCCCTCGACCATAGCGGCGGAGGCCTCCTCAACCCCGGACGAGTCGCCCGCCACGAACAGGTTTTCAACGGTGGTCTCATACTCGGCGTTCCTTACAGGCACCATGCCGCCAAGAGCGGGAACGTACTTCATCTTGGCCCCCGCCATGGAAATCAGCTCGCACAGCGGCGTAAGACCTATGGAAACACACAGGGTGTCGGCATTGATTACGAACTCGGAGCCAGGGATCTCATTAAAGCGTTCGTCCAGCTTTACCGCTTCAACCGCTTCAAGGCAATCATTGCCCATGGCCCGCCTGACCGTGTGCCCTGTAAGGATGGGTACGCCCATCCTGGCTATCTTTGAAGCATGTACAAGGTAGCCGCCAATTTTTTGCGCGGCGTCAAGAATGCACTTTACCTCTACGCCCGCCTGCATGAGCTGATAGCTTACGATAAGTCCGATGTTGCCGGCGCCCAGCATAACCACGCGCTTGCCAGGAACCACCCCGTATACGTTCATAAGCGTCTGCACCGCGCCCGCCCCATATATTCCGGGAAGGTCGTTATTTATAAAGGCCAGGTTTTTTTCCGACGCGCCGGCGGCAATTATTATCGCCTTTGGCTTCAGCTTGATATAGCGCTCCTCTTTATATAGGGCGGTAACCACGCCGTCTTCATAAATTCCGGTACATACGGTGTCAGTCATTATCTCAACGCGGTTCTTATATGCGTTAAGCGAATCAACGAGAATAGGGGCGATATCCACGCCCCGCGTGGACGCGTACTGCTCCTTTGCGCCAAAAAACATATGCGTCTGCTTTACCAGCTGTCCGCCAAGGCGGGGGTTGCGCTCTAAAAGCGTCACGTTCGCGCCCGCCCTTGCGGCGTTTATCGCTGAACACAGGCCGGCGGGGCCTCCTCCGACGATGAGAAGTTCACATTCCTTCATATGATTACTCCCTTACCTTCCTGAAGCTCAACCTTCATGCCGTCCCTGACCTCGGTAACGCATGTCTTGACATTGGGGATACCGTCCACAACCATCATGCACGAAGAGCAGTTGCCTATAGCGCAGTAAAAGCCGCGGGGACGGCGCAGGTTCTGGCTGTAACCCAAAACCATAACACCGGCCGCGTGCAGGGCCGCCGCTATCGATTCGCCCTCATAAGCGTTTATCGGCTTGCCGTTATAAGTAAATGTGATGCGTTTACCCCTGTTAAAATCCAGAATCGGATGATTTTCAATCCTCACGGGCGTATCTCCCTATGTAAAGTTCTTATTACAAGGATGATAGCACAAAATGAATCATATGCAAAGATAAATTTTATATGGAATCCAATATATAGATGCTGAATCCCAGTATGCATAACCTAAGACGCGGCCTTTATAAAACCATATCGGCATTACGGCATGATTCCCTCCATGGGCATTCATGGCCCATTCTATGTTATAATGTACAAAAACAGGAGGTTAATATGCGACTGTTTGTTGCCATAGAACTGCCGGGACAGATGCGCGCCGAGCTTGTGCGGATTCAGAATGAGCTTAAGCAGCTAAGCTGCGGCGGCAGGTTTGTACCGGCGCGGAACATGCATCTTACGCTGCATTTTATAGGGGAAACATCGGACCTGCACGGGGCCGTAAGCGCCGTGCAGAAAAGCGTGCGGGGTATACGTCCCTTTGAGCTGCACCTAGGTAGATATAACTGCTTTCAAAAAGGCGGGTCGAGAACTTCGATTGTTGAAGTAAAGGGCGGTCTTGGCGAGCTTAACGCCCTGTACGAATCCCTCCAGTACGCAATGTCTGACAACGGGTTTCCCAGGGAGCGCAAGGGTTATGTTCCGCATATTACTCTTGGGCGGAACGTGTCGCATGACGATCTTGTTGAAGCGGAGCTTAAGGATGAACCGCTTAACGCGTCGATGCGGGTGAATTCGATTACGCTGTTTGAAAGCACGCGTTTGAACGGGGAGATGGTATACTCGGTTATTCATAGGGAGAGATTTTTATAATACGCCCCGCTCTTACTAAGCGTTTACTAGCTTCTTACGGAGGGTTTCTAAATGTCCAATCCCCTTGAATTTATTGCGGGCAGGGCTGGTTCGCGCAAGACGACGCTGCTGTTTAGCCGGATTCGCAGCCTGCTGGATAAAGGTGAACGCGCGGTGCTCATTGTACCCGAACAGTTTACCTTTGAAAGCGAGCGACGCCTTGCCGAATCGCTTGAAAGCGGCCTGCTAGACGCCGTGGTTTTTTCGTTTACAACCCTGGCGTCCAAGGTGCTGCGCGAAACAGGCGACAACCGTGTGTTTTTATCGCATCAGGGGAAGCTGATGATGATCCGAAAGGCGCTGGAAGAACATAAGCCCGACCTTAAGGTATACGGCCGCATTGCTGGAAAGCCTGGGTTTACCGCCGAATGCGACAGGCTGTTTACCAGGCTCAAGCGGTTTCTTATCACGCCGGACATGCTGAGGTCAGCGGCGGAGTATAACGGCGCGCCAGACGCTTTAAGCGCCAAGCTCTGCGATCTTGCGCTATTATACGAGTGCGTGGAGGGCCATCTTGCGTCCCGCTATATGGATGGCGAGGATATTGTAAACTCGCTCATTGACAGGATGGGGCGGTCCGGGCTTTGCGGGGCCCATGTGTTTGTGGACGGCTTTGAATTCCTTACCGAGCAGAAATACCGCGTGCTGGCACGGCTTATGGAGATTGCGGCGTCCATGACGGTAACCGTTTGCGTTGATTTTAGCGGAAAGTGCAGGGATAGGGGCCTTTTCACTCCAGGATACGGCTCCTATGAGCGCCTGCGGCAGCTTGGAGAGGAACAGGGCTGCAGGATAAGCATGGTTAATATGGAAAGGAATGGTAAAGAGGGGTATTCGGCCGAGCTGTCGCATATGGAAGGGGAGCTTTTTGCGCAGCCGCCCGCGCCGTATTCGAGCGGCGGAGGCCACATTTCGGTCTTTACCGCATCCGGGATCCGCGCTGAGGCGGAGGCCGTATGCAACGCAATAGTCCACGCCGCTCAGGAGGGTGTGCGCTACAGGGATATGGCTGTTATTGTCTCGGACATGGAAACCTATGCCCCGCTGTTGAATAGGACTATGCGCCGGTATAGGATACCATTTTTCATGGATCTGAAAAGGCCGCTCGACCGGCATCCGATTTCAGTTTTGCTTTTAAGCGCTTTAAAATGCATAGTTAACGGATTTTCACAGACCGACGTGCTGGAACTGCTGAAATGCGGGCTTTTGAACATCGACAGGGATTCGGCGGAACAATTCGAAAACCATATCCTCAAATTCGGGTTAAGGGGGACGAGGCTGTTTGAACCCATTGAGGCCGCGGACGTCAGTACCGATATAGAGCATGTGCGTTCATCGCTGATCAACCCCCTGCTGAAATTGCGCCGGTCGTTGTCCCAGGCGGGCAGTTCCATGGAGAAAACGAAGGCGCTGTATTCGTATATGTGTGAAATGGATGTATACGGATCGCTAAACGCGATAGTCAAGTCGCTGCGGGAGGATGGGGAGCTTGAGCTTGCCGAGGAAACCGCGCAGGCCTGGGACGCGGTAATAGAGCTGCTCGATCAGCTCTACGCTATCATGGGCGACGTAAGGGTTAGCACAAGGCGGTATATGGCAGTGCTCGAAGAGGGGCTTTCAGCATACAAAGTGGGCGTAATCCCCACCACTGCCGACCAAGTGCTTGTAGGCGATATCGATAGAACCTGCGCAATGGCTGTCAGCAGATTATTTGTAGTTGGCTGCTGTGAAGGCTTGTTCCCGAAAAAGCCTTCTGAGGACGGCGTTATAAACGACGCCGAGCTTGCGTTTTTGCGCTCGGCAGGTCTGCCTACGTGGGAAACAAGCGCGGAACGCGCGTCGGGCAACGTATTTGGAATATATAATGCATTGAGCAAGGCCAAGGAACGGCTGTGGCTGTCATATACCGCTTCGGCCGGAGTAAACGGCGGTATACCGTCTTCGGTAATAGACAGGCTTAGGGAACTGTTCACTATAGACGAGCAGACGGACGTAGGCGGCGGGATGGTCCCAAGCCATCCGCAAGCAGGCTTGGCTATGCTGGCCAAGGAAATGCGGCGCCTCGCCGATACGGGGTCAAGCATGGAAAGCTGCAGGGGCCTTTACGCCTGGTTTAAGGCAAGCCCAAAATACCGGAGCGCTGTAAACGATATGGAAAAGGCGCTTTTCTTTTCACCCTATGTCGAGCCGTTTGGCAGGGATATGGCAAGGCTTATGTACGGCTCGGGAATGCAGGGCAGCGCCACAAGGTTTGAAACGTTCAACTCATGCCCTTTCAGGCACTTCATGCGCTTTGGAATGCGCGCCTATATGCGCGAGGAATTCAAGGAGCGTTCGGCGGATAAGGGCGTTTTTTACCATGAAGCGCTCGATGGTTTTATGCGGCTTATCATCGACAGAAGCATTGATCTTGACGCTTTAACGTACGAGGATGTTGAAGGGCTGCTCGCAGAGGTGTTTGACGTCTTGGTTCCCGCTCACAACAGGGGCGTGCTCGTTTCATCGCCAAGGGCGGAAGCGGAATGCGCGGTAATGAAGCGCACGGTCAAAGCAACCGCCTGGGCGGCTGTACAGCAGATGAAACGCGGAGGATTTAAACCGGAAAAAAGCGAGGTAACGTTTGGCCTGGGGGGAACATACCCGCCTTTGGAATTAAGGCTTGACGACGGCACGGTTTTTTTGGTAACGGGTAAGATTGACCGCATGGACGCGTCAAGGAATGGCGGACGCTATATCCGTGTGATCGATTACAAGACCGGAGGCATGGCCTTTGACTATGGCGAACTCTTTTTAGGCTTAAAGCTGCAGCTTCCGCTGTATGTGGCGGCCATAATGGCGGCTGGCTGCGCGGCCGATATCGCCGGTATGTATTATATGCCCGTAACCGAGCCGAAGCTTGAGGACGTACAGGCGGAGGAAAAATTGGAGGAGCTGCTGCTAAAGGCATTCCGGCTAAGCGGCATAACAGTAAACGAGCTTGACGTGATAGGGCTTACGGATAATTTCGAAGGCGCTTCCTCGATCATTGAAGCGAGGCGGAATAAGGACGGCGTCTTCACTGGCAGGGGGTTGGTGCCTTCCAATGGCATGCGCGCTGTAGTCGATTTTTCAAAGCGCCGCGCCATAGAGACGCTAAGGGATATTATGAACGGCCATGCGGAGGCGGCGCCGTACAGCTATGGCAACAACAAAAGCGCGTGCGACTGGTGCGACTATGCCGGCGTATGCATGTTTGACGCAAAATTCCGCGGCTGTTCCATGCGGAGAATAATAAAGATGGACAAAGCCGGCTTTTTTGACGGGATAGGCGGAAATGTAGATAATAGATAACCGGTGGATATTGCGCGGTCGCCCTTGAGACGATAAACTGATGGATGTAACGTTTCTACCTTTGATGGCGATAAATAAGCAAAAATATGTTCTACCGGTTTTTTGACATGGCGCTATCTCTAACAATTTTTCGACATATAGAAAGAGATTTAAAATATTTGTTGACAACCTATATTATGCGACGTATAATAACGTTGAAGTAAAACTTTGGAGGCGTTTATGCTTAAACACCGAAGGTATACGCTGTTGGATTACATCTGGCTGCCGCTCAGGGCAACGCCGGTTCCAACGCTGCTTTATATCATCAGGATTATAATCCAGACCTTCATACCAGCTGCCACAGCGCTTGTAACGGCCCAATTTGTAAATACGGCCATATCCATTGCCAAAGGCTCCGCGGGCATGGACAAAATTGTCGTGCCCATAGCAATGATAGTTTTTATAACCGCATTTAACGTACTTGGAAAGAGGCTGACAGATTTTTGCAAGGTGCGTATAATCAACGGGCTGCGCTCAAGGCTTCGTTCCGATATGCTTGAAAAACGGGCCAGGCTTGAATATACATGCATTGAGGATCCTGGGAAGTGGGATCTTGTAGAGCGGGTAACAGCCCCCAAGGACCAGAGGACGCCAGAGGACAGGGTATTTATGGGCTTTGCGGATACCTTGAGCTTTATGTACATGATAGTGAGCTTTATAAGCGTCATTAGCCTCATCATAGCTCAGATATGGTGGGCCGGCCTGCTGATAATCGCCGCCATAGTCCCAGTTGTCATTACAAGCATGAAGGGCGGCAATAAAACCTATGAGGCCCAGAAACTGGTATCGAAGGAGCAGAGGCGCTACAAATATCTCCACGACGTGCTGGCTAAACGCGATAATGCCGCGGAGCGTGCGGTGTTCGACTTTACCGGCGAGGTAAGCAAGGAATGCAGGGATGAGTACGAGCGGGCCCGCAAAATAGAGTTTAACGAGCAGCGGAAGTGGTTTTTCCGTATGAATCTGAGCGGGATGATTGTGGCCGTGGTATCGGCGGTTTGCGCATTGGTGCTGCTTATTCCAACCATTCAGGGGCTTATAACCATTGGTATGTTCATGGGCCTTTTTACGGCTATGAGCGAAATGGTGGGGAGCATGAGGTGGCAGCTGGCCCGAAATACTGCAAACGTGGTGCTCAACTCAAAGTATGCAAAGGACCTGACGGAGTTCATGGCCATGCCCGAGCAGGAGGGCGCGGAACTTATGCCGGACCGCAGCGTTCCCAGATTTGAGCGCCTTGAGTTCAAAAACGTCACGTTCGCCTATCCCGGAAGCGGCGCCAACGTGCTCAACGGACTGTCGTTCACCCTGGAAAAGGGAAAACATTATTCATTTGTAGGGGCGAACGGAGCTGGGAAAACCACCATTACGAAGCTGCTTCTGGGTATGTACCAAAATTACGGCGGGGAGATACTGATTAACGGCAGGGAACTGCGCACCTACAGCATCGCGCAGCTTAAAGCGTTATTTATCTGCGTATTTCAGGACTTTTCAAGATATCAGCTTACGATGCGTGAAAACATTGAGCTTGGAAATATAGGCGGAACTAACAATGGAAATATAGGGCGGGCGGTTGAACTGGCCGGACTTTCAAAATTAAAAGATCAGATAGGCCTTGACACCCATATAGGAAAGCTTGACGAGAACGGGGTCGACGTGTCCGGCGGGGAGTGGCAGCGCATCGCTATGGCAAGGGCCATAATAAGCCAATCTGAGATCAAGATCCTAGACGAACCCACCGCCGCGCTTGACCCCATAGCGGAACGCGACGTATATGAAAACTTCAGGGATATAAGCCGTGGCAATACAACGGTGTTTATAAGCCACAGGTTGGGATCAACCAAGCTTGCCGACATCATATACGTACTTGACGGCGGCTGCGTCATTGAACGCGGGGATCATGAAAAGCTCATGGAGGAGGACGGCCTCTATGCCGAGATGTTTGAGAGCCAGCGAAGCTGGTATGCGGAAACCGCCTGATTCCTAAGATCCAACGATCCATATGAATGTGTTTGTGGAGGTAAAATATGAAAACTGCCGCTGATCAAAAGCCCGTATCGATATACAAAGTTATAAAAAGCTTTGCCCCATACCTTTTTAAGGAGAATAAAAAGGTTACGTTTTCTCTAATGTTTTTAACGCTGCTAATGATGGCGCTGCTGGTTGGGCAGACCATTCTAACGGCCAATTTGTTTACATCCGTTGAGGTGGCCGTAGGAAGCGGCAGCTATACAGAGCCTATTTTGTGGTTCCTTGGCGTGCTGGCCATCATTCTTGCAACACCGCTATTAAACGGGGCCGTCAACCTGTGGCTGCCGGACATGTGGAGAAGGTGTGAAAGCGCCATACTGCCCCACATCCATAGAAAGGTAAAAAAGCTGCCGGTAACGGCCTTTGAGGATCCGTCCATGCTGGACGCGATAAACAAGGCCGAGGTCGGCGCGATGAACGGCTCGGTGCTCGTTGTATTGCTGCTGTTGGTGGTATTCGGATATCTGCCGTATTTTATATTGATGGGCGTATACCTGTATACGCTTAAACCAATACTGGGAATTGCGCCCATCATAGTATTTATTCCTGTGCTCCTTGGCCAGATAGTCAAGGTCAAAGCGTTTTCGGAGCTGGAGGAAAAATCCGCCTCGCCGCGCAGGCATGTCGAGCACTATGAAAAATGTGTTGGGGACAGGCAATTTTTCAAGGAGACAAGGCTTTTAGGCGCGTTCTACTTTTACAGAAAGCTATACAGGGAAAGCATTGAGCTGCTAAATAAGGAAAAATGGCGCGCCGAACGCAAATCTGGGGTGATTGAGCTGCTGATGAAGGTGCTTACGCTTATAGCCTACGGCTTTTTGCTTTACCTGCTGATTACGGCGCTGCTTTCAGGAGACATTGCCGCCGGCCAGTTTGCCGCGGTATTTGCCAGCATAGGCTCGCTGTTCAGCATGATGGAAGAGATGATCGTGCAGAATGTCGGATCCGCCCTCCAGGAAAAGGGCGCCGCTGTAAACCTTATAAGGCTTTTGGAAATGCAGGAAAGAGAGGGCGATAAGAATGTCGAGGTGAACCGTGGAATTGAGCTGAGGGATGTACGGTTTACATATCCGGGCAGCGAAAAGGAGAGCATAATGGGCGTTAACCTGACAATACGCCCCGGGGAGACGCTGGCGGTAGTAGGTACAAACGGGGCGGGAAAGTCAACGCTTGTGAAGCTGCTGATGGGCCTTTACACGCCTACCTCGGGTGCTGTAAGCATCGGCGGGGTGGATTCCAGGGAAGCGGACCCAGACATTATGTTTAAAAATACTTCCGCGGTATTCCAGGACTTTGGAAGATATAAGATGACGCTTGGGCGGAACATACATATGGCGGATCTGAGAAAGATGGAAGGGATTGAAAAAGCGGCGGAACAGGGCGACGTTGACATACATGGAGGAAGCTATCCCAATGGGCTTGACACCATGCTTTCAAAGGAATTTGACGGAGTGGATGTATCTGGAGGCCAGTGGCAGAGGATTGCGATTGCGAGAGGCCTGTTTAGAAAGCATGACCTGATAGTGCTGGATGAGCCCACCGCGGCGATAGACCCGCTTGAGGAGACCAGGGTATATAAAAAGTTTGCTGAGATAGCTAAAGAGAATACAGCGGTAATAGTCACCCACAGGCTGGGATCGTGCCGCATAGCCGACCGGATTGCAGTAATGGATTCAGGCGAGCTGGTGGAGATGGGAACGCATGATGAGCTTATGAAAAATAACGGCCTTTACCGCGAGATGTGGGACGCTCAATCCGAGTGGCTCAATGGCGGCGGGCCTGCGGAAAGCTGCGCTTGATGCGGTGCTGATGAACCGAAATGTGAAGCGTAAATAAAATATGGAAGACGAAGGCTAAAGGGGCGCATGCTTGCGTCCCTTTAGTCTTAGAAAAACATTCCGTTAGGTAAATAAGCTATCATTGAGAAAGCCATAACATGGTTTTGAGCGAGTATTATAGCATGGGCGCTTATGATAAAACAGAAGGAGAAGTATTCCTAGGCTTGTACGGTTGAATTAACTTCATTCATGGTTTAGTATGCCTTGACGCCGATATAGGTTGGGTAAGCGCCTTTTCCGGAATACTCGGCAAGGCTGAATCGACCCGAAGGTGAATGCGCACACGCCTGGCAAAGGTTGACTATGATTTTTACCTGTTACATTAGCGCTTAAGATATAGGTTAATGAGACCATACCCCGCTTGGATACCTTATAGATTCCATATAAATTAAAAAACCCCCGGAACGTCCGGGGGATGGATATTGAAGTAAACCACAATTTGATTTATACCATATAGGAATGCACCAAACTAGAGAATAGTCCGCCCGCTGGGCTATAAAAAGCCTATCGGGATCCGATTAAGCTCCGCCCTATGGCGGACCTACTTCAATATTATCTGTTGACTATACTACCATCAAGTGGAGTTAACAACCTATGGCTTTGACACCATGTCGGCAGTACTCGCACAACGCTGCAGCCGCCCGAATTGAGCGGATCAACAGACAAATTCCAAACATGGAAAAATCCATGTATCAATATCAGCTCAGCCAAACTGTCATAATTATCGCCGTATATCTGGCTCCTATATGCTCAGTTGGGTGTTATTAGTCGTTAGTTCCACCTGTGGGTGAAGCATCGGGTGAAGCCGATGTGCTAGGTGTAGCCGAAGCATCAGGCGTTGCTGATGTTGCAGGAGTCGCTGTCGGCGCGGTAGAAGCCGGAGCGGTCGGCGTGGCGGCCGGAGTCGGCGTGGCAGCTGTAGCAGGCGTTGCTGACGGCTTTGCCGACGGAGACGCGCTGGGTTTGTTGTCGCATGAGCAGCCGGTGATGCAAAGAGCTACCAGTACCGCCATGGCTAATACAAGACTGATTATTCTGGTCTTACGATTGATTTTCATTGTTTACCTCCAAGTAGTTAATGATATTTTTTGATATCAATATTGTTTTTATATTTGACTTAAAGTATTCTTACTTCCGTAAGTGCAGGTTGGCTATTGCTGATTTTGGAATATACGAACTCTATATCTTCACGCGGGTCTTATAAAACCACCTCCGTACAGTTTGGTATTTTACGGCATCCGCCACCGCATGCATCATTATAGCGGATAGTTCTGGTTATTGCAAGATAAATAACAACTATATTTAGGCACTTTCTACAATAATATATAAAATAATCTAATATTTGCTAAAACAG
>DBFNRV010000034.1:0-16367 GCA_048421225.1 Christensenellales bacterium | reverse complement strand
AAACTCGTAATGCGCTGATCAAGCGCATTACGAATCGCCTATGGCGATTTAGCGGGTAAAACTCGTAATGCGCTGATCAAGCGCATTACGAATCGCCTATGGCGATTTAGCGGGTGAAGCTCGTAATGCGCTGATCAGCGCATTACGAATCGCCTATGGCAATAATAGGTTCTAAGAACTCCAAAAAATTCATTGGGGTAATATTAGGTTTGGGTGAATGACCATAGTTTTATAATATGGCAAAACTAGCGTAGACAACCCAAAGCTTGCTCGTACCTAAAAGTATAATCCATCAAAAATCACCGGCATGTACGGTGATTTTTGATACCTTGAGAGCAAAATACGGCCCGATAGTTGCTTGCAACCGAGGGCCGTGTTTTGCGGGTAAAACTCGTAATGCGCTGATCAAGCGCATTACGAATCGCCTATGGCGATTTTGCGGGTTAAACTCGCGTCGCGCTGGACAAGCGCGATGCGACGCCGAAGGCGATCAGAACAGGCCTGGAATAAGTATTGCCAGACCCAGCCCCGCGGCAAAGGAGGCCGCGTTTGCGGTAAGCGCGTAAACGATTGCCTTCCATTTCGGCGTCGCCTTTAAGCTGTACCTATTCATCAGCGCACAGTACACCCCCGCTTCAACGGCGAATACCGCGATCTCAAGAAGCGCGTAAAATACAATAAACGCAAGCCAGCCCGTGTAATAATTTATTATGTTCAGCGCTACGTTAAGCGCTACCTGGGTTATAACATTGACCGTACCTATGAATACCAGCTGTTTTTTCTCGCGGTACCCAAACAAGAGCGCAATGGCCAGCTCCAGCGCAATGGTGAGGATTATGCGCGCAATCAGCGAGATGATCTCGGCGGAATAATCATAGCTTTGTTCAGCCGATATAGCCGCATTCCCCTGTGCGGGCGCGCCGCTTATAGAAACGGTATAGTAGCTGTCAAAAGCGTACCTTTCATACGCCGCGCCGCTGACGGCGAACGTATCGTAATCGGGGAAATAGACGAGTATCTTGAAATCGCCGGGCGGATAATAGGTCCACGAAAACCTGTGGCTGGCGCCGCAATTTTTAAAATACTGCAAAAAGTAATAGCCGTCCTCGTCCTCATAGCCCGCGAACTTAAGGAAGACGTCATAACCCTCGTCCCCGCTTTTATATAGCGCGTAGTCCGACCCCTTTGTAATTGCGCTGTAAGGGCCGCTCGAATCGGCTTTTGATAAAAGCGTAGCATAATAGGTTTCGCCCTCAAGCCCTTTAAAATCTATAACCACGGACGGTTTTGGGCCCATGTCCGCGCCGGAAAAAACCGGAAACAGTGTAAGCCCAATGCAGATGCATATAATCAGCGGTAAAATCCGCTTTTTAAAAATCATAATATCCACCCCAGCCTTTCTCCCACTAATTCTATACCAAATAAACGGTGCGGGCGTGGTAATGGTTCTGTTTAAAGCAGAATTTATTTTCCAGGCCCTCTTTACATACGCCTAACCGGAAACTATGCGGCCAGGCGTTTTTTTTTGCGCCTCGGTCCCGCCCGTTTCGCCCGCTTTAATAATAGGCCGGATACGGCGAAAGCCCGATCATTCGCCATTGCCTGGCGGCGGCGTTTGCCTTAAAATAGAATGGATAGGCGGCCTTAATTATGACAGGCTGGCTAATATATACGCAAAGGCGGGGTTATGGTGAGAGAAAAAATGGAACTTGACTTTAAGCGGATATCCTCATGCTATAGGATAAGGCGGCTTACAGATGAAGACGTTGATGAGATATTCACGCTTTGTAAGGGGAACGCCGATTATTATAAGTATATGAAATCCGCGTCTTCCGCTGAAAATATAAGGGCGGATCTTTGCGCTCTGCCTCCTGGCAAAACTATGGACGACAAGTTTTTTATAGGCTTTTACGCGGATAATGGGTTGATTGCGGTTATGGATCTGATAACGGGGTATCCAAACGCCGGTACCGCGTATATCGGCTTGTTTATGATGGATAAGAATTTTAAGGGAACTGGGAAGGGCAGCGGAATCATTCAGGAATTGCTTTGCGTGCTTAAACAAGAGGGTTTTGATTGCGTACGCCTGGGATGCATAAGGGAAAACCTGGCCGGTAGGAGCTTTTGGCTTAAAAACGGATTTGATTATACAGGCGTTGAAACTCAAAGGGATGATTATGCCGTAATGCATATGCATATAAGCCTATAGGGCCGGCTATTAGCGTTAATACGCACGGACAGCGCCGCTTTTCGATTGTAAGAGGAGGCGCCGCGAGGCAAAGCGGGGAGAGGAAAACAAATCGTGGTCCTAAGCTGGCGTTCAAAGGATATGCGGAAAGGACGTAAAGGCGGGCGTATGCTTTTGTCCTATAGTTCAATGCGAACCGTCCGCGCTTTGCCGTCGGCGTGCTTTGCCCGTTGAGCTCTAAAGCCGATGTTTATTCAACGCCCAGGCATTCTTTGATCGTGTCTATAAGCATTCCGCTGTTTTCAATCATTGGCAGATGGCATGCGTTCCTGACAAATCTAAAATTAATCCTTCTTTGTATATTATCGTCCAGACATAGATCGGCAATGCGCCTATCATATAACTCCACGCCACGGTCCCCGTAGATTCCAAATATATTGCTGGATATGCTTTTTACATATCCAGTATAATCAAAATCCGCCCGAAGGGAACTTTTCAATGCTTCACTATAAAATTCCGATTCGCTCTTTATCATGTCAAGCACCTGCCGTCCGTATTTGTCCATGTTGCGGGGAAGCATTAAATTCCTGTAGAATTCTTTGGCCGGCCTTAAATTTGAATCGATCAATATAACGTTCTTTACCTCAAATCCATAGTCCGCCGCCAGTTCAAGCGCAATGACGCCGCCCATACTGTGACCCGCGATAAAGTCGAAAGCGCTGAATTTGTATTTTTCATATACCCAGCTTGTTACATCCGAAACGGATTTCGCGTTCTGCGTGACAGCGTGCGGATATTCCGCATACTCAGTTCCAAAATCGCGGAACCCGTTTCTGATTTTATTCCATATCCAGCCTGTACAGCTTGCTCCATATAAAAATAAACCGCGCATGGCTCAACCTCCTGAAGCGGATCAATACAAAACGCCCGAGGCGTAAAGGATTGCTTAATCAGTTTATTGCCGGCATGCGCATTTGTCAAACCGTATTTTATGTCTAAGGTTATTTACGCTTGTTAATATTTTTAACCGCCGTTATAATAGGTATATGAACGAACGCATATTCTCCTCAATGCACAAAACGGTCGGCGGGGCGCTGACCGACAAGCTGGACAAGCCTCCGGCGCTTTTAAACCCGCTTGTACTGGCTTATATCGGCGACACCGTATACGATCTCTATGTGCGGACGTATTTGATACATAAAACCGACTTTAAGGCACACGGACTGCACGTTAGAGCCGCGTCGCACGTATGCGCCGCGGCCCAGGCCGGGGCGCTTTGCAGAATAAAGGACGCGCTGACCGATGAAGAGCTTGCAATATGCAGGCGCGGACGAAACGCGCATGTGAATACGGTGCCTAAAAATGCGAATCCGGCGGATTACCGCGACGCTACCGGTCTTGAAACATTGGTTGGCTATTTGTATCTCAGCGGCAGGGATGAACGCCTGAACGCGCTGATGGGCATAATATTAAAAGGCTGATTTTTAAGGGCGGGATTTTTAATATCTGATAAAAAAACGGAATGAGGTACAACTAATGCCATACAATGACAGACAGAACGGGGACGGACGCCATACCGGAGGAGGTGCGCGCGACGGCGGCTCCGGCGGTTACAAAAAGCCTTACGAACAGCGCGACGGCGGCTCCGGCGGCTACAACAAGCCTTACGATCAGCGCGACGGCGGCTCCGGCGGATACAAAAAGCCTTACGATCAGCGCGACGGCGGCTCCGGCGGCTACAAGAAGCCCTACGAACAGCGCGACGGCGGCTACAAGAAGCCTTACGATCAGCGCGACGGCGGCTCCGGCGGCTACAAGAAGCCTTACGATCAGCGCGACGGCGGCTCCGGCGGCTACAAAAAGCCTTACGAGCAGCGCGACGGCGGCTCCGGCGGCTACAAAAAGCCTTACGAGCAGCGCGACGGCGGCTCCGGCAGGGAGCAGGCCATAGAGCCGTCCCGATTGCCTGAGGATGAGCTCCCCAATATCATCATGGGTAGAAACGCCGTTAAAGAGGCTATAAAGAGCGGACGCAGCATTGACAAGCTGTGGGTAAGCGCCGAGCAGGACGGCTCGCTAAGGGAAATTCTGAATTTGGCGCGCGACCGGAACCTGATAATACACGAAACACCGCGGCAAAAGCTGGATGAGCTGTGCATGCCCTTCGGATATGGGGGAAGGACGGGCAACCACCAGGGAATAGCGGCGTTTATACCAGGCGCCGAATATTGCGACATATCGGATATTTTGGGGTATGCGCGTGAAAAGGGCGAACAGCCGTTTGTGATTCTCCTTGACGGCATAGAGGATCCCCATAACCTGGGTTCCATAATTAGGAGCGCGGAGTGCGCTGGCGCGCACGGCGTAATAATACCAAAGCGCAGGAGCGCGTCGCTTACCGCCGCCGCGGTAAAGGCGTCGGCTGGAGCGGTTTCATATATGAAAGTGGCCAGGGTATCAAACATATGCGGCGCTATGGAGCGGCTGAAGGATGAAGGCCTATGGATAGCCGGCGCGGATACGGGCGGAACATCCGTATACGACTGCGATCTAAAGGGCGCAATCGGCCTGGTGATAGGGGGCGAAGGCGAAGGCCTGGGCCGCCTTGCAAAGGAAAAGTGCGATTTCCTTATGTCAATTCCCCTGCTAGGGCAGCTTGAATCGCTCAACGCCTCGGTTGCGGCCGGCATTTTAATGTTTGAAAAAAGGCGGAGAGAGCACGGCGGCGCGGCGTCCGCAAAGCCTGAAAGGTAAAGCGGGCGCGCCTGGTACTCCGGATAATCTATCCGGCGCGGCATGGCCGCGCCGTCGGGCGCGGGCCTGACGGAGTTTTCAGGCGTTTGACCCGTATGAACTCCGGAGAAGCGCATGAACCTGATAATCGTGGACGGCTATAACGTTATAAACGCATCGGGCCGGCTAAGCGGGCTTCCGCTTGAGCACGCCCGCGACGTATTGTTCGACCGTCTCAGGGATTACGCGGGATTTACGAATGTAAGCGTCATGCTCGTATTCGACGCGCATCATCAAAATACGCCGCAAAGCATAACCGGAAGCCTTGACGACGGCATGGTTGTTTACACCGGCGCGGGCGAAACAGCCGACATGTTCATAGAGCGCACGGTGCGCGCTTTCAGCGGGCGGGGCGCGCGGATACGGGTGGCTACGTCCGACGGCCTTGAACAGGTAATGGTGATGAACTACGCCGAACGAATGAGTGCAAGGGAGCTTTTAAGGGACATGGAAGCGGCAAAGAAAGAATACAGGCGCTCATACCTAGACGCTCCCGACACGCTGCATAGCCGGAATATGCTTGAAAGCAGGCTTGACGACAGTTACAGGCAGGCGCTAGAGCGGCTGAGGCGCGGGATGGATTAGCGCCGTACCTGCCTGAGCGCGGACATATTAAAATTGGGCCATGCTTTGGCGAAGGCGGGTTTTTATAGATAGCGGCAAGTTATCTGTTTACAACGCTCGGACGCGCGCGCGGACGGAATAGACCTTAACCACCTATTACTAGGGACTGTGGGTTTACGGCGCTCCGGCACGCGCGCGGGCAGCCGCGCTGATATTTAAACTGATTCTAGATTGAGTTGTATGACCTAAAGGGCGGCGTAAGCGCGCTTACTATCGCTTGAGCGGGCTAATGGCGCGGGACGCGAATTAACGGGAGTAACATTGAAGTGCGGCATAGCCCGCGTCCGCGCCACGAGGCTGCGGGTTATAGGGAGGAATTTCGGTATGGGAATTGCACAGGCGGATTACAGGGACCTTCACGACGACGAGCTTGTGTCCATGGCGCAGGCAGGGGACGGACTTGCTGACGAAGAGCTGTATTACAGGTATAAAAACATCGTATGCATAAAGGCCAGGTCGTATTTTATATTGGGCGCGGACAGGGATGATATCCTGCAGGAGGGTATGATCGGGCTTTTTAAGGCGATACGGGATTACAGGCCCGACAGGCAGGCGGCCTTTAAGACCTTTGCCGAGATGTGCATAGTGCGCCAGATGATAACCGCGATACAAAACGCCACCCGCATGAAGCACATACCGCTTAATAACTACATCTCCCTCAGCAGGCCCGTTGGCAACGAGGAATACGAGCGCACCATGATGGACGTGATACCCTCGCACGCAAGGGATAATCCGGAGGATATGCTGATAGTGCGCGAAAGCGTTGACAGCATGATACGCAAGATCAAGGAGCGCCTTACCAAGCTTGAATATAAAACCCTTACGCTGTTCATCGACGGAAAAAGCTATCAGGAAATAGCCGATACGCTTGACTGTAACAAAAAAACCATCGATAACGCCCTGCAGCGGATTAAGCGCAAGGTCAGGCACATAATGGAGGAGGAGGGGCGCGACTGCCCATAGGCACGGCTGACGCAAACGTGGCCGTAGGGCAAAAACCTAGGTTTAATAAACCAAGCGGGATATTGCCGGGGCGGGTTTTTAAAGCGGGCGTTTAAAGGGAAAAAGGGGCGCGGCCTGCCGGCAGGGCAGAAATTTAACCGCCACCTGGCATGTATCCGGGGCGTCCCTTACCCCATTATTTTTATTGTGTATGCGGAAGAAAGGCCATGGGAACTCTCATGGCCGGAATAAACGCCTCAAAGCCTGTTCAACTATCTTTTAAAATTATACTTCATACTAATAAGTAATACGATATATTCGTTTTTGCCAATAACCCACTCTACGACCGCCCTAAAATCCGCCTGATTACCAAATAAGCATAAGCAAAAAATGGTGATGGCATGAGCAATTTATAAAGCTCTTCACACCAGTTTTAATATGCTAAAGTTAACGGGTGGGTTTGGCGGTTTCTCAGCTCTCCCCCTTATAATCCCAGTCAACGCCCTTTACACCGATATCCTCAAGCTGTTCAAACCATAATATCTCGTTACCACAATAATAAATTTCGTATATGCTATTTGGCTCCCCGGGTTCCTTTACACCCTCTATTACACGGTTAATATCATGGTTTATGTATTTTAGCATGGAATATGCTGGTTGCGGTGCGAGTATAGGATATGATCTTTCTGTAATTCCATACCCGTTAAGAAGGATTACTACATCGTCATAAAAAACCTTAAATGTTGATTCTTTATCAACTAAATAGCGTACTTCCCCCTTGTCGGCATCTGAATATGCTGGATTATTATTAATTACTCTGACGTTAATTCCATTACCTCCAATACGGTGCTCTTCATCACCTGGAATACCTACATTTGCGCCAGACGCACACTCCGCATCAGAAGTCGCGCATAGTAAAACATAAGCATGCTTGGGGGCCTCGTCATAAAACGAATTTCTCCATAGCGCGTTTTTAAGTCTCCATGGATATAACTCTAACCGTTCGTCGTCCCCAAAACCAAACCCTCTAAGAAATTTCTCAAGCTCAACATACCCTTCGGGCTCGTCACAATATCTAACGTTTTGTATAGGCGAGCTGGCTGGCGTTTCCAAAGCTTGTGAAAAGGCGGGCGTTCCCATTGCATTCTGGGCGGGGCCTGATGGTTTTGGCTGTGTACTATATGTATAAGAACAGCCCGCAATACATAATACACATAGTAAAATAGCAATACCCCATAGCTTTCTCATACTCATTCTCCTTGTATTATATTAAATTCCTATTTTATCGATATAATATTGCTGGTCTTTGGCGCAGGGGACGGAGTGCTCGTCGCCATTATGGAATAACCGCATTTTGAACATACATTGTACTTTCCTTCCAATCTCCAAGTATGATTTTCTTCTATCTTTGCTTTACATTTTGTACAGCCTTCCACATAATGGGTGGACCTGGTGATATTTGTATAAGTGCCAGAATGACTGGAACAGACGATTATAGTTCCTGCTGACGTTCCAGTACAGTTGCTATAATAGTATTTTAATACCTGTTCATAATTCCTGCCACCAGGTATGAGTTTTTTCCATACTTGCCATTCATACATCCTGCCTTTATACTGAGTTTCATTTCCATAGTTTGCCCCCGCGCCTTCATTATAGTAGAGCGGCTTGAATATTCTCTTTTCTGAGTTTACCCTCAGTTGACAAGGGTAAATGCGCCTAAAGGGCCGGATTTGGGCCATTTCTATGTTCCCGTCGTTTGAATTAGCGCTGAATAGTCCTGCGCTCCTCGGCCTTGAACTGGCCCAAATCCGGCTCCTAAAGGTCTTCTGAGTTTTCGCTCTCCCCGCCCGTGCGGGATGAGGCGCGGCCGCGCAGGCGTAGCGAACCCTACGGCAAGCGGCTGGAACAAAGTCCGGCGCGGGCTGGGTGTGCGAAAACCGTGTTTACCCTTGTCAACTGAGGGTACCATAACCGTGCTCCACGTATCATGCACGGCTTGATCACATTTTGGGTAGTTATTAGGATTTCTCAACTCTGGATTATATACTTGGTCAAGACTAGTATCTCTTATATCGCTACCTAAGACGCCGTGTGGTTTTAAAACCCTAAACCAGCCAAAATGCTTTATTGCTATTGCAAATGCTTTTTTATAGTCGGTTTGTCTGTCCTCATATCCTTTTCTTCACATACCATCACCACACGGCAGTATTGTTTAAAATTAACAGTCTCTACTCTATTCTTTGCTAGCCTAAGGACCTTTATGCTTGAGGGCATAATACCATTATATGTCGCTGTTTCTTTGTATTCATCAGTAAACTTATCAGAAAGATATAATCCCGGTCTTTCCTCTGTAAAACGATTATTGATGTAATCTAACATAGATGTTTTATCTGGTTCATATTCCGCAACTTCATCGGGTAAAGGCAATTTATCATCTATAACCCTTAATTCACCGTTAACAAATCCACATATAATACTTGCATAATTATTTCCATTGAAATAATAGTCATTTTCATTATACACTTCCATATCACACTTAACAAGGAAGTTTCTTATTGAATATATTTTTTCACTATCCTCATTTCTTTTAATACTGTCTATTTCTGAGTAATCACATTCAGAAACATCAGCAATAATCTTAATTGACTTGAGGTCAACTGATTTAATAACTCCCAAACCAATTTTCTCTAATAAGCATGGGCAAAGCGGATACCATAACATTTTTATATTCTGAACCTATAAGACCCAAATAGCTATCATAGTCCTTATTATCGATGGCCTCATAATACTTTGTTATTAAGTCAGCATACCGTTTTGGGCTGATATCATTTTCAAGTGCGTTTACCAAGTGTAATGTTCCATTAAGCATAAATATCAAAGCGATAATAACTGATACCGCTTTTTCATAACAACCTCCAAATAACTACTTAATACATCATACCCCTATTATAGTGCATTACATATATACAATACCAGGGGCGTAATTTGTCGAACAATGACAATCTTTATGCTTAATCCTTACTTCATCATATGAGGATTGTAAAAGTACATGCCCTGTTGGGCACGCACTTTAAAAAATGCTGTGTAGTATCGACAGTGTATTAAGTCTTTACGCTATAATTTCTTTTGAGTTTTTAAGGACTATTCCGGTGCAATAGCGTGCTAAAATACCGTATACCTCGAATATTCTTCTATGATACGCGCATCATGGCGGCAAGGCGCCATTTCACCCGCTACCTTGTCCCAAACAGCCTGTCGCCGGCGTCGCCCAGGCCTGGAATGATAAAGCCGTGTTCGTTTAGCTTTTCATCGATGCAGGCCAAAAATACGTCCACGTCGTTATGTGTCTCAAGCACCGCCTTAAGCCCCTCCGGCGCCGCGATTATGCACATCAGCTTTATGTTTTTGCAGCCGGCGCGCTTTAATACGTTGATTGCCGCTATTGCCGACCCGCCAGTGGCCAGCATGGGGTCCATTATTATCACGTCGCGCTCGCATATATCGTCGGGCAGCTTGCAGTAATAATCTATCGGCTTAAGCGTCGCCGGGTCGCGGTACAGCCCGATGTGCCCCACCTTTGCCGAGGGCAGAAGGCTTGTTATGCCGTCCACCATTCCAAGGCCGGCCCTGAGTATCGGCACTATGCCGAGCTTTTTATCCGAAAGCACCTTAACGTTCGCGGTCGCCAGGGGCGTTTCCACCACCGCGTCCTCAAGCGCGAGGCCGCGGGTGGCCTCGTAGCCAAGCATTATGGACATTTCATAGATCAGTTCGCGGAACTCCTTTGTGCCGGTGCGCCTGTCCCTCAGCACGCTGAGCTTGTGCTGAACCAGCGGATGGTCTATTACCGATACCTTTCCCATGTGTGAAGTCCTCCTAAATCGTTGTAATCGCCCACTTTATTGCGTGTAGACCAAAAAGGCAGGCAAAGCCGTAAAAAAACGCCCCGCGCCCGCATAAACGCGGCGCTGAGCAGCATTGGTCAAACCGGCCGGATCAGCCCCTGTTCATATTCGGCAATCCTTTGCAGCCTCTTTTCGTGCCTGCCGCCGGAAAATTTTGTTTCAAGCCATACGCGAACGATCTCCTTAGCCGTTTCCACGCCTATTATCCGCCCGCCGAGCGCCAGCACGTTTGAGTCGTTATGCTCCCTGGTCAGGCGCGCCGACAGCGCGTCGCAGCAGAGCGCGCAGCGTATTTTATCCACCTTATTGGCGCATATGCTCATGCCTATTCCAGTGCCGCATATGAGTATCCCGCGGTCATACGTACCCACGGCCACCGCCTCTGAAAGCGGGAAGGCATAGTCGGGATAGTCCACGCTTGCGTCGGAAAAGCAGCCCATATCGTCAACGTCATGGCCAAGCGCGGCTATGAACGGGACGAGCGTTCCCTTCAGGCTATAGCCGCCATGGTCGCTGGCAACCGCAATCCTCATTCGAAATCCTCCATTTCCCCGTCGAGCTTTTCAATCAGCTTTAAAACCATCGCTTTTATCTCAGCGGCCACCTCTTCATAGTCGTCGGCCTGTCCGCGGAACGGGTCCTCTATATCAAACTCGTCGTCGCCCGGGAAACCCTCGACTCCCGCGACATATCCCTTAAGGGTATGCGCCTTGTGGTCCGCTTCGGGGCAGATCGCCTCAAGCTCGTCCAGATGCTGGGCCTCCATTGTAAGTATGAGGTCGGCGTTATCCGCAAGCTTGGCCGTAAGCTGCTGCGCGCGGTGGCGCGACGCGTCTACGCCCATGTCCAAAAGCGCGTTTTTGGCAAATTCCGTGATTCGGGCCCCGTCGCACGCCATGGTGCCCGCCGATTCGCAGCGCACCTTCCCGCGCAATCGTGGGTGGTCGTCTATCAGCTCATCGAATAGGGCTTCGGCCATTGGGCTTCGGCATGTATTGCCCGTACAGACGAATAGCAGGGTTTTCAAAATAGTCGTCTCCTTTATGGGTAGAATTGTTTTATATCTGCGGCAAAGCGCCGGCGCGGCCCGCAATTAACGAAAAACGCGGACTCGTTTAAAATTCGGGCGGGTCTTGGCCAATCACATTGAAGCCTGCCGCTCGGAGAAGCCTGTTCATGTACGCAAGGCCAAGTTCGTCGGTGGGGACGGCTTCGGCGAATATCACGTCGTAATTTGCCGAATGCCTGCGAAGCGCCGCAAACAGGTTAGCGCACATCTCCCGCTTGTCCTTTGCGGAACCTATTATATCATATCTTCGCCCCCTGTAAAAGGACTGCGTCTCCTCGGATGCAAGAATTATGCAGCTTAGCCCCGCCGCTTCCCTGGCGTCGTATTCACGGCGTATCAGGTCCGCCGCGCGGCGCGGCGGACCCTCCGCCACCACCACCTCGGCGTCGGGCGCGTAATGCCTGTGCCTCATGCCCGGGGAGGGAGCGGCTTCGCCGTCCCCAAGCGGCCTGAGTATGCTGCCGGACAACTCAACGCGGCCTACCTCGGCCTCAAGCATCTCCCGCGTAACCGCGCCTGGCCTGAGGATAACCGGCGTTTTTGATATCAAGAGCACCGTGGACTCAAGCCCGACCTGGCACGGCCCGCCGTCCAGGATCACATCTATGCGCCCGTCCAGATCGTCTATCACATGGGAGGCTTGCGTGGGGCTGGGCCTGCCCGACAGGTTGGCGCTGGGCGCGGCTACGGGCACGCCCGCTTCGCGTATCAGCGTGAGCGCGGTCCTGTTTGAGCTCATCCGCACGGCCACTGTATCAAGGCCCGCGGTTACCTCATCCGGTACGATATCGCTTTTTTCATATATCAGCGTAAGCGGCCCTGGCCAAAACGCGTCCATCAGCCGGCGGGCCAGGTCGGGTATATGCGTCCACAGCGGCTTTACGTCGCTCTTTCTCGCGACATGAAGTATCAGGGGATTGTCCTGGGGTCTGCCCTTTGCCTCAAATATGCGCGCCACAGCCCTGCCGTCAAGGCCGTTAGCGCCAAGGCCGTATACCGTCTCGGTGGGAAACGCCACAAGGCCGCCCGCGCGCAGCACCCCCGCGGCATATCTGGCGCCCGCGTCCGCCCTGAACACCTGGGTTTTCATAAATCCTCCGTCATTTTACAGCCGTTCCCTCTCAAAGCTGGGACGTCTCCATTCTGGCGGCCCTGTCGGCCACCGCAAGCGCTTCGATCACCTCGTCCATGTCGCCGTCGATAAAGGCGTCGAGCTTGTACAGCGTAAGCCCTATCCTGTGGTCGGTTACGCGGCTTTGCGGAAAGTTGTATGTGCGTATTCTCTCGGACCTGTCGCCGGAGCCCACCTGGCTGCGCCGGTCGGAGGCCTCCTTTGCCTCGCGCTCGGCCCTGTACATGGACAAAAGCCGCGTTTTCAGCACCCTTAGCGCCTGTTCCTTGTTCTTAAGCTGGGATTTTTCATCCTGGCACTGTACTACAAGTCCTGTAGGAAGGTGGGTAATGCGTATCGCGCTTTCGGTCTTGTTTACGTGCTGGCCGCCCGCGCCGCTTGAACGGTAGGTGTCTATGCGCAGGTCGGCCATGTTCAGTTCAACCTCTACGTCTTCGGCTTCGGGCAGCACGGCCACCGTGGCGGCGCTGGTATGTATGCGGCCCTGGGACTCGGTTTCCGGCACGCGCTGCACGCGGTGAACCCCGCTTTCATATTTGAGCTGGCTGTACGCTCCCCTGCCGCGCAGCGCAAGCACCGCTTCCTTAACGCCGCCCATCTCGGTTTCGGCCGACGACAGCAGCTCGGCTTTAAGCCCGTGCCGCTCGGCGTAGCGCTGGTACATCCTCAATAGAACGGCCCCAAACAGCGCCGCCTCGTCGCCGCCCGTCCCCGCGCGGATCTCAATCATTACGTTGCGGCTGTCGTTGGGGTCCTTTGGCAGGAGCAGGCCCTTAAGCCGCTCCGCAAGGCTTTCCCGTCTATCCGTCAGCGCGGGCTGCTCCTGATGGATAAGCTCCTTAAGCTCCGGCTCCGCGCCGTGCATCATCTCCTCCAGGGCCGAGATCTCAGCGCATACTTCATTGTACTCGCCGTATGCGCCCACGATCTCGTCAAGCGACGCGCGCTCCTTCAGCGCGTCCTGCCATTGCTTACGGTCGTTCATGGCGTCGGGCGAGCCAAGAAACTCGCCAAGCTCTTCGTATCTTTTCTTTATCGCTTCCAGTTTTTCAAACACGCTGCACCTCTATAATAATCAAATAAATTTTAGGGGAGCACTGAGATAGGGAAACATCGGCCTGAAACGGCGCATGCCGGGCCGCTGTGGATTTAACGCCCCGCTCCGCGCCCCGCGGAAGATTTATGCGTTTCATACCCGAATGCCGCAAACAGAGCTATTTTCGGGCATCCGCTTTATCGCCGCCGGCCATAATACCGCTACGGGTGCGTCCCGCTCTTTCGCGCGGCCGCCGCAAAGCGGCTCCTCTTACGGGGGCGGCGGTGTTTTCCTATCTCAGCCCACCTTGCGCTTACCCTCTATTATAATACGTATTCGGGCGCGTTAACAACCCGCCCGCCCATATTTCAAACCCTTAACCGGCTATGACACAGCGGTCGTTCCCGCCGAGGTCCTTAACCACCCTCGCGCCGCGAAACATTCCGCGCACCGCTTCGGCCTGGTCAAAGCCAATTTCGAGCAAAAGCGCGCCGCCGGGGTTAAGGCGTCCTTGGTATTCCCCGCTTATGCGGCGGTAAAAATCCAGGCCGTCCGCACCGCCGTCAAGGGCATGGCGCGGCTCGTTTCTTACCTCCCGCTGAAGCGATTCTATAGCGCCGGTGGGTATGTACGGCGGATTGCACACTATCAGGTCGTATTGGGCGCCAAAAAGCGGCGAAAACAGGTCGCCCTCAACGAATCGCGCGCTTATTCCATGCATGGCCGCGTTCTCCCGTGCAAGCGCCACGCACTCCCCGCTTATGTCGGACATGGTTACGTCAAGGCCGCCTAGCGCCGCCAAGCTTATGCCAATGCAGCCGGTGCCGCAGCAAAGGTCAAGCGCGGTCCTGTAGCCCCGCTCATTAGCCAGCGTAAGCGCGGCCTCGGCAACGGTTTCGGTATCCTGGCGGGGAATCAGCGCGCATGGGCGCATAATAAGCTTAAGCCCCATGAACTCCCATTCGCCGAGTATATACTGAAGCGGCTCTCCGGCCAGCCGGCGGCGCGCCATACGCTCAAGGGCGGCAAGCTTAATTTCGTCCAGGCGTTCGCCGCGCCTGAGCAGCAGCTCAAGCTCGTCCATCCCCGTTACAGCCGCAAGCATTATGGCCGCCTGGCCGGCCGCTTCCTCATGCGCAACGGCAAAAAGCGCGCCCTTTAGCGCACTTCTCACCTCATGTATGGTGTTTTTACCTGAAAAACCGATCATAATTCAAATGCCATCCGCCGTTCCTGGGACCTATGCGTTTCCTCCGCATACGGCCGTTTCCGCGGCGGGGTTTGGCGCGCTATCGCTATCAGCGCCGGCGTCCGCCGCTTTATCCGCCTGGGCCCTTGCCTCGGCTTCCTCCCTTTCGCGAACCAGTATTTGCGGATCCATCGCCACGTTGAAGGACGCTATGGCCACCTCCAGCATGTCGTCGGTCGGCTCCTTTGTGGTAATAAGCTGCAGCGCCATGCCCGGGGCGCGGACTATCTTTGTCAGGATGTTGTCGTACTTGGCCGCAAGCTGCAACACCTCGTAGGAAAAGCCGGCCACAACGGGCAGAAGCAGTATACGGGAGCCAAACAGGATCAGCTTGTTGTCGCTCCAGCCGATGACAGAGAAGAACAGGATGGAAACCGCCATCACAAGAAACAGGTAATTCGTTCCGCATCTGGGATGAAGCCTTTTATGCTTTCTCGCGTTTTCCGGAGTAAGCTCCTCGTCCGCCTCATAGCAGGCGATGGTCTTGTGCTCGGCGCCATGGTACATGAACACGCGCTTTATATCCTTCATCCGTGACACAAGGACTATATACCCAAGGAATATCAGCAGCCGCGCCCCGCCCGCTGTAAGGCTCTTCCACGCGGATGAGACCTCGGGCCCGAATATCAGGTCGGCGATCAGCGTCGGCAGCAGCATAAACAGGCCGACCGACATTACAAGCGCAAGCGCTACGGCGATGCCGATGACGATCTTCTCCACCGACTTGCCAAACACCTTTGCCAGCCATTTTTCAAATCGCGTAGGCTCCTCGTCCATCTCTATGCCTGCCATCTCGGCCGAGCGCGTGATGGTTTTCATCCCGACCTGGAGCGACTCGACAAACGCCACCACGCCGCGAACTATGGGAAATCCGAGGAACGTCCCCTTCTTAGCCTTGGACTGATAGGGCTTAAACTCCTTTAAAATGGAGCCGTCTTCCCTGCGCACAGCCATGGCGATGCCCTGCGGCGACTTCATCATTACGCCTTCCATGACGGCCTGGCCGCCGATGGTGCACTTTTTCATCACTGTCTCCTCAATCACCAATATGGTGCAAAATATCATTTTTCACATTATATCATAGACGCTGTTCATTTTGTATGTAAAAGTGTGTAAAGGCCGTGAATTAACCGTTAACATCGCGAGGCGATTCGCGCCGCGCTTGTTTAGCGCCACGCGAGGTTTACCCGCAAAATCGCCATAGGCGATTCGTAATGCGCTTCATCAGCGCATTACGAGTTTAACCCGCGAAATCCAGCTTTCGGCTGCAAGCAACTGTCAAGCTGGATTTCGCTCTCAAGGTATCAAAAATCACCGTACATGCCGCTATTCGCCTTCGGCGTCGCGTCGTACTTGTTCAGTACGACGCGAGTTTTACCCGCAAAATACGGTCTTCGGTTGCAAGCAACTGTCAGGCCATATTTTGCTC
>DBFNRV010000033.1:0-4771 GCA_048421225.1 Christensenellales bacterium | reverse complement strand
TTTGGCATTTTGATATTGCATTCAATTTGAGCGCAGGGGTTAAGGCGGACTTCCTGAACGTTGGCCAGCTGGTTCCCGTTTGGCAGCCGGTTGACAGTGACGAGGCGGTAGACTCCTGGTTCTAGTTTTACCTTGTCGTATTTATTTAGGATTAGCCCGTTAAACCTCAGAAGTTCAAAAACTGTTCCATTCAGGCGGCTGATACTCCAATTAACGCCGTAACTCCACGTAAATGGAGCCTCGGAACGCAGCGCCAGCGTTGCGTTTTGTACATATGAATCTTCCGGCCAGGCCAGCGCCCAATTCTCTTCCAAATTGAAGAATTCGGCTCTTTTGTTAATCGGATTCAGGCGTGCGCAAATGCCTATGGCTCGGGCAAGCGCCACAAACAAGGGGTTGATGCTTCCGGGCGCAAGGCCGGTTACGGCGTACCACTCCCTGCTTCTATCGCTGTTGGCTTCGGATTCGATGGCTTTTGCCAGCATTTGAGGATGCGCGGCAAAGAGTTCCCGCTCTGCGCCGGTCAGCGTTTCAGCCAATGCCGCCCGCCATGGGCGGATTAATTCAATACCAATGCGCGGCGAAAGCAGATAGGATACATATAGCGGCTCATTCCCCCGATATAATGGAACAAAGCGCAGAGCGTGATCCAAATGATGGTTCAAAACATCCGCCGGTGTATCGCGTAAATCCTTTTCTTCCAGCGTATCCAACAGCCTTTTGGCCCAATAAACGCGCCCTTCGGGCTGTTGAAGCAGGAAACGCCCTATCTCCGTGGCGTTCCCGCATGCGGCTTTCAATATCTGCTCTAAGTCTTCATGAGGTTCGTATTGGTCACAAAACTCTTTATAGAATCCGTCAATTCTATTGGTTCTCAATGCATTGGCCGCCCTGATTCTTTCACGGTTAAGCCGGCGCTGAGTATCGGTTAATGAGGTCGCGGTTTTAATATTGGCGTCTGCTTTAGGCGCTAAAAACTCCTTGCAGCCGGTGTAGGCCCCTCTTAATACTTTCAGCACAAGTTTGACCTGGGCGTCTCCGCCTGATGTGACGTCCGCTACGGCGGAGCACGAATCAAAAACCGCCTCAATATGCAGGCTGCCGCGCCCACAAGCTATCGACGCCTTGCCATGCCCGTCAGCCTTTAGGATGGCGATAGTTTGATAAGTCGCCATATTAAGGACCTGTATATACAGCAGCGCGCCCGCAGCTGGGGTCCCGTCCTCATTGTGCACAGAAAAGGCTATTTCGCGGGTCGCGGCGTAGCGGTGGGTCTCGTTGTAAAGATAAGCATCCCCTCGGCGCTCAATTAGAAGCTCCTGTTTTAACCCCGCTCCGATGTAATCCGAAAACGCTCGGGTATGTATCAACATTGCCCTGGATGCCGCGCGAACAAACCAACCGCAGTTAAGAATTTGTTCCGGCTCGCAAGCTCCCAGGAACTTCCATACTCCATTGACATAAACCTCCACCCAAGCGTGGTTATCGTCGCAATGGCTCCATAAGGGCGCATAAACCTGGCGCGCGGGAATACCTAGGCTGCGAAAGACCGTTACAGCAAATACCGATTCCTCGCCGCATCTGCCTTTACCTGAACGGTAGGCTGTCATCGGTCCCTCGGTCCTATCGCTTGACGCCTGATATGTAACGTGCTCGCAGCACCAGAGATTGATTTCCAATATAGCGCGTTCCAGCGGCAGATCACGGATACGTTCGATGACTTTGGCATAGAAAAAGCCGCGGCAGGCCTCGAGGCTCTCTGAATTGACCCTGGGGCACAGGATGAAGTGAAAAAATATATCCTCAGGGATCAGCTGATTCCAAATATTCTCTTGAAACACCCTTAGCGAATGCTCGGCCTCACGTTCCATCTCATCAAAAGGTATTGTAACCGCATCGGTATATGGAAGCGTTCCGTACAAATACTCAAGGCACAGCTTAAGGTCGCCGCAAGCGCGGTTTACTCCATGCTCAAGCCGCTCCTGTACCCTAACGGGCATTGACTGCAGAGCGTGTTGATATTTGGCGGTCGAGTAGGATTTTATAGCTTCAGAAAACATCGGTATATACCTTTCCCCATCATCTATGGCTTTAATGTAACCTTGAGCACGGTATCCACATTATCCGGAAGAATAGGGCTGGGCCCTAAGTCGGCGAAGGCAAGCTCGGGATAATCGCTGTGCACCCAGCTGGTAGAAACAGGCACCTCGCTGCCCGACGCAAGCATACGAATTGAATCCAGTTGTTTTGGACTGATTCCCGTTAAGGGAAGCGGCCCTAGGGTATTTTCAAAGATATGGAGATAGTGTTCATTTCCTTTTCTTGTTATTCGGCCCCAGTCCGGCTTTTCAATGCCGGAAGGCCCGCAGCCATAGACGCTTTCGCCGTTGTATTTCATCCATTGTCCGATCTGCTTAAGGATTTGTACGGACGCCTCCGGAATGTTCCCATTGGCGTCGGGGCCTACGTTTAAGAGAAAATTGCCACCCTTGGATACGCATTCTACCAGCTTGTGAATCAACATGGAAGCAGGCTTAAACTCACGATCGGTCGCATGGTAGCCCCAGTTGCGGTTCATTGTTGCGTTCGCCTCCCAATAAACAGGAAACCCGTTTGGGTCCATAAGTCCGTAAGGCGGGATAAACTGCTCGGGAGTGACAAAATCGCCATGGTAAGTTGTAGGGTTTCCCTGTGCCAGAGAACCGTATCCTTCACCGCTGCATTCTAAACGGTTGTTTATGATAACCTGGGGCTGAAGCGTTCGAACCATATCCATTAGTTCGGTCGCTTTCCATGCTTCGCCTCGCATAGCATCGTAAGAAAAATCAAACCAAAGAATATCCAGCTTGCCGTAATTAGTGCACAACTCACGTATTTGACTATGCATAAACGTCAGGTAACGGTTCCAATCCCTGCCCTCGTCGCCGCACTCGGCATGGTTGCGCATTGGATGATTCCTATCGCCATAATGTGGATAATCTTCATGGTACCAGTCCAGCAGCGAATAGTACAGGCCGACCCTAAGCCCCTCGGCTCGGGCCGCCTCAAGAAATTCCGCAACCAGGTCCCGGCCGCACCGCGTATTTGTGGCCTTGAAGTCCGTATACGCACTGTCAAAAAGGCAAAAGCCATCGTGATGCTTGGCTGTTAAAACGATATATTTCATTCCCGCCTCTTTAGCAAGCCGCGCCCATTTTTTTGGGCGGAAATCCCTTGGATTAAACTCATAGAAATACTTCATATATTTCTCCTTTGGGATTTGCTCAAAGCTGCGCACCCATTCCCCGCGGGCTGGTATGGAATAAAGTCCCCAATGAATAAACATGCCAAAACGCGCGTCAAGGAACCATCTCATGCGGGCCTCATATTCATCGCGGTTAAATGTATACATTGTAATTGACCTCCCTAATGTGTAATTTTGTTAAGGCTTTAATTTGTGCCATCCCCTGTAAGGCGCATCCGGCCGCACCATCTATGCCTTACTAGACTCCCGCTATAAGGGGAGCTAAGGTGGGAAACCATCGGCCTGAAACGACGGATGCGGCCGCATAGCGTAGTTGCGAAGCTTTGCCATAGGCACCCGCGCTATGCGGAAAATCTGCATGTCCCATGCTCGAAGACCGCAAAAAGAGCCGCTTTGCAGTAGATGATTAAAACAAACTTTTACAGCTTTTTCCCTGCTTTTTCCCTTGTTGTTCGCCGGTTTATAAAGTATCCGCCACAAGGCAAACGCGCCCTTATATCGCCAGGGGGTTTAAAAGGCTATCTCAAAGCGCTCTGTTAGCCCTGATGTTTTCCGCTGCCTACAGCAAGCTGCTTGCTTTGGTATTACAATTACTTCATTGGACTTGGTCGACAAAGTTTTTGTGTACCAGCAATGGCGTAAAAGCAATGCTCATTTTTCCAAAAGTATGAAACCATACTTCAATACCGACTTAAACATAGCGCGGATTTTCAGCAATATGGGCGATTCATATTTTGAACGCTATTAATCGGCCAAGCTGTGCGCCACTTTGCCTATATAATCGCAGTCTATAATATTAAACCGGTCCTCCGGCGGATAGAGACAGCTTCCATAATATATAGAGCGATTGCCGCTGGCGGAAGTATCATTAAGGGATTTATGCGCGGCCAAATGAATCTGATCGCACCCAGTTTCGGCTATAATACGATCCATATTGCGCAGGGTTATTCCCGCTCCAGGAAGTATCTGAATGCGACCGGCAGCATATTCAATCATTTTCCGTACTGTATCGACGCCGTAAAAAACATCGGGTTCCTGACCGCTGGTTAAGACCCGCGTGATCTTTAGATCGATTAGCGCATCCAAAGTTGCCTTCCAGTCTGGAACCACATCAATAGCCCTATGAAATACGGTTTCCTTACCAGCGTCCTGCGCAATTTCAGCCAAAACGCGAGTACGTTCAAAGTCAAGGGAGCCGTCGGGATTTAGGAAACCGAATACTAAGCCGTCCGAGCCGTGAGCTAAAAGCGCATGCGCATCTTCAATAGCGGTTGCAAACTCCGCATCGGTATAACAAAATCCCCCTTCACGAGGTCTAACCATGGTCATAATGCTCATGGAGGTCTCCCGCTTTGCTACCAATAGGGAGCCAATAGAAGGCGTAAGCCCACCATGGAACAGGTTGCTGTTAAGCTCCGCCCGCTGCGCGCCCGCTTTATGGGCTTGGATTACATCGTCAGCGCTGCCGCAGCAGACTTCTAAGATAAGTCGTTTCATTAATAACCTCACGATAAAAATAATCTTATT
>DBFNRV010000032.1:0-3124 GCA_048421225.1 Christensenellales bacterium | reverse complement strand
CAAATAAAAAATTATGTCAACAATATTTACCAAATATATAATAATAGTGAACTATTATGGCTAAAAGTGAAAACTCTTCCGAATAGCTATATAAATACAGACAGGCTATACTCTTTCAAGCGGCCTTTCTATAGGTCAATTAGTGCAAATGGCTACAGCGTCTCACATCTATAAGGAGCGCTTGGAATCCAGCCGGCAAAGCTAATTTTAACCCCATTGCCATGATTCATATGCTGTATCAACGTTTGGTTGTCATTTAGGGCCAATGTCATGGATGAAACCGTATGCGGCACTATGCTCATGCCGGCAAGCGCCGCTTCGTATCTTATTTCGCCGCCCAAGGATGAACATATATAGTTGTTTAAATAATAGTCGAATCCATAAATCCTGTAGGCTATTGAGCTCGTATTGCCGGAGATACTATCCTCAAAAAGTATCTGTTCGTTGGCTTCCACGCCCATAGATACGTTAAACCATACCCCGCTTGAACTTGTATAGGTGTAACGCTTAAGCAGATCGCTTACCATATTACGTATAGGGGAGGCATCAAGTATCCATCTTACGCCCTCGCTGGATATCCTGTCGACGGGATAAACGTAGTTATTCGTTATCAGCTCGTTTACAACCCCTATATGTTCGGAGAATATCTCCATAGCCGCTGTGTCAATCAGTCCCGCATTTATAAGCCGTTCAATCTCATTTCCGTTAAACGCGAGCGTCTGGCCGTATTGGTCAAGGTACATGCTGGCCTGCCTGACGGTATTCATATATACATCCGGCGTTACGGACTTAACTGTATTCGCTTCAAGGGCGCCTGCGAACGGCGCTGTCGATGTTACCGCAAGACACATTATCAAAGCGACTGATATAAATATCTTCCCGCGCATTTATTTTCCTCCTAAAAATAATTTTATTAAACACCCGGTTTTTTCGTGTCCGGATTATCCGTAAATAAGCCCTCAGCGTTCATTGCCCATTGGAATGACCCTCCTTTTTGCTCAAGGGGGCTGCGAGAGTTCGCAGCCCCTTTGGTTAACGGAGAATCATTGTGCCCAGATTGCAGAGAAAAATCCAGGGAAAGGAGGATAGTGCATGCGAATTACAACTCCCCTGCCATTCGTATTGTATTTTTGTATGAAATGTGCATACGCTGCAAGCACAGCGGCGATTGCGGCTCCAGCCGGCGGTGGCATGAAAGCGCATATTATCGCTGTAATCAACGCGACATCTGTAAGGGAATCTGTTGCATTATTACTGAGGTAAATTAGGTAATATAACCAGTGCATTTCAATTTTTGTCTCGCCGGCGTCGTCCGCATAGTTTTTGATTAACAGGGTGTTTGGCGTTTCACCAATACCGGCGTAAAAATCAAAACCAAACTCATTCAGCCGCTGCTCTTGGATCATAGCATTTGCATAATCAACGTACGCCTGAGTAATAATCACTTCAAAGTTTCTGTCGATTCTTATCATTCCCTGAAGGACTAAAGGATTGAGGAATTCGTTTACATAGCTTCTGATTGCATCAACAATCACGGGATTGAAGGCATCCTCGGGGAAGGGAAGTATATTGAGAGTCCCATCGTCTGCAAGCTGGATATAGCCGGTATTTTGAAGGCATTCGCCTACGAATTCATACGCTTCCCAGGAAAACGGCTGTTCTGGCTCGGTTGAACCGGCAGCCAGCGCCGGCACGCAGAAACATACCAACATAAATACGGACATTATAATGCTAAGAGTTCGCTTTAACATATTATTTTCTCCTTTCGTTTTGCATCGATAAATTATTTGTTACCAACTTCAGCTTTCATTGCCCATTGGAATCACCCTCCTTTTTTGCTCAAGGAACTGCGGATTGACGCCGCCCCTTTGGTTAACGCAGGATCATTGCGCCCAAATTCCAGCGATCAGGTTGTCAAATTCGGTTGAGTATACAAATCTTACTACCACACCGTTTTGGTTTACGTTGCACAGCTCCAGCGTCCCCATGTTGGCTACAACATTATCAGTAGCGCGTTGTCCTATCGGAGCGGGGAAAAACGCGTCGCACAGACCCTTATACAGGGTATCTATCCTGGTTGTTATTACGTCGTTACTGAATCTCGCCTCGTATTTATACCAGTATATGCTGAATCCGCTTATTCCACGTTCGCTGGGATTATCGGCATGAATCACCTGTATGCTGTCGCCCTGTATCTCTCTTGTTCGGTAGTCGAAACCGCATGCCTCAGTAAACCAAATGAGGAAATCCTTCGTATACATATAGTATTGCTCTGTAAGGTATACGTTAAAGCCAGCGTCCAGGTATACCATGCCCTGGAGCACGAGGGGATTAAGAAAATCGTTTACATAGCTTTTAATGGCGTTTACAATAAGCGGATTAAACGCCCCCTCTGGGAAGGGCAGTATCTCAAGCGTACCATCGCCAGCTATAGAGAGATAGCCGCTATTCTGAAGATAGTTAGCGACAAATTCATATGCTTCCCAGGTAAAGGGAGGGGGTTCAATATCCTTGATAGTTTCGGCTGCCAGCGCGGGCGCGCAGATGCAGGCGAGCATGAGAATGGCTATAAAAACGCTTAAAATTCTTTTATGCATGGTTTTAATTCCTTTCTGTAATTTGTATTCTTATGGTTCATTATCGTAAATAGTAGTTTTAGTTATCCTTTCAATAATTAACTCGGCATTAAGTTGACGATGTAGTTGTACGTCGCTTCCATCTATAGGCCGTTATGACCCGCACATGCTTCCCGAAGATAATCAATATTCGATGTGAAATATTCGGTAATGTTATCTGATATTCCATGGTTGGGGAACAAGGTATAACACAATGCGGGAACTATTGAGAGTGGAGGGAGCGTTATAATTAGTCATCTTAAATACACTCCTTTTTAGATTTAGAAATCTGTAGTGATTTGTGATCTATTAAAAAGTTAATTTTGATCGGCAATCATAGGCATCGACCTCCTTTAATGACTTCTTAAATAAATGGGTGTCAGGGTTATATGAAAATTTCAATCACACATTAAATATTTGACTATATTGTATCAAAAACAACAACACACTATATTTACAATATACACTACAAAAGCGAAACTGTCAACAGCAAATACGAAAAAAATGAA
>DBFNRV010000031.1:0-3422 GCA_048421225.1 Christensenellales bacterium | reverse complement strand
TGGCGGAATAATCATCGCTGCTGCGGCCGTGCTTGCGCCGGTTATTAACGGCAGTGTCATTCCGGCAATCGTAAACGCGGCGTCGGACAACAATCTCGGCGTTGGCGTAAACATACAGGCCTCTCCTACGATTGTACACGGCGCGGCATTGTTTATGGCGGCGTACGTGTTTAAAATGGGAACCGAAATTAAAAAACGCAATATAGTTGAAGAGGAGAAGGCAACCCTTAATTAAATGTACGTACATAAATGAGGTGATTCCATTGTTTGTATTTTATTAGCAGTAAAGAAGTTAAACAACAGCTAAACCAGGATAGGAGGTAACGTATGAAAAAGTTTATTTCTATATTTCTCACAGTCATATTTTTGTCATACTTAGGTGTATCTGCCTTTGCGATGGAAAATAACTTCGAGAAGGAGGAAATCGTCAGCCGCCTTGAGGAAAAATACGGAGCCAAACTTATGCTTAATGACTCCATCTCGCTTGCGGACCTATATGATATAGAAGCATGTCTGGAGGAATCGTTTCGTACGAGTGGACAGTTGCCCTTTGGCCCTGGGGTAACCGTAATAGGAATCGAGGAAGCAATTAATGGAACAAGCAATTACCATTGGACAAGTGAACTAGACACCCGTATTCAAATACCAGGCACTACCTCAGCTTTTAATGTGCGTGGTACTTTACATATACTGGCAACTATAACCAAAAACACCGTAAACGGCCTTGTGTATCTTTCGGGGAGTGTAACCGATTGTTATATAATTGGACAGTACCTAGGTTCAATGAGGTTCTTATACGGCGATCTTGGAATACAGAGCAATGGCACTAGATTTCCGTCGGTCAGAGCAAATGCGACGGTCTTATTTGAGGTTCCGGTTGGTGCAGGATCACAGTCATTCAATTATACATTCTACTCAAATACGGTTGAGATATTTGCACCCGACTGATGCTATGTTAATATGTTAATGGGTCATCCTTTGGAGGGGAAGCTGGCAGGCTTCCCCTTTTATTTGAGTTAGCCATGAGATATTCGTTTAGAACGTCTTTATAATAAATTTAGGTATCGCGGCGCCGTTGATTGTAAAGGGGATTGCCATATGATAAACTATTTATGATGTTCATTGTATTGAGGTGCTGATGATGACGGATGTTATCAAAGTGGATGGCTTAAAGCGGCTAAAAATTGAGGCTGTCACAAATAAAATAATCTTGGGCGATTGCCTCGCCACCATGAAAAAGATGCCAAAGGGAAGCATTGATTTAATAGTTACTTCCCCTCCGTATAATCTTAAAAATTCTACGGGAAATGGAATGAAGGACGGCAGGGGCGGCAAGTGGGAAAACGCCGCGCTTCAAAACGGCTATCTGGAGCACTCGGACGATATGCCGTATGACGTATATTGCAAATGGCAGAGGGAGTGTTTAAGGCAAATGCTCCGTTTATTAAAGGACGACGGCGCAATATTTTATAATCACAAGTGGCGGGTGCAGGCGGGATTGCTTCAGGACCGCACGGAAATTGTAAAGGGCTTTCCTGTCAGGCAAATTATAATCTGGAAGCGAAAGGGCGGAATTAATTTCAACAAGGGTTATTTTCTGCCTACCTATGAAGTTATATATATGATTGCCAAGCCGGCCTTTAAATTGGCCCAGGGGGCGAACAAGCACGGCGACGTTTGGGAGATAAAGCAGGAGCTGAACAATCCGCACCCGGCCCCGTTCCCTCTGGAATTGATCAATAGAATAGTCGAGTCAACAAATGCCGGCCTGGTTCTTGATCCGTTCTGCGGATCGGGCACTACAGGAGTCGCCGCAAAACAAAACAATAGAAATTTTGTCTGTATCGACAATTCAGAGGAATACTGCAAAATGGCTCAAAAAAGGATAGACGGGAGTGTTTGGAATGACGTTTGCGGACGAGATAAAAAGAGCGGTTTATTATAGTCCATGGCGCAACTGTTATTGGTTTGCACGCATGCTGATGAATACGGACCAATATGGCGCCGTAGGCAAAAAGAACGCATTATTATTGAGCATTGTCAGCCAGGTAGAAACCATTTTAGAGCAAGCGGCTTTAAATGAAGAGGAAAGGTTCAAGATATGCAGGGACATTATTATAAACAAGATAAGCGGCAGCTCAAAAAGGGGCACAAAAGCGGCGGTTCTCGCGGACGACCTGGCGCTGGCGCTGGATACGGAGATTAAATGTATTGACGACGTCATTGCTTTTATAATAACCGCGCGCTATATTGTAATACCTACCAACGAAGCGCTGAGCAGGGTGCCCAGCAACGACGTTGAATTCTGCTATGAAACGGCAAAGCAGATATTGGACAGCCTTGGTAAAAAGGGGGTAGGCCGGCTACTGGGGACCTGGGATACGCTGGGCGTAAAGGGGTGCCTTAATTTAGAAAGAAATGAAATTGTAGGCGAATTTACAAAGCTTATTGCAAATCTTAACGCGATTTCCTGCGATAGGACTGAAATAGAGACAAACACCATCCTTACCGCGTTTGCACAGGAATTTGAAAGGAGAGCCGGACAAAAAAGAAAAAGCCGTGCCGGCAACAGCCTGGAGGACGTAACCACTTTTCTATTTAATTATTATGGCTTTAGCTCGCATCAAAAGCCCGATCACTTTCAAACCGATATCGAGGTCGACAAATGGTTTAGATGCACTGATGGCTGGAGCATAGGGATAAGTTGCAAGAGAACCCTGCGTGAGCGGTGGAAGCAGGTGTCATCGGCGGACAGCAACGCGCTGTCGCGGTATAAAATCAAGGAAATCTGGCATCTTATGACCTATGATAGGGATCTGAGCGACGATAAACTTGTAATGCTTGGACAGCAGCGGCAGGTGTTTTATTTATTGGACAGCGGCGATAAATATATGCAGACCTCCGCGCATCCTGGAATGAAGGATTATGTCAGGCCGTTAAGCCGGCTGATCGACGATATTGCGGTCGAACAGGGTAAAAATATAAGTAATTTCAGATAAAACCGAGTGCTTCAGCAAGTGATCATTTTATAGTTACGATCTATTCACAAGTAATTAATTTATGTAAAAAGACCTGAGATTTTATAAGCAATGTCTGTAAAATAAAATTTAAGAAAGAAGATATTATTATGATCACATCCAATATTCTGTCAAAGCCCGTAGGGCGGATACTAGCCGTATTATTGGCGCTGGCCTGCTGCTGGCAGATCATTGTTGACACGCGGGCCGCTGTAACCATAGGCCGCGGCTATGTAGAGGTAAATATGGTAGGCGGCGAAGCACGCGAGCAAATTCTTTTAAACGGCGAAACCCCGCGAAGCGCCGGACATTATTATATCTTGAGCGAACAACTTTACCTGGAGGCGCCCAACGGAATCGCTCCGGAAGTGCGCGTTGGGGCGCTTATGATGCATCTGACAAGAA
>DBFNRV010000030.1:0-24597 GCA_048421225.1 Christensenellales bacterium | reverse complement strand
TATAAGGAAAAACTGAGAGTTATGTCCATTGAATCCGATAAGCTGTTAGCTCATAGAACTGAGGACAAAACACGCGAACAAACAATACTTGACCATTCATTAGCAACGGCGGAATTGGCCGGAATGTTTGCAAGCGCTTTTAACAGCAGGGAAATGGGATATGCCTGCGGTCTGCTTCACGACATAGGAAAATATTCACAGGGCTTTCAGAATCGGCTATTATGTAACGGTAATAAAGTCGACCATTCAACCGCGGGCGCGAAGGAAGCCTCAGACCACCTTTCAGAGGGTATCATTTCGTTTTGTGCTAAATATTGCATCTCCGGCCATCATTCGGGATTGCTGAATTATGGCACTTATAGCGACATAGGCGGAACTCCAACGCTAATGGGGCGGCTGAAAAAGCAGCTTGACGATTACCAGGCGTACAAGCAAGAGATAACTATTCCAAAGGTTTCAGGCATCCCATTTGAGGCCTTAGATAAGAATATTCAGGGGTTCAGCGCAGCGTTTTTTATCCGCATGATCTTTTCGTGTCTGGTGGACGCCGACCGTCTTGACACAGAGAAATTTATGTCAAACGGCGCTGTACAAAGGGGCGGTTATGACAATATTAAAACTCTGTTTGAAAAACTAAATAATAAAGTCGCGAAATGGCTGGAGAATGACGACCTGAATACGGTAAACGGAAGGCGGACGGAGATATTAAAGGCCTGTCTAGACAAGGGACGCTCCGCTCGGGGCCTTTTTACGCTTACAGTTCCAACCGGCGGCGGCAAAACAATATCCTCCCTGGCGTTTGCGCTTAAGCACGCTATTGAAAATGGAATGGAGCGCATAATTTATGTTATACCGTATACGAGCATTATAGAGCAGAACGCGAAGGAGTTTAAAGACATACTAGGAGAAAACAACGTTCTAGAGCATCACTCGAATGTAGTCTATGAAAAAGACGGCGATGAGCTAAGCCTTAAGCAGCTTGCTGCCGAAAATTGGGACATGCCAGTAATTGTGACGACCAATGTACAGTTCTTCGAGTCGCTCTATTCGAACAATACATCAAAATGCCGTAAAATACATAACATTGCAAACAGCGTGATAATATTTGATGAAGCGCAGATGCTTCCCACCCAGTATTTAAAGCCATGCTTGCAGGCAATAGCCGAGCTGGTTTATAATTATCGCAGCACTGCGGTAATATGCACGGCAACCCAGCCAGCCCTGGAGAAGTTTTTTCCAGATAAATTAAAAACCGTTGAAATCTGCCCCGATCCGACGGGACAGTATGAGTTTTTTCGCCGTACTAGCATAAAAAATGTTGGTGAAATTTCCGAAGACGAACTGATAGAGCGCCTTAAACAGCGGGATCAGGTGCTATGTGTTCTCAACAGCCGCAAACGGGTACAGCGTGTATACGACGCCCTAGAGGGCGAGGGTACATACCATCTTTCAACGTTTATGTATCCGGTACACAGAAGCCGTATACTTGCTGAGATCAAAGAGCGGTTGAAGGATAAAAAACCATGCAGGCTTATAGCGACCAGTCTGGTTGAGGCGGGAGTGGATCTTGACTTTGGCGCTGTGTTCAGGGAATTGGCAGGTCTTGACTCCGTGATACAGGCGGCCGGACGGTGCAACCGCGAGGGGGAGAGGAAGGAAAAGTGCGAAACCATCGTATTCAGCCTAACGGGGACAGAGGGTATAAACATTCCCAGGAGCTTGGAGCTTCCCATTACCGTGGCCAAGCAGATAATAGAATCCCATAAGGATGTTATGTCCCTAGAGGCCATCGAAGATTATTTTAAAGAGCTATATAGACACAAAGGTGATAAGGGACTGGATTTAAAGGGTATCTTAGATAATTTTAGTCAGGGGCTGCTCATTCCATTTGCATCCGTAGCGGATGAATTTAAATTAATAGAGGAGAACACAAAACCGGTATTCATTGAGCCTACTCCTATAGAAGAAGACTCGCGGGAAGCGGCCAACATAGCAAAGCGCCTGAGAAGCGGGGAGCATACCCGGTCGCTAACAAGGGATGCTGGACAATACAGCGTAAATATATATAAAAACGATTTCGAAGCACTCTACGGCGCGGGCATGTTGGAGGGGCCCCACCTTGAAATATATATACTGAGGGACAAGCGCCTGTACTCTAAAGATAAAGGGCTAATCTTGAAAGCAAGCAGAGGTGATGCGATAATTTTTGACGGCTCAAATAATCTATAAAATAATTTTCTTGGAACGGAAAGGAGGGAGCAGATGGGCATAGGCGTTAGTATAAGGACATGGGGGGAGCTGGCGCTGTTTTCGCGTCCGGAGATGAAGGTGGAGCGGTGTAGTTACGACATTATAACGCCGTCGGCCGCCAGGGGTATTCTTGAGGCTATCTACTGGCATCCTGGCATACGCTGGGTTATTGACAAAATTTATGTATTGAAGCCGATTCAGTATACCAGCATACGAAGAAACGAGGTTAAGGGCAAATTGTCCTCCAGAAACGCTCTAAGCGCAATGAATGGCGCAAAAACACAGCTTTACGTAAGCAGCAGGGAAAATATTGTTCAGCGGGCCTCAATACTGCTTAGCGATGTGGAATATGTGATAGACGCTCATTTCGAATTGACAGACAAAGCAAACGAATCCGACAACTCCGGCAAGTTTAAGGATATAATCATGCGGCGTCTCAGAAAAGGCCAGTGTTACCATACCCCGTATTTTGGATGCAGGGAGTTTCCGGCGAGGTTTGAGCTGTTTGAGGGGGATGAGATTAAAACGGCATATCCGAATACGGAAAGGGATTTGGGCTATATGCTGTATGATTTAGACTATTCAGATCCGGAGAATATTCAGCCCATGTTCTTTCGCGCAACGCTGAAAAACGGGATTTTGGATTTGAGTAATTGCGAGGTGATACGATGATATTGCAGTCGTTGGTTCAATATTACGAAGCGCTTGAAAGAAAGGGGCGTATCACAAGGCCGGGCTGGTGCAGGGCGAAGGTTTCATTTGCCCTGAGAATTTCTGAAGCTGGAGAGCTTTTGGACGTAATCAGACTGACAAACGATGTTGAAATCCGGCAAAAGAAGGGCGGCAGCAAGATCATAAAAGAACCTCAGCTGCTGATCGTTCCGGAAATGGTTACCACCCGTACCATAAAGGTGACGTCCAATTTTTTATGCGATAATACCAGTTATATCTTGGGCATAGACAACAAGGGAAAGCCTGGCCGCTCAAAGGAATGTTTTAACTGCGCCAAGGAGAAACACCTGGAGCTGTTGGACTCAGTGGACAGCGCCGCCGCAAAAGCTGTAAAAAATTATTTTGAAAACTGGAATCCAGAAACGGCAAAGGACAATACCGCGTTAAGCGCTTATCTGGATGAAATGATGTCGGGCGGCAATTTGATCTTTGATATAGCTTATTCTGGTTACGCACATGAGGACAAGGCCATAAGGGACGCCTGGGAACGCCATCTTGAACGGGCTGAGGCGGATGGTGAAGACGAGGGGACATGCCTGATAACGGGCAGGCGCTCTAAGATAGCCAGAATACACGGAAATGTAAAGGGCGTTCGGGGAGCCCAGTCAAGCGGGGCTTCGCTTGTGTCGTTCAATGATCCTTCCTTTGAATCATATGAAAAAAAACAAAGCTTCAACGCCCCGATAAGCACATATGCCGCTTATGCGTATACCACCGCTCTGAATCATCTGATATCAGACTCCAAGCACTCGACCGTAATAGGGGACGCTACGATCGTATATTGGTCTGAGGATGGAAATGAAGAATATCAGGATATCTTTTCGGCTGTAACAGAGCCAAAGGAGGACAACTACGAGATTGTTGACGGCGTGTTCAAAAAATTGATGATGGGCTGGGCCGTTGACGTTGACCACGTTATTAACGGTATATCGTTGGATCAGCGATTTTACATATTGGCGATAGCGCCCAACGCGGCAAGGCTGGCCATAAGGTTTTTTTATCAAAACAGCTTTGAAAATATATTGGTACACCTTAAGGACCATTACGAGAAAATGGAGATAGTGAGACCCGTATGGGACACTTATAAATACGTTGGCGCTTGGAGAATGCTTCAGGAGACTGTAAATAAAAAGTCAAAGGATAAAAAGCCCGTTTCCAGCATGGCGTCTTCCGTATTCCGTGCAATGATATCGGGAGGGCGATATCCGGAGACGTTGTATCTTAACACCCTGGGCAGGATTCACGCAGAGCAGGACGACGAGGAATCAAACAGCTCTAAAATAACCAGTGGCAGGGCCGCAATCATCAAGGCCTATCTATTGAGAAATACAAATTACGATGAGGAGGAAATTCGTGTGGGACTGAATGAAACCTGTGATAACATAGCCTATGTGCTTGGCAGGACATTTTCGGTATTGGAGGCGATACAGGAGGATTCAAGTAATGGAATAAACGCCACCATAAAGGACAGGTACTTCAACGCTGCGTGCGCTACGCCGGCATCCATCTTTCCAGTACTTTTTAAATTAAAGAACAGCCATATAAGAAGATACAAGAATCAAAATATGGTGATCCATTATGAAAAACTGTTGACGGAGCTTCAATCAAAGGTGCTGACTGCGGATCATCAGAGCGCCGCTTATCCCAAGCGGCTTTCGCTTGAGGAGCAGGGCATGTTCGTTTTAGGCTATTATCATCAAAACGCAAAACGCTATGAAAAGAGATCAAGTAGCAACTCAAATGAAAATAAAGGGCAGGAGGCTGAATAACGATGTCAGAGATAATTAAAAACAGGTATGAATTTGTAATTTTATTCGATGTGGAAAACGGAAACCCAAATGGGGACCCGGATGCGGGCAACCTGCCTAGGATGGATCCTGAAAGCGGATACGGTCTGGTGACGGATGTTTGCATCAAACGAAAGATAAGAAACTATGTAGAGGCGGTCAAGGAGGACGCGCCGGGCTATAAGATATATATAAAGGAGGATGTTTCGCTCAACCGAAGCGACAGCAGCGCTTATGAATATCTTGAAATCAACGCGAGCAACGTGAAGGACGCTAAAAAAAGCGATCCTGACCTGGACAGGAAGATAAGGGATTTTATGTGCCAAAATTTCTTTGATATACGCACGTTCGGGGCGGTTATGACCACCTTTGTAAAGGCGGCGCTGAACTGCGGCCAGGTGCGCGGGCCGGTGCAAATCGGGTTTGCGCGCAGCATCGATCCTGTAATAAGCCAAGAGATTACTATCACCCGCGTTGCGATTACAAAGGAAGAGGATGTCGAAAAAAAGAGCACCGAGATGGGCCGAAAGAGCATAATTCCCTACGCGCTTTATAGGGCGGAGGGCTACGTATCGGCAAATCTTGCCCGTAAAACGACCGGTTTCTCCGAGGATGATCTGGAGCTATTGTGGGAAGCAATCCTAAACATGTTTGAAAATGATCATTCGGCCGCCAGAGGAAAGATGGCTGTCAGGGAGCTTATTATATTTAAGCACAGCAGTGAATTGGGGAATTGTCCTGCCCATAAACTGTTCGACACGGTGGAGGTTAAGCGCAGGGACGACGTGGAATATCCAAGACAATATGGAGATTACAGCTTAGAAATACATGAGGACAGAATTCCATCTACGGTAGAACTTATAAGAAAGTCATAATGGAGTACAAGGAAGACGATTATCTGATGCTTTCGGGCATACAGCACTTTGCTTTTTGCAGGAGACAATGGGCCCTTATCCACGTTGAGCAGCAGTGGCAGGAAAACGAACATACTGTTATAGGCGAGCTGTTTCATAAGAGGGCCCATGACGCCTATTTTCATGAAAAAAGAAATGACCTGATTGTCAGCAGGGGGATACCCGTGCATTCCAGGACGATGGGGGTAAGCGGAATATGCGATATCGTCGAGTTCTATAAATCCGAAGACGGCGTTTCCCTTCACGGACATAGGGGATTATATAAGGTATATCCTGTCGAATATAAAAAAGGGCATCCAAAGGAGACAAAGGCGGACCAGCTGCAGCTTGCGGCCCAATCAATGTGCCTTGAGGAGATGATGTGCTGTAAGATTGATGAGGGGGCCATCTTTTATGGGGAAACACGCCGCAGGGACAGGGTGGCCATTACGGAGGAGCTTAGAGAAGAGGTAATCAAAGCATTTAAAGAGATGCACGAGCTGTTTAATAGAGGATATACCCCAAAGGTAAAATGGTCAAAGAGCTGCAACGCGTGCTCTCTGAAGGACTTATGCGTTCCAAAGTTAGGCAGGTCGCCTTCAGTTGCAGAGTATATTAAGAATACGATTGCAGAGGAAGATATATGAAAAAGCTGCTGAACAGCCTATATGTAACTTCTCCCGAAAATTATCTTTCATTGGATGGGGAGAACATTGTTGTGCTTGAAAATGGCCAGGAGCTGGGACGGGTTCCGCTGCATAACTTAGAGGCAGTAATTTCATTTGGATACAGAGGAGTCAGCCCTGCGCTGATGGGCAAGTGCTCAGAACAGAACATTTCTCTATGCTTTATCAGCCCTAACGGCAGATTTCTAGCGCGGGTCACAGGAAGTGTTAGGGGAAATGTTATATTAAGAAAAAAGCAGTACAGGGTTTCTGAGGATGAAACATTAAGTTTAGGAATAGCCAAAAACTGCGTGTTAGGAAAAGTGTATAATTGCCGATGGGTTTTAGAGCGCGCCACAAGGGATCATGGCGCACAGATAGATCTAGAAAGAGTTAAGCGGGCATCGTCATTGCTTCAGCAATCGTTGGACAATATTTCGTTAAGCCAGTATATGGCTCAGCTGCGCGGATATGAGGGAGAAGCGGCGAGCACCTATTTTGGGGTTTTTGATCAGCTAATCCTTCAGCAGAAGAAAGATTTTGCGTTTCATGGCAGGAGCAGGAGGCCGCCCCTTGACAATGTAAACGCCCTGCTATCCTTTATATATACGCTGCTTGTCAACACGATTGAATCAGCCCTGGAATCCGTGGGGCTTGACCCATACGTAGGCTTCATGCATACGGACAGGCCAGGGAGAGCGTCCCTGGCACTTGACTTGATTGAGGAGTTGCGGCCTGTTTTGGCCGACCGCTTCGTGCTCACAATGATTAATAAAAAGATGATAACTGCCCGGGGGTTCTCTAAAAGGGAGGATGGGGCGGTAGTGATGAAGGATGATATGAAAAAGCTAATCCTAACTGCATGGCAGAATAAGAAAAAGGACATAATTACACATCCCTACCTTGGAGAGAAGGTAGAATGGGGTATGATACCATTTGTTCAGGCAATGCTACTGGCTAGACACCTGAGGGGGGATATAGACGAATATCCGCCGTTCTTTTGGAAGTAGGTGATAGCTTTGATGGTACTTATAACTTACGACGTCAACACAGAGACCGCCGAAGGGAAGACCAGACTGAGGAGAGTTGCTAAACAGTGCGTTAATTATGGCACGCGCGTACAGAATTCCGTCTTTGAGTGCCTATTGGACAAAGCACAATGCGTGGCGCTTAAGTCCATATTAACCAATATCATTGACGAAGAGCTTGACAGCCTGAGATTCTATTATTTGGGAAACAATCATAGGACTAAAATTGAACATGTTGGCGTTAATAAGGGGATTGATGTGGAAAAGCCGCTGATCTATTGACTATTTCACTGAGTTGCCAAAGCATAGAAGCTAAGGCTCTTATTAATATCGCTTTATAGAGAATAATTAAAGAGCTATTATTACATAGTGCTTTATTTGCCTTAACAGTAATCATATATGAATATAAACCCCGAAAAAATTCATTTTTATAATGCTTTACAATAGACTATTATAAGTATATATAGTTTGGCTTGCATATAATACTCAGCAAACGTTTTGCATTAATGTCTAATTTTCCAAAAAACTTATTAGCAGATCCATTTACAAGGCATCAAATGTTTATAAGTGTTTTTATAGCCGACCGTTATAAATTAATGAGCGCCTTTGTATATATAGCATATAAGAGGACAGGAGGTGTCTTTATGGAATACAGACGAAGACGGAGGCGCCGTGGGACGAGAAACGGAGGCTCGGGTGCTGGCGGAGTGGTTTTGGCAATCGTGCTGGTTGCGGGCATGATCTATTTTGTTACCGCGTCTTCCGCTGGTACCTGGATAGCGCAAAATGTCGTCGCGCCGCTGTTTGGTACGGCCGCCCACAGTCCAAGCCCGTCGGCAACGCCGGATGATAATCCCGCAATCAACTCGGGCGACCTCGTTACACGCGAAATCGATTTGCCATCGGTATCCTGCTTTATGTTACAGATGGGCGTATTCGAATCCCAAGAAAATGCCGAAAAGCTAGCCAATGATCTCAAAGGCCAGGGCGCCGCCGGTTATGTATATCAGGACAGTGAACGCTTCAGGGTGCTTGCATCGGGATACGGAAGCGAGAGCGACGCCAAAAGCGTAAGGGATAGGCTTAAAGAGGAAGGGCATGACTGCACGGTATTCAACCTGGCGGCGTCGGGCGCAAGTTTCCGCGTTACAGCGACAGAAACGCAACTGAACAATGTTGAAAGCGGCTTTAAAGCCCTGCTTGATGCGTGCAATGAAATTATGGAGGCCTCAATAACTTTTGATGAAAATAATTCCCAAGTTTCAGAGGGTAAGGCCGCGGTCGGTGAAATCCTTGCAAAACTTAACAATTCGGTAGAACCGCTGAAATCCGTTACATCCTCAGATCAGGTTCTATTGAAAGTTGTTGAATGCTATGATAGATATAGCAGTTTATTATCCTCACTTTCCAATGAACAAACAGAAAGTTTTGTGGATTTTTCGTCGAAAATGAAGTATACTCAATTACAGTTAACGCATGAATACGTTAAGCTGATGGAGGCGCTGTCCTCCCAAGGCTGACGAAGGAGGGGAATGCGCAATGTTAATATCGGATGTTATCAGGATACTGGACGCAAATATCCTTTGTGGAGCCGACCGCACCGATTTGGAGATAGACTCCGCATTTGGATCTGATATGATGAGCGACGTGCTGGCGTATGTCACGCCCACAACTTTGGTCTTAACAGGCATGATAAATCCTCATGTGATACGCACTGCAGAGATGCTTGATGTGCGATGTATAGTATTCGTGCGCGGAAAGCAGGTAAGCGAGGATATCATTGAGGAGGCCGACGAGCAGGGAATGGTGCTTCTGTCAACGAACAAGACCCTATATACATCAAGCGGTCTCTTGTATCAGGCGGGGCTTCCCGCATGCACAAGGAGCGGACAGGCATGACGGTATTATATAAGGATATATATCCAGTTGAGAGGGGGAATTTCGCCATGGCGGGCGATGCGTCGAGCAAGATAAAGCGGCTGCTAAAACGTATGGATGTAAACCCCGTTTTGATAAGGGAAGTTGCGATATGTTCATACGAACTTGAGCTTAATCTTGTAATACACTCGCTTGGCGGCGAACTCGTACTTGAGATGACGGAAAACTGCCTAACGCTTACCAGCGCGGACTGCGGTCCGGGAATACCCAACACAGAGTTGGCAATGAAAGAGGGATATTCCACGGCGCCTGAGGACGTGCGCATGATGGGATTTGGGGCGGGAATGGGCCTGCCCAATGTTAAAAGACATAGCAGTCGGTTTACAATTAAATCCGAGGTCGGCAAGGGTTCTATTATTACGGCTGAATATGACTTGTAACTTATATGGTTTACAAGAAACAGGAGGATGAAATATGTATAGGCATTCGGTCCGGATAGACAGGCGCAAATGTGTCGGATGCACTAACTGTATAAAGACCTGTCCTACTGAGGCGATAAGGGTGCAGCAGGGTAAGGCGAAAATTATGGACGAGCGCTGCATTGATTGCGGAAGATGCCTTTCTGCCTGCCCTCACCATGCAATGGTTTCGGTTACAACGCCAATTTCGGCTCTTGGAACATTTAAATACAACATAGTAATACCGTCCACTACGCTTTATTCACAATTTAAGGGCTTGGAGGATCTTGAGGATATATACGCAGGGCTTTATGCAATGGGTTTTGACGCCATATATGAAGAGGCAAAAGCCGTTGAAATATTTTCAGAGGCTATAAGCAGATATATTCACAGCTCCGATGCCGTATATCCGGTTATACCATGCGCTTGCCCTGTAGTGCCTAGACTGATTACGGCAATGTATCCAAATCTAATAGACAACCTCGCACCGTTTGTAGCGCCAAACGAGATTGCCGCGCGTGTTGCAAAGGAAGAATTTTGTGAGGCCGTAGGAGTTACCCGAAATGAGGTGGGCGCTTACTATATATCAGCGTGCGCGGCTGAAATGACGCAGATAAAAAACCCGCTGGGAATCTCAAAAAGCGAAGTAGACGGGGTTTTGTCGGTTAGGGATGTATTTACAACCCTGCTAAACTATGTTGGAAAAAACGACGTCAATCCAAGAAAGATCGCGTATCGGGCCGGAGCGTTTGGATTGGGAGCCGCCGTTATAGGGGGTATCAGTTCAGCGGTGGGTACGGGGCATCATCTTGCTGTGGATGGAATCTACAACATCATACAATGTTTGGATGAAATAGATAACGAACGCTTGAACGACCTGGTTTTGATGGAGCCGCTTGCCTGTGCGGGCGGTTGTATCGGCGGCCCCCTTTCTGTTGAAAACCAGTTCGTAGCCAAAAACCGTAACAGGCGTATCGCCAATTCGCAGCCCCGACTTGACCTTGATAATGATGAGCATGTGCAGAAATATATAGGCTCGCCCTTAATTCGCTTTGATAAAGAATTCCAGCCGTTTAACATGATGAAGCTCAGCAATGACGTAGTTGAGGCAATGCGGATGATGGACAGGCTTGAGTGCATAAACAAAAATCTTCCGGGGCTTGACTGCGGCTCGTGCGGCTCGCCTACATGCAGAACACTGGCGGAGGATATAGTGCGCGGGCATGCTGTAGAGATGGATTGCATATTCAAGCTTAGGGATAAGGTCAGGCAGATGGCACAGGAAATGGTGGACCTGGCGAGCGCTCAGAAGCGGGGATAGGGTAAATTCGTTTATAAAATTAGGAGGGCATTTTAATTATGAAAGTAGAAGAATTGGCCAGGTTGATAGATGGAAATATAAAGACGCAGGGCGGCCGGAACAATGAGATACTATGCGGCTGTACATGCGATTTATTGAGCTGGGTAATGGCTAAGGGCGTAGCGGGCTGCGCATGGATAACCGTACAGACCCATATGAACGTAATAGCGGTGGCGTCGCTTCACGATATGGCATGCGTTATTTGCCCAGAAGGTATGTCTCCTGAGCCGGCTACGGTGGACAAGGCCGATGAAGAGGGAATAGCTATAATATCTTCTCCGTACACCGCATATAAAATCTGCTGCATTATGAATCAGCACGGAATTAAACCCGAGCGGGATTGATATGTTGCTTGCATGTGATCTACATATTCATTCGTGCTTGTCGCCGTGCGCTGATATGGCCATGACGCCCAATAACTTGGTCAATATGGCATATCTTAAGGGCCTTGATATGATTGCTGTAGCAGATCATAACAGCGCTAAAAACCTTAATGCATGCAAGGAAGTAGCGGATGAGAGAAACATGCTCCTTTTGCCCGCCATTGAGGCGGAAAGCAGGGAGGAGGTTCATGTGCTTTGCTATTTCCAAACGGTGGATTCCGCCCTAGTTATGGGCGACTACCTATATCAACATCTGCCGGATATTAAAAACAGGCCGGAGATGTTTGGTGAGCAGATAGCCATGAACGCTGAGGATGTGCCTATATACAGGGAAGAAAAGCTTCTCATACAATCCACCACGCTATCCATTGATAGGATTGTGGACCGATGCAGAGAGCTTGGAGGCGTTCCTGTGCCAGCACATATAAATCGCGCGTCTAATTCGCTGATATCAAGTCTGGGATTTGTTCCGCCGCAAAACGGGTTCACAACGTTGGAGTTATATAGAGGCCTGCCCGCAGCTGGAGTGGACGTCGATCAATATCATGTACTCTATTCGTCGGACGCGCATTATCTGGAGAACATACTTGAGAGGGAGAACTTTATAAACGTAAGGGAAAGGAGTATTGGCTCGGTACTTAATTATTTGTCCAGCAAAAAAGACGATTAAAAACTATTGTCATAAAAAGTTTGGTTTTCAAATTATAGGAAATAATGTATTATTATAATTGGAATGTTGGGACGGAATATCAATTACAGGAGGATTTACTAATGGAAAAGGGTAAGTTGAATACCAAGAAACTGATACTGGCCGGCGTTTTTTTAGTAATAATAGTGCTGATGACATCCTTGTTGCGCGTGCCGGTATATCAGACCACAGATAGTGGTACTTCTCCCGTAATCCGTAATAACGGCGATCCGGCGGGATCGTACCTAAATCTTGGCGATGCACCGATATATGCAGCGGCATTGGTACTAGGCGGACCGCTTGGAGCGCTCGTAGCAGCTGTAGGTTCATGCCTTGCCGACCTATTTGTGGGCAGCTCGGTATATGCTATTCCAAGTTTTATTATCAAGGGTTGTATGGCCTTGCTGGCGGCCAGGCTGCTTAAAAAAGGAAGCGGCTGGATGGAGCTTATAAAGGTATGCCTGTATTGCTCATTAATAATGATTGCGGGTTACTTCCTGTTTGATCTTGTAATAATGGGAGATTACGGGGTTGCGTCGTTCGCGCTGCCGCTTGATTTGCTTCAGACCGTGGTTAACACTATCATCGCTGTACCCGTATTAAAAATCCTGAGCGGGAAACTCTATAAACAAAAGGATAATGATTTTATTGTTAGGGTGAAATAGCGAATGAAATTGACCGTTTTAGGAAAATATGGGCCGTTTCCCGCAGCTACAGGAGCGTGTTCGGGTTATCTTGTCGAGACTGAGCAGGCGTCTATAATTCTGGACCTTGGAAACGGCACCCTTAGCCGGCTGCTGTATAAAAAGCCTAGGCTCACAGTTGACGGCGTAATACTCTCCCACCTCCATAGCGACCATATGTCGGATATGCTTGTGCTGAGATATGCGCTCAAACAGCTTCATACAAGGGATAGGTCAATCCCTACGCCCCTGTCTGTAGTTGCTCCTTCCGAGCCTGACCTTGAATTTAGGCAGCTGGTATCCTCCGGAGTTTATGACATAATAGCCGCCAGGGACGGTATGAAGCTGAAGTTCAAGGATCTAACGGTTGTTTTGCACAGAATGACCCATACTATTGTCTCCTATGCGGCGGAGCTTATTAGCGGAGGCAAACGGATGGTCTATACGGGAGATACGGGTTACAACATGCGGCTTGAAACCCTATGTAGCGGCGCGGATCTGCTGCTTGCCGATACGTGTTACTTAAACGCGGATAAAACCACGGAAAACGCGGCGCATCTAACTGCCGGCGAGGCTGGAAGGCTTGCGAAACGATGCGGCGTAAAACAGCTTATCTGTACTCACATATGGGGGGGCAGCATTGATGACGCCGGCGTACTTGGCGAGGCCAGGGCGGAATTCCCGACCGCGGAGGTTGCCGTGGAGATGCGTACATATGAAGTTTAGGCTTACTATTGTATAAATACGCCTGTTAGATTTAACAGGCGTATAATTATTTAGGATGGAAGGGTGTAAATGGAAAGGCTTAATGATTTTTTAAAGAAATACGATAAGATCGCCATAGCGCTTTCGGGGGGCGTGGACAGCGCCTGTTTGCTAAAGGCAGCCGTTAAAGCTATAGGCTCTAAAAATGTTTTAGCCATAACGGTACACAGTGAATTCATGCCCGAGGTAGAGTTAGCAGTAGCCAAACGCTTTAGCCAGCTTGCGGGTGTAGAGCATGTGGTTATGGAGGTATGCGCTCTTGATAACGAATCTGTCGCCGCAAACGGACCAAGGAGGTGTTATTATTGCAAGCGTGCAATATTTACTGAGATTCTTAATCAAGCATGGGTTCATGGAATAGACACAGTAATGGATGGCACCAACGCTGATGATACGTCGGACTATCGTCCAGGAATGGAAGCATTACGTGAACTCGGTATTATAAGTCCATTTTTGGAGCTTGACATGAAAAAATCGGATATTATTCAACTATTGGAAGAAGCGGACGATTTAAGTATTCCGTCCTATGCCTGCCTGGCTACCAGAGTGCCTACTGGAACAAAGATTACACTGCATGACCTGGATAGGGCGGACAAGGGCGAAACGCTGCTTAGGTCCATGGAATTTAAAAAACTTAGGGTAAGGATTCACGGCGATTGTGCCAGGCTGGAATTAGCAAGGAATGAGATTGACAGGGCCTTTGAAATGAAAGATGATATATCAAACGCTCTCAAATCCGTTGGGTTCAGGTATGTATCGCTTGACCTAACCGGTTATGTTCAGGGAAGTATGAACGAAGGGCGGGCTGAGGTGTGATGGATGCTGAGATATATGACGACCTCGGCTTTGCAAAGGTTGATCTGAGCCGGGAAAAGCGCCAGGGGTATCCTGAAGTGATATATGGACGCGGCAAGAACAACGAACAGATATGCGGGATATGTGACTCATTGCTGTCAAACGGGGGGAAGCATATATTGGTTACAAGAATAGGTGAGGACTGTGCTTGTGTGCTAAAGCACAGGTTTGGGGAAGTATACTATTCGAATGCGGCTTCAGTTGCCATAGTCAATCCTCGCGAACTGCACCCTCAGGGCAGCGTAATCGTGGCAACGGCAGGCACCTCGGACATATCCGTGGCCGAAGAAGCAGCGCTTACAGCGGAAGCCATGGATGCGGATGTTACGCGGATATATGATGTAGGGGTATCTGGAATACACAGAATACTTGCCCATAGGGACGCGCTGGCTACGGCAAACGCCATAGTGGTAGCCGCAGGCATGGATGGCGCGCTTCCAAGCGTTGTAGGCGGCCTTACGGACCGCCCTGTTATAGCCCTGCCTACGAGTGTAGGTTATGGGTCGTCATTCAACGGGCTTGCGGCCCTGCTGTCAATGCTTAACTCCTGTTCAGCCGGCGTAACGGTAGTTAATATTGACAATGGGTTCGGGGCGGGATTTGCGGCCGGCAGGATAAATCGGCTAATTGCAAGAGGAGGGAAAGTATGAAGACACTTTATATAGATGCGTTTTCAGGAATCAGCGGTGATATGTTTTTAGGGGCGCTTATAGACTGTGGAGCTGATTTTGATTTCATCACATCTACGCTTAACGGCCTAGGGATTTCGGATGAATTTCACGTTGAAGCAAGCAGAATTAAAAAGCGGGGAATCTGCGGAATCGATCTTAACGTACACCTTAAGCACAGTCATTGTCACCATGGTGACGTTCCACACTCACATGCCGGATACAGAAACTATTCTCAAATAAAGTCGCTAATTATGAATTCGCAGATCAGCACAAACATCAAAGAACGGGCGCTTCGTATATTCGGACGCGTTGCAGAGGCCGAGTCATACGTACATGGCGTAACAGAGGATGAAGTTCATTTTCATGAGGTTGGAGCGGTTGACTCAATAGTGGATATAGTTGGCATTTCAGCCGCGCTTGAATCACTGGGAATAAAGAAAATCTTATCGTCCCCGCTTAATCTTGGCGGTGGAACCGTAACCTGTGATCATGGGATTTTGCCTGTACCCGCACCCGCTACGGCTAGAATCTTGTTTGGCTGTCCCTGCTACGGCTCAGACCCAAAGCATGGAGAGTTAACCACACCTACGGGAGCTGCCTGTGCTATGGAGGCAGAGCGCTTTGGTGAGCTGCCCTTAATGATTCCGGAAGCGGTAGGTTATGGATTTGGAAAGAGGGATACAGGAACACTTAACGCCTTACGGATAATAATGGGTGAGGAGCAAGACGGTTTTTACGGTAAGTATACGGATACGGATAAAAAAACTGGCGATGTAGTGCTGATAGAAGCCAATATTGACGATATGACAGGGGAAAGTTTGGCGTTTGCCGCCAAGAAGCTTATGGAGGAAAATGCCTTGGACGTTTGGATCACTCCCATTATAATGAAAAAGGGGCGTCCCGCGCACGCTTTATCATGCATGTGCGAAGTGGCTTATACGGACCGCTTGGTTGAAGCGATATTCAAACACACTACCACCTGGGGAGTACGTATAGACGTTAAAACACGGGCATTGGTAACGAGAAGCACCTGTGTAGCTAATACAGAGTACGGTTTGATAAGATTTAAAACGGATGGAGCAAGAGCAAAAGCTGAGTATGATGACTGCGAGCAGGCGGCTGAAAAGAACGATGTAGGATTGGCCGAGGTGGAGGCCGCATTGATTCGCGCGGCACGTAAAACCTTTAAACACGATAAATAGTCCTTTTTCAATCGTATTCTCCCAGAAAATAGGCGTTTATTTCATCGGCAACCCGCCGCATCTTTTCGGGGTTTACACCTATAGACCTGATGGCTTCCGCGTTAAGGCGGTCAATGCTTACCGAGTCCGTGCACGAGATCCTGCTAAGGATGACAGTGCCGGACTTGATTGACAATGCGCTGTCCTGTCCCACTATTATGTGGTCAAATAGGCGTATTTGGCCTGCATCCAGGATTATAGAGGCCATCCTGGTAGCTTGAATATCCTGTATGGAAGGCTGGAGATTGCCGGATGGGTGATTATGACAAAGTATTACGCTATGGGCGTTATGTTTAAGCGCGGACATCATAATTGAGCGGGGATATATTTCAGCTTGTGTCAACGTTCCTATCCCGATTATATCCGAGCCCAATAGCTTGCCCTGCTTATTAAGCGATATTACGCAGATGGTTTCATTTGGCTGTTTATGCAACAGCGATATGCAGTAATGCATTGCGGCCGCAGGGGTGTTTAACAGCTTTTCATCGTCGGAATGCTGCAAGGCGCGGTCATATATATCGGAAATCAGCGTAAGTAGTATCGCCGTATTGGGTCCCACGCCCTTTATATTTGCCAGTATCTTGCGGTCCGCCTTTATTATGTTGCGCAGGCTGCCAAATTGGTTTAGCAGCTCGTGAGCAAGAGGGTTTGTATCCTTCTGAGGTATACTGTAGAAAAGTAAAAGCTCCAACAGCTGATGATCCAAAAAGGACTGCGGACCGTTTTCAAAGTATTGATTTTTCATTCTTTCTCTATGCCCCTTATGTGGGTTAATATTTTCCATAAGTCTCACCTGTTACAAAACAAGAATTGATCTATATATAATTTAATAATAAATATGTGGATTGATCTGTGGCCAGGCACGCTTAGAATAGTCGAAGCGTGCCTGTTTATGCTTTTCAATTCATTAATATTTCCTGCCAGCGGTTGGCAAAGGCCTTTATATCGGTTTCCATAATATCAAGCTTCAGTTCCATGTCCGGAGACCTTCGCTCCCGTATGTCCTCAAGGAGTTCGAGTATCCGATTTAGCTGGGCTTTTATTTCCGTATCGCGATCTAGTACGTTTACGTCCTCAACCTGAGCGTTTGGCATTAAAGTGTCATGGCTAACGTCGCCGAGTTTATATACATCTCCAAGGGTTGGAACTGCTGTCGTGTATCCAAGCGATTGCACGGCTTTATTCAAAGACTCCAGAGCCGTTTCCTCGCCATGTACAAAGAAAATCTTTTCCGGCCCCTTGTCAATGTCAGTTATCCATTTTATCAGCTCGTCCCTTCCGGCGTGGCCGGAAAATTCTGTAAGCTGCTCTATTGTAGCGTTTACCCGTATTTCCTCTCCAAACAACTTCACGCTTTGAGCCCCGTCTATCAGCATCCTGCCCAAAGTGCCTACCGCCTGATAACCGGCAAACACGATTGTAGAATCATGCCTGTACAGGTTATGCTTTAAATGGTGCCTGATCCGTCCGGCATCGCACATGCCAGACGACGAAATGATTATTTTCGTTCCTTGCGCAAAATTAATCAGCTTACTTTCTTCAGCAGTACGGGCAACGCGAAGCGTTGGAAAATCGAACGGCGATCCGCCCTTGCTCATTTCAATCGCTTCCTCATCGTAGTACCCTTTAGCGCAACGCTCATATATACGGGTTGCCTCAATGCCAAGTGGACTATCTATATATACGGGTATTTTATCCAGGCCTGCTATCGTTCCCTTATTAATCAGCTTTTTTATGAAATATAATATTTCTTGCGTTCTTCCAACCGCAAAGCTGGGTATTACTATGTTTCCGCCGCGAGCTATACCCGCCGATATAATTTTTGAAAACTGAGCTTCCTTTGCCGCATCTGTGCTCAATTCATGGTTCCGGTCTCCATACGTGCCCTCTATTATGAGGTAGTCGGCAGATTCAATGCGGTCCGGGTCACGGATGATCGGCCGGTTATCCCTGCCTATATCGCCGGAAAACACAAGCTTGCTCGTCTTGCCGTGTTCCTCTATCCACAGCTCTATAGCTGCGGATCCCAAAAGATGGCCCATGTCCCTGTAGCGTACCGTTACGTTATGCATCAACCTTACAGTCTCTTTGTAGCCAACTGACCTGAACAGCTTTAGAGCGTTGTTTGCATCCTCAAGGGTGTACAGCGGCTCAATCGGTTCCTTGCCGGCCCTGAGACGCTTACGGTTGGCGTTTTCCGCGTCGCCCTCCTGAATATGGGCGCTGTCGGGAAGCATTATCGTAGCGAGCTGCGAGGTTGCTTCAGTGGCTAACACCACCCCGTTAAACCCTCTCTTTACAAGAAGGGGAATGAGTCCGCTGTGGTCAATGTGCGCATGTGTAAGCAACACCGCGTCAATGCTGGAAGGGTCAAAAAGAAACCCGCCTTCGCCAAGCTCCGTCTTTGCATCCTGACCTTGACGCATACCGCAGTCGACCAAAAGCCTGCCCCCTTCAAATTCGACAAGATGGCAGGAACCGGTTACAGATCGCGCTGCTCCGCAAAACTTTATATCCATAGGCGTTTGCTCCTAAATATATTTAGTTACTTTAACAGCAATTCATCGCGGCCTTTCCCAAAATAGACGATGGCCAGCGTCCCAGGACCGCAGTGGGAGCCTATTACGGGACCCACAGGACGAATCACTACCTCTTTTGGCTTAATCAGCTCTTCTACTTGTGATTTTAACACACCGGCATCTCCTGGACAATCAGCATGGCAAATATATACGGTTTGATCTTCAGGATGTTCTATCGTAGACGCGCATCCCTCCAAAATATATTTAATTGCCTTTCTTTGTCCCTTTATCTTTGCAACTGGAACCACAAGGCCGTCAGGGCCAACGGTCAATATGGGCTTTAGCTGAAGAGCCGTTCCAAAAAATGCGGCCGTATTTGAAATCCTGCCGCCTCTACGAAGATATTCAAGGCTGTCTACCGCAAAAAGGGAGCACGATTTCATCTTATTATCCTCTACCCAGTCGCGTATTTCATCAAGGGATTTTCCTTCCCTTCGCATTTTAAGAGCTACTCCCACAAGCTGGCCAAGCGGCATCGATATTGCAAGCGTATCAACCAGCTCAATCCTCCGTTCAGAATATTTTTCCAAAAGCTCGTTCCTTGCTATGCATTCATTGCTGAAGGTGCCTGACATTTTTGATGAAAACGCTATATGCAGTATATCATTTCCCTTCTTTAAATATGGCTCAAAGTATTCCTCTATTTCAGCGGGATTCCGCTGGGCGGTAGTAACGGCAACCCCTTCGCGGAGACGCTTGAAAAAAGCGGGTATATCGGTTTCTCGTCCTAAATCGTAGTATCGTTCCAGACCATCATATGTATACGGCATTCTCATTACGGAAAAGCCGTTTTCATCCTCCCACTGGTAGGGGATTTCAGAATTGGACTCGGTGGTAATAACAAAACTCATGATACACTCCTCAATTAAGCTTATAATATAATGAATGAATCCATTTAATATTATATAACTTAATGGCGGCACATGCAACAAATTACGACAGATGGACCTAAAAAGCTTATAAAAATAAATAGCTGTATTGATTGCTAACCATTTCATTTTATATAACGATAATCTAATTAAGTAGTTAATACAGCTTTATAAAGGCAATAACCGTATCATTTATGTATAGGTTTGTCCAACATGCAGGACAGTATAGGCAGCCAGGAAAGACTTTGGAGATTTATAATTCGCATGGGTAGGTTATTGAAAGCTATTCAATGCACAAGAGAATAGAAGCGGTGGGCGCCGTAGAAGTTTTTTTATCCTCCATATGACTGCATTACGCTTTGCCATTATGGCTGGGCGTGCACTAGCGGATCAGTTTGTGCCCAATACCCAGTTTATCGGCGGCATTATCAAAGATAGTAATCAGCTAGTGCTTTGGCCGTGATAAACTATTGGCAAATTAAAAGCCATTGCCCTCTGGATATAACGCCACGGCGCTCCCTAATTTTTAGAAGAAAGCATATAATCTTCTCAGGAAGTTGTCAGAATAATAGGTGTTTTGTTCCACGTAAGCGCCAAGGCAACATAGACCGGTATATCCGTCTATAACGGTGTGCTGGTACGGACTTTTCCCGCTTAGGCAGCAGCGCGGATGATCTTCACTTCAATCTGGACACGTTAGACGTGATACATCATCTGCTCGTAAGGCTTGGGAATATGGGCTTTTTAGCCGGCTTACAGAGCGACACACCCACTTGGGCAACGCGGTACAGGCATGTGTAGTTTCGTTTCCCGAGCCTGTATCACAGAGGCCGTATAACCGTATCATTTACGGATATTGATCCATAATAATACTTGTGATATAATGGAATAAATCAATAGAGCAATGCGGTGAAGGGTCAAATCACGGCTATAGGCGCATCAAGAGAGGTTTGTCTCCGGCTGAAAGCAAACCGCGTTAAGGCCATGAAGCAGTTCGTCCTGGAGCAGCTTTGGTGAAATCCGTGATACATAAAAGGCCGGACAGGTAGCCAAAGACGGGCAAGCCCGATACAGCTGAGAGGTTTTGTAATTGGATTAGTTTCAATGCAGAACGAATCAGGGTGGTACCACGAGAAAGCGCACTCGTCCCTTTGGGATGTATGCGCTTATATTTTTTTAGGAGGAAAGGATGTCAGATGATCGACCGATTGGACGAAATTAAAAAGGAGGCGCTTGCTTCCCTTGATGCCGCCAAGACCGACTCGGAGCTTGAAGAAATCTATATATCAACTCTGGGTAGAAACGGTAAGCTTACCGAAATACTTCGCGGCATGGGCAAGCTAAGCAAGGAGATGAGGGGCGAGATAGGCAAAATGGCCAATATCGTTAAGCAGGAGCTTGAAGATGGTATAAACAGGCGCAGGCAGGCAATGGCTGAAATGGCGCAGCAGCTCAGGTTTGAAAGGGAAAAGATAGACGTAACCGAACCTGGAAAGCATATACTGCCAGGCGGCCATCTGCACCCGCTTACGCTCGTGTACCGTGAGATTAGGGACGCTCTAGTAGGCATGGGGTTCACTACGTTTGACGGCCCTGAGATCGAATACGACGATCTCAACTTCACAAAGCTCAATATGCCGCCGGATCATCCGGCGAGGGACATGCAGGATACCTTTTACATAAACGATAAGGTGGTCTTAAGGACCCATACGACACCTTGCGAGGCAAGGGCGCTTATGTCGGTAAAACCGCCGTTTAGGCTTGTGATACCTGGGCGCTGCTTTAGAGTGGATGAGGTAGACGCAAGCCATAGCCCAATATTCATGCAGATAGAGGGCTTAGTTGTCGATAAAAGTGTTACGTTCGGCGATCTGAAGGGTACAGTATCGGCTTTTGTGCATGCGGTCTTCGGAGCAGCTGTCAAAACACGCTTCCGCCCAAGTTATTTCCCGTTTACAGAGCCATCGGCCGAGGTGGATATATCATGCGCCATATGCGGCGGCAAGGGGTGCAGGGTGTGCAAGGGAACGGGCTGGCTTGAAATAATGGGCTGCGGGGTAACAAATCCTCACGAGATTGAAAACTGCGGCCTTGATCCGAAGGAATGGAGCGCGTTCGCCTTTGGCGTAGGTGTTGACAGGGTAGCCAATTTGAAATATGGGATACCCGACATACGCCTGCACTATGAGAATGACGCAAGGTTTCTAAAGCAGTTCTAAAGGGGGGACGAAAAGAATGAAATTACCGCTGAGATGGCTAAAAGAATACGTTGATTTCAACGTTACTATAGATGAATTCGTAGAGAAGCTTATGTGGAGGGGATTTGAAGTATCCGAGGTATCGGATGAAATGCCTGGGATAAAAAATGTAGTCGTCTGCACGATAAATAGCATAGCCCCGCATCCGCAGGCCGAGAAGCTTAGGATTTGCACGGTAGGTATAGGATCGGACGCGCCCGTCCAGATTGTCACCAATTCAAAGAGGGTATATGAAGGCGCGCAGGTCCCCGTGGCGCTTTGCGGTGCGACGCTTCATGACGGAACCGAAATTAAGCCTACAAGCCTTCGCGGGATACAAAGCCAGGGAATGTTCTGCGGAGGCCATGAGCTTGGCCTCACCGACGCCGACTATGAGGGCGCCAACCTTGACGAAGTCCTTATCTTCAATGAACCCCACACCGATGGACAAAGCGTTCAGGAAGCGTTCGGGCTTGATTCCGTTATATTCGATATAGAGCTTACTCCAAACAGGGCGGATTGCCAGAGCATTATCGGAATGTGCCGCGAGGCGGCCGCCGCTTTGGGACAGAAATTCACCGAACCGGACATTAAAGAAGTAACAGGCGTTGGCGATATATCGGAGTACGCCAAGGTAACTGTAGATAATAGCGAGCTTTGTCCCAGGTATTGCGCAAGGGCTGTAACCGATCTAAGGATCGGGCCATCGCCCAGATGGATGCAGAAAAAGCTGAGAAGCGTAGGTCTTCGGCCTATCAATAACATAGTAGATATAACGAACTTGGTAATGGTGGAGTATGGCCATCCGATGCACGCATTTGACCTTGCGTGCGTTGATGGAGGGCATATTATAGTGCGCAACGCTTATGAAGGCGAAACTGTTATAACTCTGGACGGAAAGCAGCGTGACGTTACTCCAGACATGCTTTTAATAGCTGATCCCCAAAAAGGGGTTGGTATAGCCGGCGTAATGGGGGGAGAGAACTCTGAAATAACGGCTAATACGAGGGCGACGTTATTTGAGTCAGCTGTTTTTAAGGGCAGCAGCATCCGTTCTACGACAAGAAAGCTGCATCATACTACCGACTCAGCTATACGTTTCATGAGGGGCGTAGAGCCTGTAAACGCTATGAAAGCTGTCAAAAGAGCGATTGAACTGGTTGACAGCCTCCATGCCGGCAGGGTAATAGGCGGGGCTATCGACGTGTGCGGGGCTGACATAAACGAACGCATTGTTGAAGCGGACTGGAGGCATGTTAACCGGATAAATAACCTTGATCTTGAACCGCGGGATATGGCGGAACTCCTGGAGACTATCAATATACAGGCGGATATTGATGGTGAAAAGCTGAGGATAAGGGTGCCCCATTACAGGGTTGATATTGAAAACGGCATTGAGACCGACTGGGATATCGCCGAGGAGGTTGCGCGCCTCTATGGATATGAGAGGATAAATCCTACGCTTATGCGCGGTGAAACCTTCTGCGGTTCAATAAGCGCCCCATTTAAGGCGGAGGATAGAGCTAAGGACTTGCTTGCGGCCTTGGGCGCCTGTGAAATGTATAACTATAACTTTATGTCTCCGGATGAGCTCTCATCGCTAAAGCTGGGTACAATGGATGAAAGAAGGCTTGCCGTAAAAATAATGAACCCATTTGGCCAGGATCAAAGCCTAATGAGAACCACCTTGATTCCTGGGATGCTTAGATCGCTGGCGGTAAATTTAAACAGGCGTACGGAGCATAACCGTTTCTTTGAGATTGGAAACGTGCATATAAACAATAATCCATCCCTGCCCGAGCAGAGAAAAAATATTTGCATCGCTTACATGGACCAAGAGGATTTTTTCACCTTAAAGGGTACGGCCGAGTCGCTGCTTATGGGATTTGGCATAAAGGATGCGGCGTTTAGGGTTGGTTACAGCAACCATTTCCAACCAGGGCAGAATGCCGTATTAATAGTGGATGGCGAGGAAATAGGAGAGATAGGAGCGGTACACCCGGATACGCTGAAGGCATATGACATTACAACGCGCGTCTTCATCTGCGAGCTATCCTTTGATAAGCTCTTTGGGCTTAATCAACCGGTGCGCGCCTATAGCCCAATTCCAAGGTATCCGGTTGTAAAGCGGGATATAGCGGTAATTGTGGATGAAAGTGTTTGCGCGGGCGATGTCGCCAGGGCTATACTATTGGCCGAAACAGACGTTATTATTGAAGACATATCACTTTTCGACGTATACCGCGGGAAAGGCATTCCGGAAGGGAAAAAGAGCATGGCATATTCGTTCCTGCTTCGCAGTTCGGATCATACCCTGGTAGATGAGGAAATAGCGGCGGCAGTGAACTCGATACTGGAAAGCTTAAACGCAAGGCTTGGCGCAAAACTGCGCTAAGAGGGATTAACGATCTAAAAGGGAATGATTTATGTAAAATTGTAGGTTTGTCAAACATGTTGGACAGTATAGGCACGAAGGAAAGCATTAGGTGAGCTATACTGTAAAGGACGCATAGGACGGTTATTGGAGGCTCTTCGATGCACAGCTAGCTGTGCATCGAAATCGGAGAGCGAGTAG
>DBFNRV010000029.1:0-2870 GCA_048421225.1 Christensenellales bacterium | reverse complement strand
AATTATAGCTATATTTTTCTATTCAGGCTATAATTAAAATTATTGAATGCTTTTAATAGATAATAAAAGGATGTAACATATGGGAAAGACTAAAATAATAGCTATAGAGGGCATTGATGGCAGCGGAAAGACAGTACAGATTAAGATGCTTAAAAGCTACATTTCCAGCCTGGGCCGCAGCGTAGCCGCAAGGGCCTATCCATTGTATGATAGCTATTTTGGCGCGCATATAGGCAGGCTTCTGTCCGGAGCTGGCGATATACGCGCAACAGACATCGACGGCAAAAGCATGGCGCTTTGGTTTGCGCTGGACCGCTGGGAGGATATGAAGACCTATATGGACGGGGAGTCCGACTATCTTCTTATCAACCGCTACACATTGTCCAATGCGGTGTATCAGAGCATTCGTGAATGCAGGCTTGGCCGTCCGGATATATTTGAGTGGGTGCTTGATCTTGAATTCAACCATTTCGGTATTCCGCGGCCCGACGTAAGCATTGTATTGGACATTGGGACGACCCGCGCATCCTCAAACGTGGACAATAAGGGATTTAGGGGGTATGTCGGCAAAAGCAAGGACGTATATGAGGCTTCGTCCGTGCTGCAGGAGCTTGCGCGGCAGAAATACCTGGAGTGTGCCCTCGAATGCAGCGGCGTGTACTCGGTATGCTGCATGAATGGCGGCAAAATGCTTAGCCCAAATGAAATTTCCCGTAAAATTGTCGGTATATTGGGAGAGACAGGGCTAGTCTAGCACGGTTATGCCCTTTGGCCCGCTCTTACGCCTTTTATGCGGCGGGTTTATCATCTTGCATCTGGACATCATAACAGAAAAATGAATCAGGAGGTTTTCATGCGAAAGGTTGGAATTCTTACCGGAGGCGGGGACTGCCCGGGGCTTAACGCGGTTATAAGGGGCGTAGTTGAAAAGTGCGCCTCCGCTGATATTGAGGTATATGGGTTTTATGACGGCTGGCGCGGCGCGCTTACCGGAGAGGGCCATTTTCTTACATTAAAGGAGGTTGAGGGCATACAGACCCTTGGAGGGACCATAATAGGCTCCTCGCGGACAAACATCATGAAGGTGGAAAACGGCGCTGAAAGGGTGATAGCCCAGCTTAACGCCATCGGGCTTGAGGGGCTGGTCGCCATCGGCGGGGACGATACCCTTGGTGTGGCCAATCAGCTCCGCAAGCTGGGAATAAACGTGATAGGCGTACCTAAGACGATTGATAACGACCTGTCATGCACCGACTACACCTTTGGCTTCGATACCGCGTCAAACATCGCTATGGAGGCAATAGACAGGCTGCATACCACGGCCGAATCCCATTCAAGATGCATTGTTGTTGAATGCATGGGCCGCCATACCGGCTGGATAGCACTGCAGGCTGGGCTGGCGGCGAACGCGCATCTGGTGCTTATACCGGAGTTTCCCAAAACCTTTGACGAGATATTGTCCGTGGTTAAGGGGCGTTACATGCGCGGCGAAAGATATACCATCATAGCGGTGGCGGAGGGCTTCGAGCTATCCGGTATGGAAAATATAGATCTTGGCGTTGATGCGTTTGGCAACAAGCTGCTTTTAAACAAGGATTTGGCAAAACACCTCTCCGATATGATCGAGCGAGCCATGCGAGACGCCGACGACCTAGATGAGGACGCAGCCATGTTTGAATCGCGCTACGTTGTGCTGGGACATATACAGCGCGGCGGCTCTCCCTGCGCGTTTGACAGGGTGCTGGGCACGCGCCTGGGCATTAAGGCCGGCGAGCTTGTAATTTCGGGCGATTATGGAAATATGGTCGCGCAGGTCGGCGCCAAAATCGTTTCCGCCGATCTGGACAGGGCGGTGACCAAGCGCAAAGAGGTGGACAGGGAGTTCTATGAAGCCGCCTCCCTGTACTTTAAATAGTTTATATGTGACCTCAGTTATATATAAAAATACCAACATAAAGGAGAAAGCATATGAAAGAAATCATTGTATCCTCAAACGCCCCCGCGGCAATCGGCCCCTACTCCCATGCGGTTGCTATGGAGGGAATAGTCTTTACATCCGGACAGATAGGCATAGACCCCGTCACCGGTAAAATGGCCGAAGGCGTGGAGGCCCAGGCCGCGCAGGTGATTGCCAATCTTGAAAACGTGCTCAAGGACGCTGGCGCGAGCCTGAATGATGTTGTTAAAACAACGGTTTTCGTCAAGGATTTGGGCGATTTTGCGATTGTCAACCGGATATACGGCGAAAGGTTCGGCGCGGAGTTCCCCGCGCGCTCCTGCGTGCAGGTTGCGGCGCTACCAGCGGGCGCCCTGGTTGAAGTGGAGGCAATCGCCTTCAGAAGCGCTGACGAGACATACGGCTATTAAGTAAAGACAAATTTTTGCGCCTGTATGGTGGATAATAGTCCTTGGGTGCGGAGATGGCGCTTTGTAAAGGCCGCGGAAACATACCGTTCCGCGGCCTTTGCGTATTAGGATAGCAGAAAATTATTTTAGAGTTTATAGCTCTAAACCCTACATTCATATTAATTTTATTGTACACTTCATTATAAGAAAAATTTATGGAAGCAGCTGCTCTTCATTCATAATTGGAGGAATATCATGAACGTACCCAAATGTAATACATGCCTGCACTTCATACAACATTATGTAAGGGCTAGACGAAGCTACAGGAAATCATATTATGGGCATTGCGTATATCCACGCCTAAAAAGACGCGAAATTGACTCCGCTTCCTGCAAATATTATAAACCACGTGAAGCGGATGATAAAGAGGATAGGGAATCGTAGGTTTGTTATTTCGTTAGTTTTATTAAATGTACTTTATTTCTCTAATCATAATTTTTAGTTCTGCTTAGAGTCGACTCTAT
>DBFNRV010000028.1:0-4184 GCA_048421225.1 Christensenellales bacterium | reverse complement strand
ATAACAAATTATCATAAGGATAGGGTAAGTATTTTCGAAAATAACGAGATCCTCGAAGTTGCAATGAAACCGTTTAGGGGAGAGCTAAGCTGCGGAGGCAACAGGTTTAAGGTTAGGTTTGATTATGCCTTATACGAAAACAACTTTACATATCGTGATGAAGGTAGCGATATATACTATGAACTAACACTGCTGGACAGCGATAAAAAATTGTGCGTTATTAACGTATTTAATGCAAAGACTGAAGAAGAGATAATTCCTGTTTCGGATTCGTACATCTTGGATTTGGAAAACGTAGAGTTTTGGACTCTTGTTGATCAGAAAGGGCATGACAGGCTTATTTCCGAACACGATGGGATAACCGGCTCGTTGGTTTGGGCCCTTGCCGGAGGAATCTCGCCGGATGGGGAAAAGATTATCTTTTATACAAATAGGGATACATATGCTGAGGGCAGGTACGATTATTACGTTCTTGATTTAGCTTCGATGGAAGAGTATAAAATCGAACTGCCCGCAGCCTTCTTTGAAGATGCTGAAAAACACTGGTTAACATCAAAGCCTGATTGTTATTGGTGGTTTGATAACGATACGATAATATTTGATTATATCTACTCGGGTTTGAATGAAGGCGGCGATGTTGTCCAATATAGGCAGTATTTGCTGCATACAGTATCAGAGAGAACTACTACAGTGGCGGAAACAAGCCGTATCAAAGAGGAACCCAATGGCTCCGATATCGTGACAGGGTGTATATACGCTATAAGCAAACAAGAAAATACGTATACTTTTTTTAACAGGTTAAATGGAGAAAAAGTATTATTTGAAGAGACGTTTAGTAATGATAACAAACAGGTTAGCTACCGTTTTCTTGACCGAAACCGATATTGCGTGTTTTTCATTTCTGATAAGGGTGAAAGCTTTGCCGAGACCATTTTGATTGTAGATCTAGAGAAGAGGCGCTCATATTTTACTGACACGAGCCTTCTAGGACAATACATCTTAGGTTATAATATTATGACGGTTTACCATAGAAATAACGAACTAATAGCTGCTCTGATTGATAGTGAAGCAAGATTTGGCACAGAGGTTATTAGGATACCACTGAAGTGATTTTATCGTGGCGCTGGTTATTACCCTACTATAGTTTTAAAGCCCTTATTGAAGGCCTTGTAAGCCATATCAAACTATAGCGCTTTCAACCAACCATATCACGGCCTTAATAGGGGGCGAGCTCGGATAAAGCAAGGCTTTATATGGGACAAAGCGACATGTCAGCTTTGTCCCACTTTTAATTATATATACGGTCTTTACTATAATTCCAAATTAACAGACTACAATTAATAAAACCGCCCAAATTGAGCGGCAATAAAAAACCAGAATTAGTCCCCGCGGTATTTCCTATGTGTGGCTTCACCCCCACGGATATGCCTTTCGGCCTTATTCTTCAATAGTACCGCGCTTACCTGCTCATAAAGAGAAGGATTGATAGTTTTTAACCTTTCGGTCATATCCTTGTGAACCGTTGATTTTGATATTCCGAACACTGCGGCCGCGCTTCTGACGGTAGCGCCGTGCTCAATAAGATGCTGCGCAACGCGCAAGACCCTGTCTTCAATATAATCCTGCAAAGCTATACCCCCCATATGAACATGCTTGGTAATTCATATGTCATTAAACCGCTGTGTATTCGGATAAAAAGTACGTTTCAGGCCAATGATTGGTAATAAGTATTATAAAGTTAAAATGTTCTAGGATGCCGCAGCATTTTATTTCGGCGGTATTCTGACATTCAGTTCAAAATGCTCAGAAAATTGCGATTTTTTGCTAATGTGGTAATTTACGTTTATAAAAGCTGTAAACGCGCAAAATATTAAATGGCTGGCATATGACAGGGGCAGTTCGCCCTTAGCTGTTGAAAGCAAATAATTAAGGCAAGGGGTGTATGTACCATGGCGATCAACAAAGTTGAAATTTGCGGAGTGGACACATCAAAGTTGCCCATGATGAACGCAAAGCAGAGCACCGAGCTGCTGCAGCGTATTAAAGCTGGGGATATTGAAGCGCGCGAAGAGTTTATAACTGGGAACCTTAGGTTGGTTCTAAGCGTCATTCAACGGTTTTCAAATAGAGGGGAGCAGATGGACGATCTGTTTCAGGTTGGTTGTATAGGCCTGATCAAAGCCATCGACAACTTTGATCTCTCACATGGAGTAAGGTTTTCAACCTATGCGGTACCCATGATAATTGGAGAGGTAAGGCGGCATTTGAGGGACAATAATGCTCTAAGGGTAAGCAGATCCCTGCGCGATACGGCCTATAAGGCCCTGCAAGTTCGCTCAAAGCTGATGCATGACGAAAATAGAGAGCCGAAGCTTTCCGAGATAGCTAAGGCCCTTGAGATGAAGGAGGAGGACGTTGTATACGCTCTCGATTCAATACAGGATCCGATATCGATGTTTGAACCGATATACCACGATGATGGCGATGCAATTTATGTTATGGATCAAATTAAGGACGATAAGACGTCGGAGGAGTCGTGGCTTGACGGAATAGCTGTAGAAAGTGGGCTGGACAGGCTGGGAGAGCGGGAAAAGCGGATTCTGCGCCTTAGGTTTTTTGAGGGAAAAACCCAGATGGAAGTTGCGTCAGAGATAGGTATTTCACAGGCCCAGGTTTCCAGACTTGAAAAAAGCGCGCTCAGAAATATGAGAAAATACGTATAAAAAAGCATAATTAACTGCAAACCATAAGGCAGGAGGTTGGGACTCCTGCCTTTAAAAGCGGTTTTTAGAGAGGAATTCTGCTATTCAATCACCTTGGTCCTGACATAATCCAACGCCGCCCAAAGCTGAGTATCATCCTGTTGGTAATCACTGATTAACTGTGATATGGTTAACCCCTTGAGTTCGTCCTTTAAATCCACCTCAATATCGGGCGCTATTCCTACGCCATGGATATTGTTTCCGTTTGGAGTATAGTACGCCTCCGTCGTAAGCTTAAGCCATCCCAGGTTGGAATCAAGCCTCATAGTGGTTTGAACTATTCCCTTACCGAAGGACGGCATGCCTACAATAACGCCGGCATTATTCTCCTGTACGGACGCGGCAAGTATTTCGCTTGCCGATGCCGAATTCTCGTTTATTATAACTGCTATAGGTACGCTTATACCCTTGGCGTTTGAGGTATATATCCTTTTATCCTCGGGGTTGTTACCCTCAATCGATACGATGGTACATTCTCCAAGTATTGCGTCCGCTATATTGACTACGGCGTCAAGCGATCCACCGGGATTATTTCTTAAATCTATCACAAGCGACTTCATTCCTCTATCGGTAAGATCCCGCACGGCGTCCTCAAATTCCTTGGCACATTCGCCCGAGAACATATCTATTCGTATATATCCCGTACGTTGATTAAATAAAAAATGATGTACCCTTTTTATATTTACCATGGCTCTGGTCACCTCTATATCCAGTTCAGAGGTATTTCCGTTATCCTCAGCCCTCTTTAAGGTAAGAATTACCTTAGTCCCTATCTCTCCATTTATTGCATATGAGAGATTTTCCAGCGTCATATTGCTTACTTCGCTTCCATCTACCCTTATTATTATATCTCCTGGCTGTACACCCGCTGTTGCGGCGGGGTTGCCTTCATATACTTCTAAAATTTCTGCTCCTAAATCATCCGGCTGACTGACAAGAATGCCAATTCCACTGTATTCCCCGTTCATGTTTGAAAGGTAGCTTTCGTATTCTTCGTTGGTGTAATACTTTGCATAATCATCATTTAATGAAGCCACCATGCCCTGCGCAGCCGCATTTAAAAGTGATGAACGTTCAGGCTTGTCAAAATAAAAGTACTCATCAACTTTATCAGCTATTTCGCTTACCAAAGCTGCTTCACGGAGTTTTTCATATTCATTTGATGATAGTATTACCTCATTCTGCCTGCTGGTGTTTACAAGATATATCGTCAATACCGAGGATAGCATTCCCGCTATCAATATGGACATTATAAAATAGACGATTATCCGCGAACGCTGTTTCATAATATACCTCCCGCTACATCAAAAGATCAGGATCTTGATGATATTGATTCCTTAGTCTGAGTAGATGCCGCCATTGTACCAATTATTTCACCTGCAGTCAAATTTAAGCCGTTTTTATATTAAAATTTTGTTCTTT
>DBFNRV010000027.1:0-5640 GCA_048421225.1 Christensenellales bacterium | reverse complement strand
ATAATTATTTTTTAGTGGAAGGCGTCTTAAATTTTGAAACCCAATAATCAAATTACAGCCTAAAAAGCTTATAAATAGCTTGTGGTCTGCGCTAACCGCGCCTGTCAGAGGGCTGAACAGGCGCGGTTTAATTATGCGTTGCCTGCGACAGGGGGCGCTAGCCGCCCGCTGGGCGGATTCAGCGGCGTTAGCGGCCTACATCCTCCTGTGCTGCCATAATAAAAAGGGCCCGTGGCGGCTTTACCGGCTATGAATGAGCTTGCGGGGATTTCCCAATTTGCGCGGTCGGGCTTTCACCGCCATCTCATACCGCCGCCGTGCGGCGCAGCCTGAACAAACCGGCCGCGCCCATACAGGCCTGGCTCCGCACAGCGGCCAAAGGCCACTATTCGATGGCAAGCCCTAAGAGGCATCTTCCGGACCCTTTTATAAAGCCGCCGCCCTTAACCTAGGTGAAGATGATATATGCCAATGGGTCGCCGCTGGAGGAACCCGGCGCGTCTGCCGGACGACTAACGGATGTTATTTGGCGGTTTGCCCACCGGCCCATAAGGTCCACCGGTGTGAACCTTCCGCTTTGCGGGCCGAATGCGGGCTTGGGGCGGCGGCATAAAGCGGCCTTAATCAATCTGGTATGAAGGCGTTTGCTGTCCGGTGCGGGATGGCCCGCAGCCCAGTCTCCAGCCGCTCCCGCGCTCCCTGCGCGCCTGTTTTAGACGATACCGGAGGGTTTTGGGCAATGCTTTTACGCCTTGCAACATTAATTGTAACCTGAAACAGGTTATAGATCAAGATTAATTTTGCCAATATATTAACCTCCTTTTAAGATGCTACAAAGCTATTTCCCGATCGCGACATCCCGCCTGTGACTGGGACACAATGCAGGCTTAGGGCTTCTTTGCCCGCGGCCCGTCCGCCGGACGGTTCCTGCCCTGGTTTTTACGTATGCGCCGGATCCAGGCGCGGTTCCTTTGTCGATAAACAGCATCTGTTGACGCCCTCCGGCAGCTTTTGCCGGACGATTATAAAATACGCAAAATATCATAACCTAATACAGGTTCAATGCGTAGGATTACCATTAAATGTATTATTATCTTTTTGAGGGATTACCGTGTATAGGCGAATAAGGGATTTTAGGGAAGACAATGATCTTACCCAAACACAGGTGGCTAAGATGCTGGGCATGTCGCAGACAGGCTACTCTAAGTACGAGACAGGCGAGAATGATATTCCCACCTATGTATTGATAAAATTATCAGATTTTTACAATACAAGTGTGGACTATCTTCTCGGCCTGACCGATGAGAATCGTCCGTACGTGCGAAGAGAGGACAGGTCCTGATTCTGTGCTCTTCGATAGTCCGTATCCAGAGCCTTCATATTTATCATTTAAGCCTCTAATGGGCTTCCTTTTTATAACCCCTACATCTTTAAAGGAAGCCCGCAGGGTTTTTTTGTCCTAAAAGCGGGAGCCGCCCGCCGGACACGGTTTCCGCTATGCCGCGGTTTTTTTGCGTCCGGCGGGCGTCCGTCTATATAAACCCTGCCCCACTCCATATAAGAGAAGCCCCGCCCTCTGGGCGCCGGAGGAAACGGCCGCCGCCCATTGTAACGCTATTCATGGCCGTTTCCTCCCTCCGTGCCGCCATCCCGTCCGGAGGGGAGGGTATTCCTTCCAGGCGGAATATAACGCGGGCTTATTGGCAGCGGCTCGGGGCAGTCGGTAAGCCCCGCAAGGTATGTAATGGTGGTGCCGTAGAGGTCGGCCAGCATGGCCAGCGTTTTGACGGGTACGGCCCGCCTTCCGCTTTCATAACCCCTGTAGGTCGATACCGGCATGGACAGGAGGTTTGCAAGCTGCTCCTGTGTAAGGCGGTACCTGAGCCGCATTGATTTAAGCATATAAGTCGCTCGGATTGTTTTTATAGCTTCCGGAATACTGAATTACTTTCTTAGTTTGCTGCACTTGGATTGAATTGAACGGTGGTTTAAACACCATCTGTCTTTGACCTTGTATAAGAACTTATATAGAGCATTTATCATCCGAACCTGTTAAACAGCTCCTGTCACTCTCCCGTTTTACTTCTTGTTCAATACATCTTCTCGTATATAACATTGCCCTTATCAGTTCTAATATCCGTGCCTGCTTTTCGATAGTCAGCTTACTCACGTTTTCAATGATTTCATCTAACACCTTATCATCTTCACTGCTATTAAAAGACTTCATTTTCCTTTCCCCATTTCATTAATGTATTATTAATTCATCTAATTGCTTTATAAAGTCATGATACTATCTCCCAATTACCTTGTCAATACTATATAATGACTTTATAATTCTATGTTGACTTGACAATGCATACTCGTGTATTATTATTGTATTACGTTATGAGGAGGTAGTAAAATGAGCGTTTCAGGCAGGTTAAAACAGGCGCGTAAATCAAAAGGTTACACCCAAAGCAGGCTGGCCGAATCCATCGGCGTTTCGCGTGGAGTAATCGCCAATATTGAATACAATAAAACTCAGCCCCATCCTTTGGTTTTACAGGCGCTTTGCTCGGTATTGGACATTAACCAGAGCTGGCTTATGACAGGTAAAGGTAAAATGGAGAGGGACGACTTGGATAAGAGCGACAGTATGATGACTGAGATATTTAACTGCGCAAGTCTTCTATCGCTTAACGAAAGAAAGTATATCCTTGATTCTATTAAAGTCTATATGAATCACAGAAACGATATCAAAAACGGATAATTTTATTTTATGTCTTACAGAGAGTGAAATAATAACTACTGGCAGCTTCCTTTTAAACGAATTGCCATGGTATGTCCTGTACGGCCTGTTTTATGTTCTACGAGGACATAAAACAGGCCAAACTCAATGCTATGGAGTTAAAGCTAAGTAGATTAAGCGGACAATGGAAACAAGGGCCGCAGGGGCGTAAAGCTTTAGGCTCCCACCCGTTTTGGCGCGATGCCTAAGGACGGGCGTTAAGCGCCGCAGCCGCTTAAGGGCAAACGGGTATTTTAATTTAATTCTACAAGGGTCCGGAACGTACCGGACCCTATGTTTTAAGTATGGATTGTAAGGCGGGATAATCAGCAGGGCTCCTCGATCGCGGAGAGGAATATTTTGTTAAAGCGCTCAAGTTCGTCGTAGAAAACGCCGTGGCCGCTGTTCTCAAGGGTGTACAGCTTGGAGCCCTTTATTCCCTGATGCTGGACGTTTGCCAGGTCGTTTGACACTACGATGTCCTTCGCGCCGTGGATAATTACCGTTGGCACGCACACGGCGGACAGGTCCGGCCTGCCGTCCTCGTCGCGCAGTGCTGTCGCGGCGCGCACCGTGCCGATGCCCGAAGCCGAAAGCGCTATATCATTAAACCAGTTTTTTACAGCCCCGGATTGGGGGGAAGCGAAGAGCTGGTCATGACTGAAGCTGTACGCCAGAGCGGGCCGGTCGGCGGAGGCCTTTTTGATCAGGCCGTTTACATACTGCCGTGTCAGCCCATAGGGGAATCCAGGGCGCTGCGTCCACGACGGGGCGGCGGCGGCGAGCAGTATCAGCTTTTTAACGCCGCGGCCCTTATACAGCCGCATATACCTCAGCGCGATGGCGCCGCCCATGGAGAATCCGACAAGCGTGAACGCGCCAAGCCCCATGAAGCGGACGGCCGAGTAAATGTCAGCGGCCATCCGGTCGTAGCAGTAGCCGTCCGCCGGCACGTCCGAGCGGCCGAAGCCGCGCAGGTCAAGGGTTATAACCCTGTAGCCGAGGCAGATCAGCGGTTCGAGCTGGTATTCGTACATCATGTTCGACAGCGGCCAGCCATGTACCAGCAGCACGGTTTCACGCCCCTGCGGATTGTATTCATATACGGCGATGCGAACGCCGTCATTGGATCTCATATAAACCATGTCTGTAAGCGGCCTCCATTAACGCATATTCTTTATATGCTCATAATATGAAACACTTTTTCATATGGTGACGGGCTTAGCGGGGGCGGATAGGCGCCGCGCGCGCCAAGGCGCGCCGTGAAAACGGCCCCGCGCCGGCATATAAGAAAGCTATGCGGCGCGGAGCCATATTAATCTTGCCGGTGCGTGTCGTTAGTGCTTTCGCTGGTCGGCTACATAGAGTATGGACATAAGCAGCACGAGGATGGAAAACACTATCATTATCACCTTTGTCCCCTGATTGTTGATAAAGGCCATTGCGGAGTTTACCTGGTCTATTATCAGGAACACAAGCATCACGACGGAAAGTATAATACAAAAATGGGGAAGAATTTTTTTAAGCATGGCGGACCTCCTAATCCATTGCAACGTAGATGATGTCCGTTGCGTCGCGTTCGCCGGACGGCGTGGAGTAGATCTTTCCGTCCACGGCCATCGCCGAGGTGTCGCCGCCGTCGAGGTTATAGGCGGTAACGCAGCCAAGGTCATAGAAAAGCCGCGAAAGCTCCTCAAGCGACAAGCCGGGGGAGCTGCCGCGCCCGTCCACGGCGATAAATACGTAATGCCCCGGCTCTATCATGCCAATGGCGCTTCGGGGGTTCGCCCTCTTCACGTCGCTGTTGAATTCGGTCATCGGTTTTCCATTGTCCAGCAGCATCGGCCCGAACGACCATACCTGCCACGCGCCTTTTTCCTTTATGCTTGATATGTCGAACTGGGCCTGGGGTATGGTTTCAAGGGTTCCGTCATAGTTCAGCACGCACACGTCGCGGTATACCGTGTCGCGGTAGAGCGTACCGTTTCTAACTACAACGCCTTCGCGGTGCGCGGTGCACTGGTCGCCGTTTATCGCTACAAAGGCGTTTACGGAGGCGCCGATTTCATTGACAGGGGCCTTGTTCTTCCAGCTTGAGCCGTAGTCGCCGCCCGCCATAGCGGCTTTTATGAATTTAACGTCCGTGACATAGATATCGGCTATATGGTAAACGGCGCCGCCCGCGTTTCGGGTTTCAACGGTCACGTTAACGTTTTCGCTTTTATAGGTGGTAGCGGTCTTTATTGGGGCTTCGCCGGCGTTAAGGAACTTTCCGGCAAAGTTTCCCGCTGCTTCGTCGGTCGGCGTGGGACTGGCCGGCGGGGTTGTGCCGTCCGGCGTTGGGCTTGCCGCGTTTACGGAGGGCGGGGCGGTGGTGCTTTGAGGAAGCTTTATGGGGTCCTCGTGCCTGTATATGGGGTTAACATGATGAAAATAGGAAAATACGCAGAGGAAAAGCCCGATTGCGATGGTGTCCGCAAATACAAGCAGCCATACGGGCGTATGCTTGCGCCGCTTTTTCGATGGCCTGTGCCCGCTCTTGTCATAGTCTCCGCGGCTGTTTTGTACGCCGCGCTCCCAATTCTGACGCCGCCCGCCGCCGTTATTGTTGTTGAGATCGTTCATATTTTACCTCACAAAAAGCAAAGTGTTGCTGCACATTGGATTATAGCATAACAGGCGCGCCAGTTGTTCCATGCGGCATAAATTTATCATTTAGTTCATAAAAGGTGTAATTTTGGCCGCGCATGTCGCCCAAAATTACGAATTTGATATTTGCCTCCGGCGGCTTAGAACCTATTACCGCCATAGGCGGTTCAAAAAACGGATTGCTCCGTTTTTTGAGTTTTTCCGCACGCGTTCGCTTACCGCTC
>DBFNRV010000026.1:0-5439 GCA_048421225.1 Christensenellales bacterium | reverse complement strand
CTTTATTTTTCAAACGCATGCCGCAAAGTTTTTCGTGGGCATCTGCGTCATTTTATTCAATATCAATTTCTTTTTAAATCGTTGACGGGAACGTGCAGGGTAATTGATATTGTCCTGTTTGAAATGCTTTTATGCTCTTTTCCTTGTAGAGACGTGAGCATAGTAAACCGTGGCAACGCTTAATGTACCAATCTACGGCAACTACAAAATTTACAATAAATGTATTGATTGATGAAAAATTGCTTTGCTTGCAAACTTTCCTTGGCTAACGTATAATTGATTTCAGAAGAAGAAAACAGATAGGCTTATTATCTGTCCTTACTGGTTCTCTAAATATTAAGGTTTGAGGTGACATCTTTGTTTGATTTTATAATAGACAGGCTTCAGGGATTTTTATATATGCTGCCGGCATTCGTCATTGCGCTTTCAGTTCATGAATGGGCGCATGCGTATACTGCGTACAGGGCTGGTGATATGACTGCCTACAGCATGGGCAGAATGACCCTAAACCCACTAAAGCATATTGATCCAATAGGCTTATTAATGGTGGCTATAGTGGGCTTTGGGTGGGCAAAGGCCGTGCCCGTAAATCCGCGCAACTTTCGAAACCCCAAAAAGGATAATATAATGGTATCCCTTGCAGGCATTATAGCAAATATATCGCTTGCTCTGGTCAGCGTGTTCGTTATGGACGCGGTATTTAAGATCAGCGGGCTTAGCGATTTTCATCTAAAAGCCGCATGGAATTATATCTTTGTGTTTGAAAATAAGATAGCAAATATATTGATGTACTTCATGTGCAGCTTTGTCACCATTAATATCGCGCTTGCGATCTTTAATCTGCTCCCTATTCCGCCGCTTGACGGTTCTCATCTTTTAGAGGGATTCATATTGCGCAATTTTGGCCCTTCGGCTTTAATGACGCTGAACCGTTATGGAATGATAATCCTGATCATCGTTTTATTGATACTTAATTATACGGGGATATTTAGTATATTGGTAGACGGTATTTTTAACGCAATAACATCCGTATTCGCAGCCTTCTACGGATTGTTTTAAGAATGGACTATAAAATTTATTTAAAGCAGTTTGAGGGCCCCCTGGATCTTTTGCTGCACCTCACTGAGAGGGCTGAGGTCGATATTAAGGACATCTTTGTATCCGAAATAACGTCGCAATACTTGCGGTACATGGATGAAATAGACGGTCTTGATATGGATACGGCGAGCGAATTCCTCGCCACCGCGGCAACGCTGCTGTATATCAAGTCAAAAACGCTGCTGCCGCGCCCGCCGGCTGCCATTAATGATGAAGACGACGATACGGAGGCGGAATTCATCATCCGCCTTCAGGAGTACAAACAGTTTAAGGCAATAAGCAAAAGGCTGTCAGAGCTCCATGAGAAAGCATCGTTGATTATCAGCCGCAACAGAGAAGAATTTCCGCTGCCGGCTCCCGAAATAATCTGGAAAGCGGGAAGCGCGGATGCCTTATATGCAGCTTTTAAGGCATTACTGGCTCGTGCGGGGAACGGAGACGAAGGCGCGGATAGGGCGCACAGCGTAAGCTATGATGAATTCACGATTGAAGATATGATAAAGCGTTTGAGAGCAAAGCTATTAAACAGCAAAAAAATTGCTCTTGAAGACTGCTTTGACAAGAATGCGGCGAAGATGGAAATAATAGTAACCTTTATGGCCATGCTGGCCATGGCTGTTCATGGGGAGCTGCATTTTATGCAGAGCCGTCCATATGCGCCAATTATGCTGTATGCACTTGACCTAAAGCGGCATGAGATCAACTATTCAGGCGATTATGATGAAGGGATGCTATAACCTTGGATGATAAGGAATTATTTGGGCGCATTGAGTGCCTTTTGTTCATATCGGGGGATCCGGTTTATATAGGCGACCTAAGGCAGGCTATGGAGCTTACGGAGCTTGAGATACGCATGCTGTTATTTAAAATGCAGTCTGAATATGCCAGCCAGCAGCGCGGCGTAATGATCTACATAACTGATGAAACGGTTCAGATGGTGTCAAATCCAAGTTATTCCGATTTTATTGGCAGATTTTATGCGCCTCCGCAGGAAAAAGCGCTTTCCCAGTCAATGCTTGAAACCCTTGCGATAATAGCTTATAAGCAGCCTGCAACCAGGGCTGAAGTCGAGGCTATAAGGGGAGTGCGCTGCGAATATGCCGTTAGCCAGCTGTTAAAGCAGAAGCTAATAGAGGAAAAGGGCAGGAGGGATACGGTAGGACATCCCGTACTATTTGGTACAACGGATGCTTTCTTACGTCTGTTTGGCCTTAATTCCATATGTGACCTTCCCGACTATTCGGATTTTGCGGAGAGGATGGGGGATGTTACCGAAGGAGAGCAGGACGCTGAGAGTGTATAGGACGCTGATTTAAGACATTGGTTTAAACAAAAAGTCGATTTCCATTTCTATCAAATATTTTTGCATTAATATGGGAAACATAATTTTGCGGTTAGCGGTAAACCCGAAGTTATAACCGCTGGAGGGAACATGTATGTGCTGTTGGCGCTAATGCCTATAGCTGCACTTATATGCGGGTTGCTGTATCCGGTAAAAATAGATGTTGATCTATGCCTGCGTGGGTCGATATGCAGGATCTATGTCGACATACGTTTTTTTTATAGAATTATCAAAAAATCTATGATTATAAAACTTAATTATACCGCCCTAAACGGGCTAAGAGTCATGCTGTTCAGACAGGACGGCTCGTTCAGCATGATCTTTCCTAAAAAAAGCAAGAAACGCAGAACCGCAATAACATGGTTGCTCGACAACATGAAGTGGCTGAAAATAAAAAAATTCAATGTTACGGGTACGGTCGGCATAGCTGACAACGCATTCTATACGGTGATGCTTACTGGGCTTATAAGAAGTGTTTTAGATAATGCCGCGCGCATACTTCTGCCCGCTGTTGGTAAAGATGCAATTAAAATAGGAATCATGCCGGAGTTCAATAAAAACGCGTTCAGGATAAACCTGGAAGGCATATTAATCATAAGTTTGCTTCAAATTATAGGTGTCTATTTTAAAAACAAAGTAAGGAAAGGCAGGCAAAGATATGCATCCCATTGAAAACATAATGCAAACGTCCATGACGCAGATCAAGAACATGGTGGATGTTAACACCATTGTAGGCTCACCAATAATGACCGAGGGGGAAACTATGGTTCTGCCGGTCTCAAAGGTTTCACTCGGTTTTTTGTCAGGAGGCGGCGAGTATGGGGCGAAATCCCCTGTAAAGCAAAGCGGTGCGTCCATGGATTCACAGCAGGATGGCAGGTATCCCTTTGCCGGAACGGCAGTTGCGGGAATGTGCCTTACGCCGATGGCTTTTTTGACGGTAAACTCGGGTGACGTTAATGTGCTTCCGGTACACTATGAATGCACCGTTGACAGGGTGATTGAGAAAGTACCGCAGCTCTTGTGCTCAATACGCTCAATGTTTAAGGAATGCTGTAACGACAGCAACAAACAAAACGGCCAGCAAAACAGTCAGGATAATGGGACGGGTAACGAATAACATGCAAAAGCGCTGGATTGCAAGCATAATAGCCATAGCGTCGTTTGCCGTGCTGTTGTTGTCACCGTCCTTGGCAATGGCGGAAAAGGTGGAGCCGTCGATAGAGTCTCAGGCTGCCATACTGATTGAGCAGAGCACTGGAAAGGTGCTTTTTGGGAAAAACGCCCATCAGAGGCTTCCAATGGCAAGCACAACCAAGATAATGACAGCACTTATAGCTATTGAAAGAGGCAACCTAGATGACATCGTCACAACGGCGTCCGAGGCTTATGGCGCTGAAGGGTCGAGCATGTATATCCAGAAGAATGAGAAGCTCAGCCTGAAGGACCTGATTTACGGGCTTATGCTCAACTCCGGAAATGACGCCGCAATAGCCATTGCGATACATATCGGAGGTTCTATAGAAGGATTTGCGGATCTAATGAACGAACGCGCTTTAAGCTTGGGATTGACAAATACGCATTTTGTCACGCCAAACGGCCTACATGATCCGGAGCACTATACAAGCGCATTCGACCTAGCGGCGATAGCTAGAGAAGCTATGAATAATGAAACATTCAGGGAAATAGCGGCTACACCGTATTACAGCACGGAAACAGGCAATGTAAAGCGCACGCTGAAAAGCAAAAATAAGATACTATGGCAGTATGAGGGCGGAAATGGGATAAAAACAGGATATACAGAAGCCGCTGGAAAGTGTTTGGTATTTTCCGCAAAAAGGACGGATATGGAACTGATAGGCGTGGTGCTTAACTCTCCCGATATTTTTCCTGAATCGATGAATATGCTGGACTATGGGTTTGAGGCGTTTAGCATGTCGCCTATGGTAAAAGCCGGAGAACTGGTTGCCAGGGTTAGGGTGAACAAGGGGTCTAAAGGCCTGGTTGCCGTTACGGTAGGCAAGGATATAGCTGTGCCGGTAAAAATTGAAGAGGGGGCGCTGCTTAAAACTAGGGTTGTAATACCTCGGCAGGTCGATGCGCCACTAAAAAAAGGCGCTGAGATAGGAACGCTAGAATTATGGGACGACGCTAGGTTAGTAGCCTCGGAACCGCTTGTGGCGATGGAGGACATAGACTCATGGGGATTAGAGGATTACTTTAATATGCTTTTAGGAGTCTTGACGGGAAGGTAGAATTGAGTTAATCTGCAAGTAGTATTAGCAACCGGAGGCACGGATGAGATTGCAGAAATTTATGGCTGACGCGGGTGTGGCGTCAAGACGGAAGTGTGAAGAGATAATAACCCAAGGCAGGGTTAGCGTCAATGGCCGCGTTGCGGCCATTGGCATGTGCGTGGAGCCTGAAAAGGACAATGTTTTGCTTGACGGATCACCTTTATATATAGTTGGGCAAAAGGTAACTATAATGTTTAACAAGCCCAGGGGAATGGTATGCACGGCGTGTGATCCAGAGGGCAGGCAAACCGTTATAGATGTTTTTAAAGATCTTCCATACAGGCTATATAACGTTGGCAGATTGGATATAGATTCCGAAGGCTTGATATTGGTCACAAACGACGGCGAGCTGGCCAACGGCATAATGCACCCGAGCCGAATGATAGACAAGACATACAGGGTGATCTGCAGCGGAATAATAGGCGATGGGGAGAGGAAAACGCTTGAGGAGGGCGTGCTGTTGGAGGATGGAATTACTTCGCCGGCGCGCGTTGACGGAGTAAAGGTGCTTAATGAGGAAAACACAGAACTTTATATTACCATTCATGAGGGAAGAAACCGCCAGGTAAGGCGGATGCTTGCCGCTGTAGGACATAAAACCCTAAGATTGCGGAGGGTAAGGCTCGGAAACCTGCGTTTGGGAGGACTAAAAAGCGGCGATTGGAGATATCTAACGCGGGAAGAAGTTGAATCCCTTAGCAA
>DBFNRV010000025.1:0-32822 GCA_048421225.1 Christensenellales bacterium | reverse complement strand
ATCAAGTATAAATGGATCTTGGCGGAGACGAAACGCGTCTAAAAGCTTAAATGGGCTTGATCACATTTCAAAAGGTTCCGATTTAAATACGATTTTCTTGACAAATATGATAAAATTATTATTGTCACATGGCATGTTTTGATTGGAGGTAACTATGGATATTGTTATTATTACCGGAAGCCCGCATAGAAGGGGTACGTCTTCAATGCTGGCGGACAGATTTGCGCTGGGAGCGCAAGACAAGGGCCACAGCGTTCGCCGGTTTGACTCCGCATTTATGAATATAAAGCCATGTCTTGGCTGCGACGGCTGCCGAAAGACAGAGGGCGGAGGGTGTGTACATAGGGATGATATGGATGAAATCGCAGCCGCCGTCACAGGAGCGGAGATGGTTGCGTTCGTCACCCCATTGTATTATTTTGGCATATCGGCCCAGTTAAAGGCCGTAATAGACAGATTTTATTCGGTTAACGCCCTGCTCAGGAGCGCTCCCAAAAAGGCCGTGCTGTTAGCAACCTGCGCGGACACGGACGAGTGGGCGATGGATAGCCTTAAGCTCCACTACAGCACTATACTTAGATACCTCGGGTGGGAGGACTGCGGGCATATTTTAGCCCCGGGCATGTCTGTGCGCGCTGATATCGAGAATTCAGGATATCCGCAGGCGGCTTATGAGTTTGGCCGCAGTGTTTAAATCGCGGTCAAACGCGCTTAAGTACCGCCATTACCGTGTACCGGAAAAGTCTATTCTAAAATTTTGTAGATTTGGAGTGCATTTTCTAAAACGCATGGGAAAAATCCATGATATAATAATCATGTTATATTACGTATTGGGGAAGGATTGCGCTGATGTCGGTCCGTTAGGGAAGCGTCAAACTACCGCCTGACTCCAGGAAAGGAGCCAAATTGAACAAAAAGGCATACTACGCTAAATCACTATTTATCGTAGGAATAATCCTGCTTGCAGCCGCGCTCGTGATGGCGGCGGTTCTCATAATAAACGAAACCTCAGGATCGGGCGGCGAATTCGACCTGGCCAATGGGGTTATAATCGACCCTGGACACGGGGGAGCGGACCCAGGCGCCATAGCTCCAAATACGGGGGCGCTTGAATCGGACATGAACTTAAGAATGGCCCAGGCGCTTGCTGATGAGTTAAACGCGCGCGGCATTCCCACAAAGATGACGCGCGCCGGATATGGGGCAATAGGAGATACAAAGGAAGAGGATATGGCCCAGCGCCGAACGCTGATTAACGGCAGCGGCTGCGCGGCCCTTGTAAGCATACACATGAACGCGTTTCCTGACGACAGCTCGGTATGGGGGCCCCAGGTATTCTATCAGGAGGGCTCCCGCGTGTCAAAGGCGTTTGCTTCGCGGATCCAGGACCAAATGAACGAGATTACGCGCGGTACGCGCCAGATCAGCAGCGACAGCCTGTATGTCCTAAGCACCGCCCCAATGCCCGCCGTTCTCGTAGAATGCGGGTTCATAACAAATCCCGACGAAGAACTGCTTCTGCAAAGCAGCGACTACCATAGGACGCTAGCAACCGCGATTGCGGATGGAATATGCGATTATTTCGGCTGGGAATGGGAATAAACCTCATTGATGCGCTCGCACCCCGTCTTGTTGCAACACACATCTCAATATGTTATTATAACGCAAGGATTTGCGGCGTCTTTGCCTGGATCGTGCAGCCGCGTTCCATCCCATGAACTTAAGGAGGCGTATATGCCCAGAAACAAATATGTTTTAGCCAGGCGCAGCGTGTGGTACTTTCTCAAGTGCGCGCTGATACTTGTATTTGTCGCTACGCTTGCCGTTGGAATTACGATTACCGCACTTTATATAAGTAACATGTACATAGTCGTAACGGAGGGCATGGAGCTTCGCGCCGAATGCATACTGCAAAATGGGCCCAAGCTGGAACTCACAAAGTTTTTTACTGAAGATTACCTAAAGCAGGATGCGCTGTTGAACTATAACGCACAGGAAGAGCCGCTCGGAGGGAATCCCTATGAGTCCTGGACAATTACAAATTACGACTATCGCCTGTCAGTTGAAAGCGTATTTGTACTGCCATGGTCGAATAAGGGGTCTATGACCGTACTGGAAAGAATTCCTTCTATATCAGGCACAAGTAAGGAGAGCGGCGACGGCAAGGCGGACCCGCCCAAATGGGTTGACGCCAGATATGAATTCACGCTTGAGTATATCGAAGACCGCTGGCTCGTTACCGGAAGCAAGACCATTGAGGAGAACCCTCCGGTTGAAGAAAAGCCAACCCCTGATATGAGCATGCTCGGGGAAGAGTACGAGGGCGGCGCGGCTAATGATTAACGCTCTACGCAAACCGTTATAAAGCGTTTTGCAAAACGGGGTTGATCAAGAAAACGACAACACGCAGTATATACAATGCTAGATTTTAACCGGTTCCCCATATTGCTGGCTCCGATGGCAGGCATTACAGACCTGCCTTTTCGTGAACTCTGCGTCGGGTTTGGGGCTGACTTTACTTATACCGAAATGATAAGCGCAAAGGGGCTGCTTTACGATAGTAAAAACACCCGCGACCTCCTGGCGCTCTCCGATCTTGAAACGCCGTGTGGAATTCAGCTTTTTGGAAGCGATCCTGGAATAATGGCGGCCATGGCGAAAGCCGTGTGCAGCGAATACCGCGGTCGAATCGCCCTGATAGACTTAAATATGGGCTGTCCCGCACACAAAATAGTTAAAAACGGCGAGGGCTGCGCACTGATGCGCCAACCCCTGCTGGCCGCCAAAATTATCGACAGCGTTAGGCGCGCGGCTGATGTGCCAATAACCGTGAAATTTAGAAAGGGATGGGATAACGATTCCATAAACGCCGTGGAATTTGCCAAAATGGCTGAGCAAAGCGGCGCGTACGCGCTTACCATCCACGGCAGGACCCGTGAGCAGATGTACTCGGGAAAGGCCGATTGGGATATAGTAGCTTCAGTCAAAGGGGCCGTAAATATACCGGTAATCGGGAACGGGGATGTGTTTTATGCGCAGGACGCTTTGATGATGCGCGAATTAACGGGGTGCGACGGCATAATGGTGGCGCGCGGAGCTTTAGGCAACCCATTTATATTTGAAGAAATAAAGTCAGGGCTTTTAAAAAAGCCGTATACTCCACCCACGCCTGAGGAGAGAATACATGTAGCGATAAGACATGCGAAACGGCATGTGGATATTAAGGGAGAGCGCAGCATAATACAGCTGAGAAAGCATATTGTATGGTATATCAAGGGAATGCGCGGCGCGCCCGAGCTGAGGAGGATGGTAAACGCCTGTTCAAGCATCGGGGAGCTTGAACGGGTTCTCCTAAGCCGCACAGCGTCATGATATAATAAGCCTAAATCCTGGCCTGGGCGCAAACGTTTGGCGCTATAATCGCCGTTTTCCTTGACACGGGCATCGCTGTTACATATAATAGCTTTACTTGAAAAAGCATCCGGAGGACGCATGGCGGCATGCCGCTGGGCGCCCCGGTATTTATTCTATCCAGAGCATAACATCCATAAGGAGGATTACATAGATGGAAGAGATCAGGCTCACGCCAGACGGACTGAAACAACTTGAATCCAGGCTCGAGTTTCTTAAAAACGTGCGCCGCAGGGAGATTGCGGAGGAGCTGCAGGAGGCGCGTTCACATGGCGATCTGAGTGAAAACGCGGAATATGACGCCGCTAAAGAAGCCCAGGAAAGAAACGAGATAGAGATTGCCGAGCTTGAATCCAAACTAAGGAACGTTGTTATAATAGACGAGGCTAGCGTCACCACCGACGTCGTCAGCGTGGGCACCACTGTAAGCGTGCATAACGAAAAGCTCTCGCGTGATTTTGAATACCATATCGTGGGCACTATGGAATCCGACCCCATGAAGGGGTTTATATCCGACGCGTCGCCCATAGGAAAGGGCCTCGTCGGGCATACGGTTGGGGAAACCGTGGGCGTAGAAACCCCGGGCGGCGTTATTTCACTGAGGATATTGAGCATAGGTAAAACCGAAAAGAGAAGATAGACTTCAAAAGCTACGAAAGCAGGGGAATTATGGAGGATAACAGAAGCAACGAAATAACAAATGAGGAGCTTTCCGAGCTGCTCAAAGTAAGGCGCGACAAGCTTGAAACGCTGCGGTCGGAGGGAAGGGATCCCTTTGAAATAATGAGCTATGGGATAAGCCACCATAGCCGCGATATCATCGACGGCTTTGAAGCGCTTGAAAATTCATCAGTAAGCGTGGCGGGGCGCATAATGTCAAAACGGATTATGGGCAAGGCCGCCTTTATCAATATTCTCGATAAGAGCGGCGCCGTTCAGGCATATGTCCGCCGCGATTCCATAGGCGAGGATGAGTATGCCAGATTTAAGACCTATGATATAGGCGATATTGCCGGAGTAACCGGCAGGGTGTTTAAAACCCGCACAGGAGAGGTTTCAGTAAACGCTGAATCGGTAACGCTGCTGTGTAAATCGCTGCGCCCGCTTCCGGAAAAGTTTCACGGCCTCAAGGACCCCGAGCTAAGGTCGCGCCAGAGGTATCTGGACCTTATAGTTAACCCGGAGGTGCGCGATACGTTTATAAAGCGGAGCATGATCCTCAGCGAAACGCGGCGTTATCTAGACGAACTGGGTTTTTTGGAGGTTGAAACTCCAGTGTTGAACACAACGGCGAGCGGCGCGTCGGCCAGGCCGTTCATTACGCACCATAACTCCCTGGATATAGACATGTACCTCAGGATCGCCCTGGAGCTGCGGCTTAAGATGCTTATAGTCGGCGGCATGGAACGGGTATACGAGATAGGGAGAAACTTTCGCAACGAGGGCATGGACGCCACCCATAACCCCGAATTCACCATGCTTGAGCTGTATCAGGCGTATACCGACTATAACGGCATGATGGAGCTGGCCGAAGGGCTTATCAGGCGCCTAGCGCAAAAGGTTCTAGGCTCATGCAGGCTCGATTACTGCGGCCATGAAATCGATTTGGAGCCGGCATTTGAAAGGCTTAGCATGAACGAAGCGGTAAAGCGCCACACTGGAGCTGATTTTTGCGCCTGCGTGGACGACGGCGAAGCGGTTGAGCTTGCAAAGAGCATTCGGCTTAACATGGAGGGCGTATCCCCCGTCAAGGGCAGGCTTCTTGCCGCGGCGTTCGACCAGTTTGTCGAGGATAAGCTTATATCCCCAACATTTATAATAGATTATCCGGTCGAGATATCGCCGCTTGCCAAGCGTAAGCCGGGCGCCCCCGGAATCACCGAACGCTTTGAGCTGTTTATATGCGGCAGCGAATACGCAAACGCGTTTTCAGAGCTTAACGATCCCATTGACCAGCGCCAGCGGTTTATGCAGCAGGCAATGGAGCGCGCCAAGGGCGACGATGAAGCGATGATGATCGATGAGGATTTCTGCCTTTCGCTTGAATATGGAATGCCGCCAACCGGCGGAATAGGCATTGGCATGGACCGCCTCGTGATGCTTTTGACAGGCGCTTCCACAATAAGGGACGTGCTGCTGTTCCCCACGATGCGGCCCAACTGATGCATACCGCTCCCCGTTTTATTGGGCGGGCGGGTTGACTAGATTAACTATTGATTTCAAAACCGGCTGTCGGGCGGCAGTAACATATAAAGGGGTTGAGCAAGGGCTTAATGTCCGCCTTTGCTCAGCCCCTTTAGTATATGCATCCCGTAAACTTAAAGCGTTTGAATCCTTATATGCTCCTCATGGTTTAACGCTGTGTTAAGTATGCCCCTGCTTAAGCAAAACGTCAGTATTGCAACTGCGGCCGCAATCAGGCCATATGATGGATTGTACAGCTCAAACGCTGTGATCATCCCGCCCGATGCTCCTGAAACGAACCATATTATCAGGCTGAGCGCCAGAGGATAAGCAATACCCGCAAAGGCAAGGCGCATACGCTTTACCACGGATTTACGAAAAGCCTCCACTGCCGCCGGCACCGCCCTGCCTATCTCCCTGTCGCCGCTTATAGATCTGGCCTTTGAAAGCGCCGACAGGGCTATTACCGTGCTCACAATGCATAAAAGCAAGGATACCCCGCAGCATATGGATGCATAAAATGTACTGCTGCCAAGCAAATACAGCATTACGACCGAGCCAAGGCTGACCCCAAGGCTGCATAAAATCCGGTTATTCACCCTGCACCTGGCTGAATTCAGCAAGTAAGCCCTTTGCCTTTCGTTTTCCGCGCTTGCCCTGCCATCCTTATCCTTACCCTTTATTATTCGCTCTCCCTGAAGTATTTCATCGGTCGTAACCCCAAATAATTCAGCAAGCGCAGGAATCATCGTTATGTCTGGATAGCCGTTTCCGGTTTCCCATTTGCTTACGGTCTTATCCGTGATTCCAAGGCTTTGCGCAACCTCCTGCTGGGTCATCCCCCCGCTCTTTCTTAAAGCTGCGATAAACATACCAATTTTTGCGGCGTCCATATATCTACCTACCTCCCTTGCGGATCATAGTCCTTTATGTGCTGATTCTACATTCAATGGAGCCAAAAAGCAAAGTATGTCCGGTAGAATTACTCTATGGATGGTAGAACCGCCTTCATATGGGCAATTTACAGTCAAAAAAGCGGCGACCAGCCCCTTGGCTATGCCGCCTTCACCTAATCGCACCGGCCTGCCGGATACGGCTTTAGCTTTACGCCATTGTTTCGGCCTTTTTTCTATCGTTCAATATGTCGGCAAGCATTTCAATGCCGCAGGGCGGCCTGCACTCTCCGCCCTCGCACAGGTAATATGTATTCCGCTCTCCCTTTTCGGGCAGTGGATAGTTTGCGGTATATGGCGCCACGGCTTTAAGCTCCTTTTCATTGAGCGGGCTTTTTACGATTACGTTTATATTTGGCGTAGCCGTCTTTAACACCCCCCTTAAATCATCAGTGGCGCCTCCCTGTGCACAGGCGCAGAGCAGATCCCACGACGGATATGAAATCTCCATAGCCGCAAGCAGGGCAAAGGTATTTCCAGCCGGATAATCGCTCATGGCGCCATATAAATAGCTCATATGCGCCTGGGATATATTTAGCCATTCGCTATCCCCCGTAAGCCTCCACAGCCTGTTTAGCGCCAGCGCCGCTACGGAATTCCCCGAGGGCATTGCCCCGTCATACGTCTCCTTCGGCCTGCTGATAAGCTGTTCGGCGCCTTTGGCGTATAGATAAAAGCCGCTGCCGACGCCATCATAAAACTGTGAGACCATAATTTTAGATATGCTTACAGCCCTTGCCAAATATTTTACATCATAGGTCGCGCGATAAAGCTCCAATAGCGCCCAGGCATAAAATGCATAGTCGTCCAAATGGCCGTCATATGCCGCCTCGCCGTCCCTCCACCTTAGGCGCAGATTGCCTTCATCCGTGACAAAGCGCTTTTCAAACATGGCCTGAGCCGCCTTTGCCGCACTGAGGTAATTTTCCTTATCGATCAGCGCGGACGAACGCGCAAGTGACGCTATCATAAGCGCGTTCCAAGAGGCCAGCTCCTTATCGTCCTTATGAAGGCTGGTTCTCTTAAGCCGGTAATCATACAGCGCCTTGATAAGCTCGTCCATATCGCCATGCCGCGTGCGGTAATCAGGCTGATCCAGCAGGTTTGGTATCGACTTTCCCTCAAAGCCGCCCCTGCCGGTTATGCCATATCGTGTGCAGAACCTTTCCCCGCCGCCATTTCCAAGCGCTTCCTTAATTTCGCCTGGGGTAAAAAGGTAGTATTTGCCCTCGCTCCCCTCGCTGTCGGCATCCTGAGCGCAGTAAAAGCCGCCCTCGCCGTCGGTCAATTCCCTTAAAACATAATCAAATGTACGGCACGCGACATCCCTGTAAAATCCATCGTTTGTTATCGCATAGGTTTCGGAATATGCAAGTCCCAGCAGCGCGTTATCGTAAAGCATTTTTTCAAAGTGCGGCACAAGCCAGCGCGAATCGGTTGAGTAACGTGAAAATCCGCCGCCTATGTGGTCAAATATGCCTCCGCGGTACATCTGCTCAAGCGTTTTTTCGGCCATTTCAAGCGCGCGGCCATCCATTTCAAGCTGATAATATTTTATCAGGAATAGCAGTTGATGCGGCGTTGGAAACTTCGGCGCCCCGCCAAAACCGCCGTTTTTTTGATCAAATATGGCATCGAGCTGCTTGTAGGCCGACTTGACAAGCATTATGGGATCCTCATTACCGTTTCCATCCTGTAAGCTCTGCCTTTGGTTTAAATAGGCGCATATTTCATCTCCTATTGATGCCAGGCCGTCCCTGTTATGCGTCCAGCGCTCCCAAATGGCCGGCAAAAGCTCCATCAGGCCCGGAACTCCGTATTTACTTCTTTTTGGTATGTAAGTGCCCGCGAAAAACGGCTTTTGATCAGCGTTCATTATTATCGTAAGCGGCCATCCTCCCGACCCCGTAACCGCCTGGCATACGCTCATGTATACGGAATCTACGTCGGGCCGTTCCTCACGATCAACCTTGACGCATATAAAGTATTCGTTGAGCAGCTTCGCAACTTCTACGTCCTCAAAGGACTCATGGGCCATTACGTGACACCAGTGGCAGGTGCTGTACCCGATTGACAAAAACACGGGCTTGTCATACTGCCTTGCCCTTTCAAACGCCTCGCTGCCCCACGGATACCACTTTACGGGATTATACGCATGCTGAAGCAGGTATGGGGATTTTTCATCTACCAGGCCGTTTGGTATGTTATAATTATTATCCATAAAATCGCCTCCTCAAGTTTTCCAAGCAGGGTCAAACCTGTCTATAGCTTCCCCACGCGCCTGTCCCGCTATGCCGCTGGTACCGGATTATAATACAGCGTTTTAGCTTGATTTGCGCGCCGCGCCAAAAATTGATAGCCAATAAACGGCTACCCTCAGTTGACAAGGGTAGGGATCTTTAGGATAACAAATACCTGAGCTAAGTCGCGTTGGTATTACCAAATCCCCATCAGCATATATAGGATATCCTTGCCTCGGGCAGCTTTTCAGCTATTCTTTCCTTTAAAAATGCCTCGGCCGGCAAACGTGCCTCCCTTTTATAGCTATACTTTCCCCTGCCCTTGCCCGTCATTAGCTCGCCGTCGTACAGGTTGGCCGCATTTGGGAACGCTTCGCTGTTTATCGCCCTGTGAACATAGCTATAGGTCATAAAGATTATCTCAATAAAGAGCTGCCGCTTTACCTTTGCGCTCAGGCCCATGCTGAGTATGTCTATAAGCTGCCCGTATTGTCCAATCCAGCCGTCGCACAGTATTACGGGTGCTATCAGAATTCCGCACGGATAGCCCGCGTCGCACATCCTATTTACCGCCTCGATGCGCTGGTTAAGCGAAGATGTTCCAAGCTCGATATGGCCTATTACCCAATCCGGATTAACGCTCATTCGAAATATCGTTTTTTGCCGATGGTCAAGGGCCAGCAGAGGGTCAACCATATCAAACTTTGTCGGAAACGTGATGCTGCCCGCACCGTTTTTAGCGAACTCCGGTATCAGCCATTGCAGATTGTTTGTTATCGTATTTTCCAATATGAGGTCGCTGTTGGAGCCTACCTCGAATGTCAGCGGCGAAGGCGCTTTTTGAGACGTCCGTATAAGCCGCTCCAGCATCTGCTCACGGTTTACAAACAGCCTTAAATACGAGCATTTATTGTAATTGCATACCAGGTAGCAGTACAGGCACATCGCCGTGCAGCCTGACGATGTAAAGGGCACCAGATAATCGGATATCTTATGGTTCTCCACATATTTATGGGTTTTTCTCGTGCCTACGATTAAATACCTTTTCATCATAGGAAAATCCCTGTTGCTCCTTTGCGTCAGCTCTGGGATGCGGTTATGGCTTTCCACAGGGGTCCACGGGAGGTGCGCAAAGTCCTTCCTGAGTTTTTTTCCTAAGTCATAATCTAGGCTATGCGGTTCAAAATACACTTCCGTAAACTGCAAAATATCACCTCGCAGAATTAGTATTATCCTGTTTCGGATAATTTAGTTGTTCTATATTACCGGCTATTTATTCAAATTAGTTGGTAACGCGGCGTGAAAACGGTTCGGGATTTAGTATATATAGGGCGTTAATCGCCCGGCGGTATTTTACATGCGCGCTACTCTTTTTCACCCAATTTTCACAATGTACTCAGAAACGCGGTTTAAGCTTAACCGCAATCGTTATATAATGGATTATAGACCTAAACTATAAAGATAGGGGCATTGCAAATGAGCATTCCAAAGCTGAAAAGCATGTTACTTCCGGAAAACACGGATACCAAGGTTGTCAGTGAGCGTATAGGCGAGCTCCAGGGCTATATTGAGATGCAGCAGGTATATAAGGCCGGCATACGCGAAATTACAACAAAGCTTGAAATTTTGGATGAGGAATTCAATGTAAGATATTCACACAACCCGATACACAGGATAGAAAGCAGGCTTAAATCCCTTCCCAGCACCATAGAAAAGCTAAACCGCCGCCAGCTTCCGGTAACCATACAGTCCGTAAGAGAAAACCTTACGGATATAGCGGGCGTCAGGGTAGTTTGCAACTATATCGAGGATATATATGAAATTGCGCGGATGCTTACAAATCAGTCCGATATCAAGTTGCTGCGCATGAGCGATTATATCCGTGAGCCTAAGCCAAACGGGTACCGAAGCCTTCATCTGGTTATGGATGTGCCGGTTTTCATGTCCGACAGGACCGAGCATGTCCCAGTTGAGATACAGATACGCACCATCGCCATGGACTTTTGGGCGAGCCTGGAACATCAGCTTCGCTATAAATCGGACTCGGACGTATCCGACAAGCTGCGCGAGCAACTCAGGGAATGCGCGGAAAAGAGCGCCGAACTCGACCTGGAAATGCAGTCCATATATAAAAAGGTAAAGCGTGCCCGTTCACCAAAGCATAGATAGGCGAACGCTAAAGACCCTTTGCTCTCAAGTTCGAAGGGTTTTTACCCTGTTTTAGATTAATGCTTTTAGAATAGCCGAAGCGTACATGTGTAGAAAAACGCCTGTTTCCGTATTGACATGATGATTTCGCTTTGCTATAATGCAAATGTTGCAGTCAAACCGCGTGGAGAGATGTCCGAGTGGTTTATGGAGCTGGTCTTGAAAACCAGTGATGTCGCAAGGCACCGGGGGTTCGAATCCCTCTCTCTCCGCCATTTCTGCCACAACGTGCGATTAAAATATTTGGCCTTGGAGAAGTACCCAAGTGGCTGAAGGGGCTCCCCTGCTAAGGGAGTAGGCTGGGGTAACTGGCGCGAGGGTTCAAATCCCTCCTTCTCCGCCAACCCGCAAAGCGTAAGCCTTTGCGGGTTTTTGATATACTTTGGAAGACGCTAAAAAATAGCGATGGCGTGAGGAATTGTAAAATTGCGTGCTATTGCCAACAATTTGTTAAGCCCTCATGACCGCGTCTCTATACGCAAACACCGTGAAACCATTGCATGGATTATCCCGCTAAAAAAACATGAAGGCGCGCAAGCCAATAGGCCGCCCTGACGCCATGGCCGGTCCCTGTACCATTAAGGGCCTTATTGGGGCAATTTAAAAGCGTTGCGAATTATTATTAACTGCTGTAAACTAAAGTTGGATGGAGGTATGTTACATGAAAAAATTATTTGCTTTGCTGTTATGTTTTTGTGTGCTTGTTTCTTCTGCGGCCTGCACAAAAACCTCAATAACCTCAAAAATTGAAATACCGGATGCAACGCCAATGGTATTGGATAAAACTTACACGCTAAAGGATTTGAGCTATAAAATTCCTTCATCCTTGGAAAGAGTCACTGATGATGCTGGAAACTGTTCATATGAAATAGGTGATGGCTGCATAGTTGTCGGGACCATGGAATACAGTGATGGCGTTACCCTTGACATAACTGATAAAGAAAAAGCAAAAGGAATGCTTAAGGCTTTTGTTGAATTTTATGAATCTCAAGATGAAGACAATATTGTTAAAACCACAGATTATGATATAACCGTTTCCAACAGACCAGGTGTATTGTTTACAGGTAATTATGGAGATATATAGAACATCAATCTATTCGTAGCGGACGAGACAGTATTATACCTTTTATACGTACGGGAGCCTTCAACCAGCGACGGGACTTTAAGGGCGACATTTCTAAACGTTATAGACAGCGTTAAAATAAAATAGCGTTCTGTAAGCGTGTAAAGCCGCCCAATTTAAAAGCGGCTCTTTGTCTTCGGAATAAAAGGAGTCTTGGCGCAGCCGTGATAAAGAAGGATTAATAAAAATTAAGCTTGATTATAATTTACGATAAAAAATTGTAGCGACGGCATTGCCTTTGACGCTATATTTAATGTACTTGAGTAAGAAAAAAGCTTTGGCTAAATATAAAAAACGGGACCTCTATCATATAGGCCCCATATCAGCGTTCTATTCCATTAGGATGTATAACATAGCTGCAAACGAGCCGGCACATCAGCCATTTCCATCTCAAATTGAGGCTACGGCCCTGATAACCGCACCTTAAGTAATAGCCGTATTTCCCTAATCCGTCCCCAACCGGTGCTGATCCGCTAAATGCCGCAGGTGTTTTTCACCTTTTCTCCGCACCGCCGTCCTATAGGCTCATTTGCAAAGGCGAAGCACGCGCCGGCAGGATGTTCCAACGCCGAATTGGCACGGAGGAACGGCGCTTACCACTACCTTTGTCGTTTTTTCCTCGTGATTAAAGGATTCAAAAAACCTGAGAGTATTATCAGGGCGGCTAACCCTGTCAGCACATAGATCGCGGAGGCGTTTTCCTGTCCCGTCTGCGGCAGGTCTGGGTCGTCTGGCGTATCAACAGGCGGCGTCACGGGTTTATCAGTGGTCAGCTTAGGCTCCGCCGTTATCTCGTAAAACAGTTCCGTTTTGTCGGGGGAAGTCATGGGTATCATTACGAGAAACGGCGTGGATTCCACCGTAACGCCTTCATTCGCCGAAGAACCCGCGCAAATCAAATATACGCCAAGCTCCAGATTGGAAAAAACAAGTTTTCCATTGAAGTCCGTCAATCCTGAAGCCGTTTCAGATATCCCGCATGCAGCAATATACCTGTCGAGCGTCTCTGCCGCTTCCCTCTGCAATGCTGCCGTCTCTAAATTCAGATCCACGCCGCTCGCCTCATAAATCGGGAGCATTCTATACGAACCATTTGCATATTCAGCCACGCGATAGGCTGAAAAGCGCAGGCCGGAAATCCTTTTGCCGTTTGTCTGCGAAACCGCCTTAAGGATCAAACTGCCGCAGTTTACCTGTGCATGTGCCACAACCGAAAGGTTGAGCAAAAACAGCAGCAAAAGCAGCATGCAACCAATCCCTGAAAGCATTCTTTTGGCAGCCATCATCCTCCGCCTCCCTCTCTAATCTGCTTGGGCGTGCTTTTCATCCTTTTCTTCTCTTTTCTTCCGCCGATTGCCGCTGCAAAGATCAAATACAGTATAGCGCCGCCTGCCGCCGGCATCCAGGCGGGAAGCGCCTCAACTTCATCGGGGTAACTGTAAAAGTGATTGCCGTGTACCGGTTCCTCCGTGTATTCTATCCGGATTCCCCTTACCAGCATTCTATGGCTGTTGATGCCATAAGGCGTACAGGTCATCAGCGTTACGTGATCCTCTCCCCGCACCGCCGTCAAAGGCTCAATGTCCTCCGGAGCAACCACCTCAATCCGATCCACCTCATAGGCAAGCGTTTCGCCAAGCACATGGATATAGAACAGGTCGCCCGCCTCAATCTGATCCAAATCGGTAAACAGCTTGGCGCCAGGCAGTCCACGGTGCGCCGATATCACCGAGTGCGTTCCCAGTCCTCCTACCGGCAGAGCCGATCCTTCCAGATGGCCCACGCCCTTTTTAAGCGTCTCTTGGCCTGTGCCGTGATAAATGGGCAAATATACGTCTATAGACGGAATTTCAACATAGGCCATTAGCCCGTTGAGGTTCAGCAGAGAATAATATTCTTTGTTTTGGCCCACGACGCTCTCCTCGTCATCTGAATTGAAAGCGTCTTTTATTATCGTACCGCTCAAGCGGCTGTTGTATTCCGAGGCGGCCGCGAGCATATCCTTCCTCGCGCTGTCGTCCATATCCTTCACGTCCTGCTGATAACCGGTTACCGCGGCGGACGACGTCCATTTGCTGATCAGATCGCTGACGACCGGGTAAAGCAGCAGGATAAGGCCCAGCGACAGCAGCAACGCTATGAATATGACGGGTAACTTTTTCTTCACATATCACAGGTCCTTTCTTGCCTTGGTTCTCCGAGTAAAAAGGCTCTTCGGGACGCTGGAAGCCCCTCCGGCGTCCCGAACCGCCCTCCGCACCGCAAAAGGTGCGGAAAGATAAAATGGATTTATTTTGAAGAAGCGCCGCTCTTTTTGCGGTATATAAAGAAGACCGTGCCTGCCAGAGCAATCAATACGATACCGCCCATCGTAAACAGCGTGGTACCGGCGCCGCCTGTGCCGGGCAGGATGAAACCGGCCGTATTGACGACTTCGGCTTCCAGAATTCCGGAGGTTTCACCAACCGTGACCAAGTCGCTATCCGTACTCCATGTAATGGTTTCATCGCCGCTATTTACAGTTTCCGGCAGGCCGTTCGCGGTTACGGTGAAAGTAATCGGATCATTAAGCAGGTTATAACCCGTGGGGGCGACTGTTTCGACCAGTTTATAGGTGCCCTGTTCAATTTTTGTGAAATTGGCGACTCCAAGGGTTGTTCCATCTGCTCCATCTCCGGTGGTCTGTGTATCCACCAGCGCCCAGCTATTGATGTCTTCAGGGTCCACAGCATCCGCTTTCAGCTTGTACAGCTCAAAAGTCGCGCCGGCCAGCAGCTGCCTTTCACCGCCCTCCTTGCCGTTGGTCTTTGTCAGGGCAAGATTGGTGGTGTAGGTAATAACGGTGTCGTCAGGGGTTGTATAAGTGCTGGCATTTCCGCTGTGAACTGAATAGGTCAGGTTGATGCTGTTTGGGTTGCCGCTGCTGCCGACAACCGCGCCGGAATTAAGTTCGGCTGTATAATCCACTGCGATTGAATAGCCTTTGTTGCCCCAAGTTTTTAGATTATCGTCGCCCGCGGTAATGGTCAAACGGAAAGTAGCCCCGCCGATATCCTCTGTAGCAACTGTGTAACCGCTTTCGCCTTCAGGCAGCACCTCAATTACCTCTGTGCCATTCATAACCTTTACAGAGGTAATTCCCGTAAAGGTTAACCCTGCGCTGAAGGTATCGGTAATGTAGTAGCTGATGTCGGTTACATTGGAAGCGTAGGCGGGAATTGTGGCCGTGCTGCGGTAGCTTATTGTATCGCCGATTGCCGCGGTGTTGCTGTCCACCAGCGTCTCATCATCGCCTTGGCCTTGTATGATCTTCTTTTCAATACTTGCGCTGTCTGTTTTAACAGTAACGACTACATCGGCGCCGCCCGTCTGGGAATCCGGAATACCGACAAGAATGGGCTTTGACGCGATGGTTCCGTCATTGGCGTTGTTTGCCGTTTCAATAACAAGATAGTAGCCATAGGGAAGCTCTGAAAACACGCCATCCACCGCCGTAAAGTCGGCTGTCCCGGTTTTGTTATCATCCAACTTAATTGCTAATTCAGCGGTCTTTTCCGCGTCCATCCCCGCCATCGCGTTAAGTACTTCGCTGTCGGTTACCGCGTCGGGCGTCAGCCCCAAGCACTCGACAATAACAGCCTTATAAGCGGCGTTAAGCTTCATGTTGGTGTAAACCGGCTTGCCATCAGCATCTACGCTGGCGTCCCAGTTTACGATCGTGTAGGCGCTGTATTCAGACGACGCCTTTGGCTGCCCAGCCATATCCGTAATCGTCAGGGTGCCGGTATCGCCGGCTGCAAACGCGGGAACGCAGACGGCCAGCGCCATCGTCAGGGTCAGGAGCGCCGCTCCCAATCTTTTGAGTAACTTCATAATCTTTTTCCTCCAGAATTTTGATTAACGCTTTTTTATATATACCTACGCCGTTTACGGCGTATCCTGAATACCAGACACAGGGTACCCAGGGTTATAAGGGCGCTGCCCGCCCGGAAATAGGAATTAATGCCCGCGCCGCCTACTACGGGCAGGCTGTATGCGGGACCGCCGATTGTTACGCCCACCTTGGCGGGCTCCGCATAAATGAGCGCCGCGTTCTCATCAGGCTCTTCGGCAGCAACGACTTGTTGATACCTATAGCCAAAGGAGTTCCAGGCAATGCTGTCCTTCCAGGCGTCGTTTTGAATCGTGCAGTCAAAGGATATCCGCAGCTCCATGCCGGCTTTCATGGCCGTCGGTATGTAGAAGAGCACCGATGTGATACGGGAACCATAGGCCGGATCCATATTAAAAGGATCTGTAAACCAGTGGGTTTCCACGTCATTGGTGTCAAAATGCCACACCAAAACAGGGTCGCTTCCCTCATGCCTCGGATGGTTGGTATAAAGAACCAGGTACTCGTCTTGCTGCATATTGTCCACCTCGCTGAGCCGCACATTGGACTTGATTAGCGGCCTCCATGCCTCCTCGCCGTCGTCTGTCCTCTTAACCTCAACGCGGATATCAGAATTTTCGGCCATATCTATGGTAAATGCGCTTTCACGCTCTAAAGCAAGGTTGATGACGCCATAATCGCCGGGAACGGGCAGATTGTCGATAACCGTCAATTTCCGCATATCGTTTTTATTATCCTCGTTGCGTATGGACAGCGTATACCGCACCGTGTCGCCGCGCCCTCCGGCCGTTACCACACGGTCCATACCGCTGTTATACCCAAATGCCGTCTGCGTTCCGTTTTCATCGGTATAGCTGACCGACTTATATGATGAAACGAGCGCGCTGTACGCCGGATTGACCGCGGCGCTCTGTGTTGCTCCTACGATCTGTCCTCCGCTGTCCAGTATGGGGTTGCTGTCCAATATATTAGTGAAAATCTTGCCGCCCATAGTGGTTACCTGCGCCCTGTTCGTGACGCTTGAATAGCTAACAGGCGCATCCGGATCATAATAGGTATAGATATACACTTCAACCGTTTCCTGCGGCCTTAAAAGGAATGCATCACCCGTCGCCTCCTGATTGGCCCGGCCCAGGCTTGCTATTTCATGCGGCAGCTCTTTATCTACTACATATCCGGGATATACCACCGGCTTATCATAATCCCCGTCGTCAGCAATGCAGATAAAGACCTGCCCACCAATACTATAGGACACGATCCTGTGAGGATAAGGAATGATATCCACAAGCTTAAAATCATCCACATCTACGGTGCTCTCATTCGTTACGGTCAGCTTCCATTCCACTATGTCGTATAACCCGTATTCCGCCCAATTCACCTCCACTGTTCCCGCGTCCTCGACCCGCGCGTCAAGAAAGCTTCTAAGAAATTCCGGATCCTTAAGCTTTGACTTATCCTCCACTTTGAAATAGGAGCTTGCGGTCTTGCTCATGCGCATACGGTATACCGGCGTTGCGATAGTTACGCCAGCCCTGAATTCCGTACCCTCTTGATTGGCCAGCGTACCGGTGCCTACATTGGCGGGCGCGGCATTCTGTCCCTTCTGTCGGGCTACAAATACGCTCTGCAGAGACTCGCCTACAGGCTGCCAGCCGCCGCCGGATGCCGGCTCAACGTTCAAGGTAGCCTGGTTTGTATAACTGCTGGTATCTGCGGACCGGTCGATGTATACGCCGTAGCATATCGCCGTATATTCCCCGGGTTTAAGCACCAGCGCGGCGCTGTTCTGAGTATTCCGGATTTGAAACGTAACTGACGTATAACTTTGGCTTGTGATGTTGACGCGGGCCGGAACCGCCTTGTAGCCGGCGTTGGCAATCGGACTCGCAAGAAGCATCTGGCCCAGGTTCGCCGCTGTGTAGGTGGTTGAAGCGTTTGCTGTACCAACATACGCATTATTCCTTGAGGTGTTGCTGTCAATTCCATTATCGTTCTTTAAAAAATTCAGCAATATAAACTGATGGTTGCCGCTAATGTCCGTTATAGGCTTCACCTTCGGCGGCAGAACGTCCGTAATATTGTTGACGACGAGATCTTCCCCGCTGTTTGCGTCGTTATGGATCACCAGCACATACTTTATAAAATTTTGATCCGAGCTTCCTAACTGATGCAGTTGTGTGGTGTAATCAGCCGAGTTTATGGTAAGATAATCATGTCCATTGCCATTCGGCGTTACCGTAATATGCCCGATATCCTTTACAGCCTTGCTGAAGTATAGCTTGTTGCCCGCGGGAGTATAGTAAAATGGCGTTTCGTCATAATACCGAGTTCCAGACCCATCTATCGTATATACATAGTTGTGCAGCTGCGACAGGTTGCCGCTCACAGTTTCGGGATTAAGCAGGCCGTTTTGATACTCGCCCTGCCGTTTGAGCAGATCCGAAGCGCTGTTCATGAACCCTTCGCCGATCCTTACCCGATAGCGGATACCGACGACGTCGCCAGGCTGCAAAGTACCTGAAATCTTGAATTCCGTGCGCTTCGCCGTGGCGGATGCAATATCCTCCTCCGAGACCTCCATGACATGGGGGGAGATTAGTACCACGCTGTCATCCGCCCCTTCATCCGCGGGAATATGCTCAAACTCCACGTCTGATGAATACACCGAAAGACCGTTTGTCGTCATAATGTCGATAAGCGTAAGCGGTTCCGCCGCCGTATATATCTCCGGCGCTTCGGAGGTATTGGCATACTCAAGTGTGAAGGCGACAATGTCTCCCACCTGAAGCCGCTCGGCTATATTGTCGTTATTTATCGTTCCGTCAAGAATTACGCCGTCAGCGCTGTTCCTAGTGGCGGATTTGCCGAGCCTGTCGTCCGCAATAACGGTGATGTCAGCCGTGCCGTGGGCGGCGCGTATTCGGTCATAGGTGATTGTCGCCACGTTGGTAAAGCTCTGTGTCTGCACATCCTCTTTGGCGCGGAGCGTTACGCTGGGCCAGTTGCTCTCAAGGCCCCCGGCGCTCGATATCCACAGGTCGCTGATATCGCCAAACCTCCAGATAACTTTCAGCTCATCATCGGAAAAGGCGGAAAGATCAAGCGGCTCTGCCAGCGTGACCATCCGCGTAGTCTGGTCCAGCGTCCGGGTTAGGGGCGCGTGGCCTGGAATTTCAAGAGTATAGCTGCCCTTTGTCCGGTTCAACGCATCTCCGTTCAGACTGTAGCCATTATATCCGTCGAAACGCCCTGGATTATACGCCACCAGCTCAAAGGAGTCTTTAAACGGCGTAAGGTCCTCTTCCAGCGTAACATCCGTAGCGGCGCCGTTTTGCGTGAAATATTGCAGGTTACTGGTATAGCCTCCTTTGAAGGTAAAGGTAACCGTCTCGCCTGCCCTAAGCATGGCGTCGTCGCCTATCTTCGTTACGTTCATGTTGTTGGGCCGCGTACGCACGTCGGCATGGTCCGAAACCGAGTAGGTATTCCCGCCCCTGTCCGCTCCGGTGAGCGTCGCCCTGTTTACGAAGGGATTGGCCGGCGCGGAGTAGCTATACGTTGTGTGATTATAGGTTAAAAAGTGATTGTTGTAGGTTTCTCCGCTGGGATAGCGCAGCCGCACATTGACCGTGATCGTAGCTCCCGAAGGGAACGTAAAGCCATCGGGGCTTCCTTTAGCGGCGTCCTCCGCATCGTAGGAAATTACCAGCTGCGTGCCGGCAGTACCTAAATGTTTGAGCGCATAGCCAAAGGTCATATTTCCACCAAAACCTGTAGAGGTTATGGAGATGGAATCAATATAGCCATTCGCCTGATCACTCACATCATCCTTTGGCTTCCACTCATACCCAAGCCCGTTGTAGATCAGTCCAACGGGGAGGGTATCGGTGATTAGAGAATGGATCATTTCAAGCGTGCCGGTGTTGGTAAAGGTCATCTGATAGCCAATCGTATCGCCTGAATGGACATAACGCGCCTTTGAATAATTCTGGCCTGAAATCGTATGGCTTTGGCTCCTGGCCGAAGAACAGGTGGTCCAGTTAATCACCTTTGTCGCCCCAGGGGCCGGCGTCAGCGCCTCTTCGTCGGGGACCGCCACGCCCGACGAGCTGCCGCCCATCAACAGCCCGTTTTTGATATTAACGATTTCACCCTCTTTAATATCCACATATGCCGTGTAGGAATAGGTGAACACCGGTGCGTCGCCGCCGATCTCATAGGCCGGCATATCGCTTAAATCCCATTTGATTATATAATCCGTGCCGCCGTCCGCCTGTGTATGGGGTTCAACTCTGGGTATTATTGTCGAGGTAGTTCCATTCGAGTTTGTAAAAGCAATGGTAAAGCTGTCCGGATCGATGTACAGAGCGCCTTCCATAGTATCGGTCAGCTCAATTACGGCGCCCGAGCTCATGGCGTCGCCCACGTTGGCCACTTGTATGCTATAGTCTACCGCATAGGTATTGCCGCTTACAAAGACGGCCTCGCCCCTTTTCTTTTCAGCGCTCAGATTTGTGGTCCTGTCACGCACAATGAGCGTATCCGTGTCGCTTGCATTGCCCGCGTTCGTTTCAGCCGTAACCGTATTGACGATATGATCACCCGCCCGCAAACCGCTGTCATTCTTCAGCGTCGCTTCATAGGTGTATACAACCGTTTCGCCCTTTCTTAATCCGCCCTCGGGCAGCGGAAGTTGGACCGTTTGGTTATTCTCCCCTTGCGTTATGGTTACTTGATCCTTATCAACCGGTTCCCCGTTCATCGTAAACGAGTCGGGATCAATTCGCATTTCATTTGGACACGCGTCAAACACTCTGCTCAAATCCAGCCTCAGATTCCCAGTGCTTTCTATCTTAATGTTATAGGTAACCCTTCCGCCTTCAAAAACCGTTGTATTATCCTGCCCTGAATGCGCCGTGTGCGACTTGTCCAGGATAAAGTCGGCCCTTGGCGCCTCATACTCATATGTATGCGTCTGCTCCTTGGTCCGATCCGTACCGGTTAGCGTAGCCGAAAGTGTGTTAACATAGGAACCTGGTTGAGAGTTAGCGGGAATCTCGGTCTGCAAAGAGGCGGTAAACATACCGTTTACCGGAATATCGACCTGTCCCCAGGTTACTGTCTGTCGTCCGCCATCCGTCGTTCCTATCGTTCCTATAAGCGTTGAGCCGGAGCCGGTAACCGCGCCTGAAAAGGATTGCCCGTCCACAAAGGTCATACCCTCAGGCAAGGTATCCGTAATGTCCAGCGTTATGGGCATTACGCCGGTATTACTGACCGACAGGCCGTAAAAAAGCGTTGTAAGCCCTGTATCGGGATCTACTGTGGCTGTAGCCAAGCCCTTTGTCAGTTCATAAGCCGGTTCTGGAATCTGTATGGGCGTGGAAACCCGAGCGGAGCTTCTATGGCATTCCGAGCTGACATTAACAGGGTCTATCTCAAGCTCATGTGTAGTGCTGTTTAGTTCGGAAACATTATAGGGAGTTATCAGCGCGACCGCCTCAAAGTCCACATTGTTGGCAATCTGCGGAGAGCTTCCCTCCAGCAGCGAGTCTGCTACCACAAGCGGCGCAGTATAGATAGTTGCCGAAATACTCGGGTTATACAGCTCCTTTGTGCCGTCGTCGCCCTCAGGCCGGGTGCAGGTAAAAACTATCTTAATGGAATTGTCCGTAGCGTCCAGCAGCTGCACGTTCGATATTCCTACCAAATCGTCCATAAAGTCCCTGCTGAATTCAGCGATTCTTGCATCGCCTTTGTATATAATTGCCGACGCTGTCCCCTGGTTATAATCCATGTGGAATTCGCCCGTTGGAAAGGTCAGGCCCTCCGGCAGCGTCAAGGTGTCGATCAGTGTGTACTCCTTGGTATGGATGTCGGCAGAGCCCGAATTATTGTAGGAGGAGGCATTGACGCGATAGTTAATATTTCCGCCCTCCAGCCTATGATCGGCGTTGACCGTAATCGTTCCGCTGCTCTCCGTTTTTATAACGGGACTCCAGTAAAACGCGGCAACAAAGCTGAGTGAATCGCCCTTTTTAATGATTGTTGTCCCTTCAATGTTGTTAAGCGTTACCTCGATATCCTCATCATCAATGCAAAGCGTTGTAGGCCCTGTGATACCATTTGTATATTCAAAACGGAGCGATGCTGAACGCGTTGCTCCGTTGGGCACACCGAGTATCTGAAGATAGCGCTTTCCAGTGTTTATATCCGTTTCCAGGGTGATGACCTGGTCTCCAAGCGGAATACTCGAGCCATTTTCAAAGTCCGGCAGAATTACATTGTCGTCGTCAATATTTATACGTATATCCGCAGTGCCGTTTTGGTTTGGAGAATTGACGCCCACTCTAAACGTCAAGTCGCCGCTGCTCCCCATATTGTATACAGTACCGTTTTCGGCCACCAGTTCTACGCTTACAGCGTAACCGCCGATATCAACCGCCGTAGCCGGAGCCATGGCGGCCAAAACCATGATCACCGCCACCAAGACGCTGAATATCCTGTAAAATAAGTTTTTCAGCATTGTTTGTTTCAATCCTTTATTCGCCTGCCTTTGCCGATAGTAACCTGAAATCGAAGATAACTTTTCCCATAATTCGGCGCTCGTTTACCGCGCCAAAGTGCCTGGAGTCCACCGCCGTCTCCCGATTGTCCCCAAGAACATACACCGTTTCCGGCGGCACAGTAAACTCATATTCTATCGTTTCGCTTACCGGATACGTGCCGGCCTGTACAGGCGCTCCGTCCTCCGCCTCCCCGTTAATCAGAACGGTTCCTGTATTTTTACTCATCCCGACGACGTCGCCCTCTATTGCTACAACGCGCCTGATCAGCGTTTTATCGCTGGAGGTTGTGAAAATCACGGCGTCGCCCCGTTTTGGGCGTCCCAATCGCAGGAACACAACCACGTTGCGACCCGTAAAATTCGGTTCCATCGAATCGCCCTTCACAAGCGCGACGCCGAAAATTACGCCGAACAATAAATAGATAACGGACGCCAGCAGCGCAGCGGCGCCCAGCCTGCGCAGCCACCTTTTATTGCGCGGCCTATTTGTTTCTAAAGCGGAGCTGTTCAGGGCGTCTTCTTCCGGTGGTTCGGCTTGCCGTGTCCTTTCATTCATCCTTCAATCTTCCCGCTAATTTTTTACGCGCCTCCCCCCAGGCCGTAAAAGCGGGCCGCAGAGGCAATGGGGTATTCTGTAAGAACGCCGCACAGTGGGGTACCCGCCGTCCGATTTTTTTATGGACGGGATTTATGCCCACATTTCACTTTTTAACTTTTTCTAAAACCGCTTTACTCAAATCCTCTGATTCAAATTCTGAGGTTATAACCTGTTTCAAGGTAATCTCCAGGGTAGCGTCAATCCTCCGCTGAAGATCATCGTACAACTTATGCACGGGGCATTTTCCAACAGCATTCCTGTTACAAAAATGATCCTCCTTCACACAGCGATTGATATGGGTGTCTTCCCCCATAGCAACCATAATGTCTTTCAACGTAATCTCTTCGCTGCGGCGCTTAAGAAGGATTCCACCATTTTTACCCTGATGCGTTTCGATCAAATCCGCCTTTTTCAGCAGCCGGATAACCTTACGCAGATTCGACAGCGGAATCGACATGGCCTCCGCCACGTCTGCCGCTATGCAAATCCCGTTGCAAGTTGCCAGTTGCAGCATGCACCGAATCGCATAGTCCGTCGTAATACATAACAGCATGTTTTTCCTCCCTGCTCTCCGACCTCTCCCGTCAGGCCGACAAAGTGATACGCACAGCAATACTTTGGAACAAAAAAAAGCGCACCGAAACAAATACATCGGCAACATTAGATTAGTTCCAGCTATAAAATATTCCAAATATATCTAAAAATCAATTTATCCAACAAAATATATTGTAAATTTTATGTGTCATTTAATATTTTGGCATCAAACGTCACCGTATATTGCACCGTTTTTATAGATTTTATGGCCAGACGTACAGGAAGCGATTTGCAAGCGTTTCAGTTATATATATCTTATAACAAATATTAGCTCGGTATTATGGCCAACTTCCCTCTTTATTCTGTTTAAGCTCCCATCCGGTCAGCTAACGGAGCAACTTAAAAGGTTACGCTGTATCTACGCCTGTTGTATAATCACTGCTGTGTATTTATGGGTCAAATATAATCAATAGCATCGTTAGAATTTAGAGCAAAACCGCAAAACCCGCAAGGTTGCCTTAACAAACGTTCTGTCCGCAAGACAAAAATATTAATTCAATTATGCCCTTTATCGTTCTAATTGTTTTAGCTTATAATATACACATCGCACTAACAATACCGAATGTACACCTTTAATTACCATTATAGTTTGAATGCCGTGGCCGAACGGGCCTCCCGCTTAACAGCCGTTATAATTGTCCAGGTTCTTGTACCCGGCCTATTCATCCGATTTTAGAAGGCGTAACACATCTACATTGGTTATCCATAGTACGGCGGCAAGCGCCCCCGCAAGATAGCAAAGCGTAAACAACAGGCCGTTAACAGCGTTTTTTATTGCCGTACCGCTGAAAAAAGCGAGACAGATGGAAATACCCAATGCCGTTCCAACGGCTCCGATAATGAGCTGTTCAAACGAAATAAGGCCGGTAACGCCCATACGGCTTAACCCAAGCGAGCGCATAACCGCAAATTCGCGGATCCTGCCCCGTATATACAAGAAGCTTGCAAGCAGGCCTATCCCCGCGGCGATTATATATAAGACCGGTAAAAGCAGGCCAAGCGCCGCTATATTTTCTTCTATTCCGGCGACCGTCTCATTAAACAGTTCATCGTATACCGTTATGGCATAATACATCGGCTTATCCTCGGCCGTAATGCTGGGCTTGGCAAAATATTTCCCGGCCTCCTCTTTGAATTCCTCCAAAGTCCTGTTATCCTTAACAGAAAACGACAGGCTGTCCGTATAGATATATTCGTCCTTCGCTAGAAATTCCGACAGGTAATCAAAGGGGCAGTAGACCGCTGATGAAATTCCCCCATAGTATACTCCAACTACGGTCATGGTTGCGGTCTTCCCTCCCCAAGTGAGGGAAATCTGCCTGCTGCCGCCCTCGTTTGCTATTAACCCTGAAAGCTTAGCCCCCGGCACAATGCACACCGCCTGATCCGTTTGAAAAATAGCCTCGCTGTATCCATCGAAAAAGCTCAGCGCCGCCCCATTCTCCGGAAGCAGCTCCATCGCCGCCTCCGGATAGCTTATACCCGCCAGCTGGATCTCCTCATTGGATCCCTCTTCATTGCATTTGAGCGTTCTTTTAAGGTTTACGCGCTCAATCCAGCTGCAAAAATCATGCCTGTCAAGGGTGGTACACAGATCAATATACATCGAGTTTATTTCCAGCCTGTCGGTTTTCGTTCCGCTAAGGTTAGAAATTACACAGCGGATTGAGCTTTCATCGTATACCTCTTCCAACGCCGCCCTCTGCGCGTCAAGCGCTCCGGCCAGCAATGTCATCCCGAACACGCCCACGCATACCAGCAAAACCAGCAACACGCAGGACAGCCACCGCCTAAGCATGCATTTCAGGGTTGGCTTTAGCATATCAACACCTCATCTTCCCTTCATTCTCATGGGATTGCCCGAGACTGCTCTTATAAAGAAGCACATACAGGCCCCCATTATGAGTATAAGCCCAACCGCCGCCGCGGTAAGCGTCCATAGAGCCGAATAGGCCATTTCGCCGCCCTCAACGCCAAACACCGCCGTACATATCCCGTCGTACAGGAAATAGCTTATAGTGCAGCCCGCCGCGAGCGATACCGCCGCCGCCAGCAGCGCGCACGCGCTCATCCCTGAAAACACCTGTCCAGGCGTTGTTCCGACCAGGCGCATTATTCCGGCCGTTTGCCCCGCCCACCGCGTATACAGGTACGCGAACAGCACGGCCGCCGTTAGGAACAATACGCCGCTGAACAGCATCAGCCGGCCCGCGTTTAAGGTCATGGCGCCTATCCCCTCAGACGCCTGGGCGTAGCCCTGATCAAAGTACAGGAAGCATCCGCCGTAGCCCTGCGCCTCCAGCTCGGCTTCAAACGCATCCGCCATGCCGTTTTTCAGCACGATCGAGTACAGTACCTCCAGGTTATCCGTTTCATAACCCTCCAGCGGCGGCGGCGGCGCTGTTGACGCGGCGGGGACGAATACCGTGTTGGGCGAAAACGAAAAGTTGCCATATATAAACCCTGGCGACCGGTATATGCCCACCACCGTGTATTCCTCCGCCTCGCCCAGCTCCGCGTCTGGGCTATATGGTTCTGCATGCAGCACATTCCGCTCCTCTCCAATGCTGCCGAGAAAATCTTTAGAAATACCGTAGTCTGTGTTATACGTGAAAAAGGTTATTCTATCCCCTATACTAAGCCCATTTTTAACCGCATACTCAGCGTTCACTATACATACCTTTTCGCCGTTTGCGTATTCTGAGGCATCAAACGCCCTGCCTTCAATTATATATGCTTCACGGTTATTGAATAGCAGTATGCTGTCCAGTCTATTTGTTGTAATTACGGGTAAGGAATGCAGGGTTATATCACACATATAATTAATCGTATCATGCCAGACCTTGTTGTCCTCACGGGACATAAATTCCTCGATTTCAACGCCCTCGGGCACCTCTTCGCATACGGGATACTCATCCGGCATTTTATTTATATAGTATAATTTCCCATTCAGTTCCTCAAGGTCGCCTATATCCGGAAATGGTCTATTGTACACATGATGGTCGCCAAGCCACAGTATGGCGTCTGATTCTTCGATAACTCCCCACGAGTCTGGCCCGGTCTGCTCTATTTGCTGGCCTTCATATGTGCCCCACACCAGGTAGCGCTTACCTTCCTTAAATGGGACCTCCCCATTATAGTCCATAATATCCCCTTTAATTAACAGTTCCTCAGGGCTATCATAATCCTCGTGCAGCAGTACACAGGATTCTACTTTAGCGTTAATCTCATAACTGACCTCTGTATACGGAATCTCCTCTCCATTCTCGTCGACGACACTGCTCATGGTATATTCGTTGTTCTTTATTTCACCGCACTTTATGGAAAGGACAGCAATGTTATATGGCTTGTCTAAGCCCACTTCATACTTTTCCCAATCAACGCTGCCCGATATAAGGGGTTTGCTGTCCGGTATATAGGCCGAAAAGATATCCCTTCGCTCAATCCCGTCTATAAGATCAGAGGTCTCGGCGGCCTCCTTTGCCCCCTTTATTAACTGACTGCGTTCGGAAGACGCGTTGAGGTATTCCTGTAGGGACTCTGCAAAGGACTCTAGCGTTAATACGTCATTGGTAATACTATATTCCGTCATCCTATAATCCGGAACAGCTATAGTCGTATAGGTTTCATTCAGCTCCGCTACCTGCCCATTAACGCCAACATATGCGTTGAGGCCAATACATAGCATTGCGCCCGACAGGGCTAGTAAAAGTATAAACGCCACGATCCTTACGGGCGACCTGAGAAGCTGCTTTATAAACGTCATGGTTACTCTCCTTCCATAGTTATAAAGGGCGGCCGAAAATAGCGCTTCGCTTACTACGTTATTTTGGCAGCAATATCATGGATAAAGGCAATCCTGGACAGTTTCCAGGGCGCGGGCATGGCACAGTGGTTTCGCCCATGAGCCTTCGGCATTGCTTGCACTTGTGTCTATAATAATGCGTTGTACCGCCGCAAATCGCGCTGTACATCATCCGCTCGTGGTATTGATAGTACGATTCGTCATACTCGGTATTTAGATATCCGCATCTGACGCATTCAAAAGATTCAAACGTAGTCACAATATGTCGTGTAGATGATTGGTCTATATACAGAGTCCCCGTTGCAGTTGGCTCGCTGCTATAGATGTGGTTGCACGCGACCGGATTCACCGCGTCATGCGCTTGTTCCGCCGCAAGCGCGGCCGGAGCAAGGATAAACGCAGCCGCCAGCACGGCGCAAAGCAGTGATTTAATGTGTTTCAAACTTGGTTTCCTTTCTTATTTGCAGGTCGTTACAGTATATTCTCCGGCCGCCCTTTATTGCCGGTTTATTGTTGAAAATCTCTGACTTGGCATTAACCGTTAGCTTAAAATTATTGATATTTTATTTGATAGTATATGTTATTCTACTTTATAATCTTATCCGACAGACTGAATTAAGTCAATATCGATAATGGTCGAAATTTGACTTGTCGGCCTTTTTTTTGCCGCTATTAAGCCCCATACGTATGGCTTGATAAAGGGCGTGCTTAAATTGGCCGTTAGCTATTGGCAATCAGCAATGCGTAAATATTTTATTAGATTAAAAGCGCACGTTTATCAAATTATGATATAAATATAAATTATTAAAACGCTTTATACTTCCTAGCAATATGCCGCTGACAAGGCCCGTTGGAATCGATTTATATTTTTTATCCTCAGTTTAGAGCTGCGATTAGTTTAATTTGCAATGGGTTTTAGCAAAAATAAAACCTTCGCCGTATAAATGGCTCTATACAGAATATACTTAAAAGGGGTGATTGTTTTGAAAAAATTTAGATGGCAACCATATGTAGTATTTATATTATTTACCGAAGCTGTAGGCGCCCTTGCTGGAATCCTTACTCAAAACAGCATGGCGGCTTACGAAGCGCTGGCAAAACCTCCGCTTACCCCGCCGGGCATCGTATTCCCAATAGTTTGGGGCGTGCTATTCCTTCTTATGGGAATAGGCGCGGCGCGTATTTACCTGAGCGGCAAACCTGGATGGAAGCAAGCCCTAATCATATTCGGAGTTCAGCTGGCTGTAAACTTTCTTTGGAGCCTTTTGTTCTTTAATTTTCAGGCTCTTGGCTTCTCCTTTATATGGCTGATCGGCCTTTGGATTTTGATAATAGTGATGATCGTTTCATTTTGGAAGGTCGACCGGCCCGCGGCGCTGCTGCAAATCCCCTACCTTTTGTGGGTTACATTTGCCGGTTATCTGAATTTGGCCATATGGCTTTTAAATAAATAAGCGCAAAATCAAATATAAAACGCATAAGGGATTCTTGCCGCAGCCGGCCGGAATCCCCCGTTCTTATGCTCCCGCATAATCAGTAAAACTATAATATTTTAGCACATGCATTGAATACGAAGCAAAAAAACGATAATATGTCTTTAACATAGCCGTTTGGCAATCAATGCAATGGAGGTTGATTATGCTAATTAACGAGAAGATGAAACGGGAAATCGAGCAGGATATCGCTTTGAACCCTGGAATGAAGCTTTCAGTCGGAATAATTAAGGATGGTATAAGCGAAAAGTATCTCTTTGGAAAGGACGGTCCGGAACCCTATAAAAAGTACTATTACGAGATCGGATCCATAACCAAGACCTTTGTCGGAATGCTTGCCGCAAAAGCGGTCAACGAAGGAAAGATAAGCATGGAGGACTCCATAGCCAAGTATATTCCGGAACTCAACGGTGGAAAATACTACCCCACCGTTAAAAGGCTTGTTACGCATACGTCCGGCTACCCATCCGACGGCGAGGACGAATATGACGAGCATGGCCGCATAAAGCTAGGCAATCCATATAGGCATATAGATGAACGTAAACTAATTGAAACCATAAGCTCTATTAAACTTGCCGATAGGGATTATCCCGTTACCTACTCCAACCTGGGCGCCACAGTGGTAGGCTATGTCCTCTCAAAAGCCTATGAACGCCCTTTTAACCGATTGATGGAGGATCTATTAAAAGAGCTGGAGCTTAACGATACCTATACGCTGGCTCCGCCAAGAAACCTGGAGGGAATTAGGGAGGACGGTTCGCCAGGCGAGTATTGGGGCTGGGACGAGGACGACGTTTATATAGCCGCGGGCTATCTTGTTTCCTCGCTGGACGATATGTTGAATTACGCCAGCCTTCAAATGGATGAAGGCAATCCTATAATTAAAAGCTGCCATCAGAGCAGGGCATTTGTTACGGATATAGGCGCCAGGCAGGAAATAGGCCTATTCTGGTTTTTGTTCCCGTCCCTGGGGTTGATATTCCATAACGGCGGGACTGGCTGCTTTAACTGCGGCATCTGTGTAAACCCAGGGAAGAGGGTTGCTGTAGTAGCGCTTTCAAACTGTTATACCGATTCCGCCAACCGTGTCATAAGCTGGGCGCGCGGGCTCTCATCGGATGAATAGCTTTGCTGTATAAGCTTAGTCCTCTTAAACCTTACAAATGGGCTTCTATGAAGTCCATTTTCTTTTTACCGCTATACATCCTCCGTTATAATTATGATAAAATTGTCTATGTAAAATGACTTGGTATTGGTTTTAAACGGTTAGCTGGCGCACAGCCTCTGATCTGTGATTTTAACATCATCCCCAAAACGCGGAATCATTTTATGTTTAACAAAATAAGCTTTCTGAGCGCAGATCAAAAATTGGACTGAATAATCACCTGTAAGCGAGATAAATAAAGCGAAGCGATTAAACCCGCTTTCGCACCTGTCCAACTTAAAATAGCGTGAGCGGACGTCTTTAGAAGAAAGGGGCTGAGTTAATATAAGGGCTTATCTAACGTGTTCGTGATTGAAGCTGATGAATTAATTATATTAACTATAAATTATATCAAATTGATTGACAAGAATTACATTTGAGCATACAATATATTTATCCATTATTTAAGGAGGTGTGTTATGTATAAATTACTTAAACGAATACTTTCCCTGTTCATAGCGGTCGTTTTAGTTGCGGCGTTATCATCACCGCAGGCTTTAGACGAAGGCGCGGCCGCTACTCCCAACTCGGATGTACCGCAGGATGTGCTTGTTACCATACAAAAGTTTTATTTCTGCGAACCTGGCACATTCCCCGAGGATGTATCGGATGAGGATTGGGACAGGATGTTGGAATATGGCGGCGACGCCGCAACCGAATTGCTTTACTACATTGCCCAACACGCAACACCTAGCGAGGAACGCGTAACGATCACTGACGCGGAGTTTGATGAGCTGACCAAGGACAGCTCCGACTCATATATACCCTCCCACGACCCCGTCTCTTATGATCCTCTTTCGGGCGAGGTTACTCAAGAGGATGTATCGCATATAGACGGGCTGGTTGAGCAGTCTCAACCGATGGAGGGTAATAGTCAAAATAATGCTGATTATGATCAAGAACTGGAGATCAGGTCCAGCTGGGAACGAGTAACGATCACTGACGAGGAGCTTGATGAGCTAACCAAAGACAGCTCCGAGCCATATATACCCTCCAATGGCCCCGTATCATATGACCCTCTTTCGGGCGAGGTTACCCAGGAGGATGTATCACACATAGACGAGCTGGTTGAACAGCTTGACCCCTTGGAGGGTAACGGCCAAGATAATTCCGATTATAGCCAGGGGCCGAAGATCAGGCCGAACGAATATCCGTATACATGGAATGAGCCCAACCCCCAGAACTATTCCAACACCCGCACCACCTTTAAGCTGATATACCGCAGCGAAGGCGCGCTTTGGGTCGGCTCGGCATTTAAAATTAGCAATGAAAGCCTTGCCACAGCGGGACACAACCTCTATACTCCAGGCGACGGCTGGTCGCAGGATATGGTTATAATTCCATCATGGCGACTTGACGCCCCACAGGAACCCTACGGACGCGCGCAATGGACGCGTTCGACAGTGGGGGGAGACTGGTTCGCAAACGGCGACGTCAACGACGACTGGGGCATAATCAACGTCAGGGACGCCAATATAGTGCCAGGCAGGCTGCTCATGCGCGGGGTTGGCAGCTCGAGCCTAAACGGCCAATGGACCCGGGGCCAGGGGTATGTAGGGCTTATTGGCGGAAATGTTGACATGCAGCTTGTTGCGGGCAATGTAACCAGCACGGGCCGGCGAATGGTGCGCGTTCAAAGGCCATATTTAGGCGGCATGAGCGGGGGACCTGTCATAGACCGCAACGACAGGATAATAGGCATAGTTAACAATGAGAAGGGCTTTATAAAGCTCGACGACTGGATCTATACCTATTTTTCACAGCAGCCATAAGGGGAGGATTATATGTTAAAGTCAAATAAAATGGTGATCCGCATAACCGCCATGGTCCTGTTGGCCGCGCTGGTACTGCTGTCCGGCTGCGCAAAGCCTACCTTTGACCAGGTGCTAGACGACTTTTACCTGTACATCAAGGACAAGGAAGGAATGCCCGAGGGGATTACGGACGAGAACTATAGGGACGCACTAAGCCCCTTTGAGTACAATTTTATTGTCGAAGAGTCTGAGGAGGACACAACTGGCAAGACCCCTCTGATAACGACAAACCCCGCATTCACACCAACCGGGCCGGAAGCTTCGTGGTTATTGGAGCAATGGCGGCAGTTCAGGGACCTGGACGACTGATGCCAATATGACTGGGCATAGATAGCTTTTTAGGTACACTCTCGGGTAAAGAAGCGGGAGAAACCCTCCCGCTTTTCCCACATAAAAAGCCGACTGGCTTATAGAATCGCTTCAAGCTTTTATTAAGGCTGTATCCCCGTGAAACCGTACATAGCGGTGCAGACAAATCAAGATGATTTACGACTGGATTTACAACTATTTTTTGCAGCAGCCATAAGGGGAGGATTATATGTCAAAGTCAAATAAAATGGTGATCCGCATAACTACCATGGTCCTGTTGGCCGCGCTGGTACTGCTGTCCGGCTGCGCAAAGCCTACCTTTGACCAAGTGCTCCACGAATTTTACCTGTACATCAAGGACAAGGAGGGCATGCCCGAGGGCATTACGGACGAGAACTATAGGGACGCTCTGAGCACCTTCGAGTA
>DBFNRV010000024.1:0-16387 GCA_048421225.1 Christensenellales bacterium | reverse complement strand
ATATTATCTTAAATGCCATCAAAAAAAAAGAATAGCCATACAAAAGTTAAAAAGAGGATATAAATTGATTGATAAAAAAGGCACAAAGCCTTTAACTCTTGATAATATTTTGAAGGAGGTCTCCCACACAGCACCTAAAATGAATGACGATCTAGAAACAATAATGAAGGATTCAAATATAAGCTACAATAGCATAACTCATAAAATTGATGAACAAAAGTTAAGCCCCGCGGTTGTGGGTACGTTTTATTACGGCGGAGATAAAACAACGAAGACCTTTAACAATTTTGGTGCTGCTGCAACTAAGCCCGATCGTTTGCTGATTGATAAAAATGGAAAAGATATAGAGCTTCAGAACATAGAGAATGTAGTAATCCGGTTTCTATGTTTGCTGGATACATCAATTGATAGCATCTCGGACGTTGACAGAAGTCTGGAGAATCGCGCTTCCATAGTCTCGTTATGGGACACAGTAAAGGGCAAATACCTAATGACGGGCGACGCTACAGTGGAGACAATGGCTCACTTAAATACTATCTCAGACAAAACTAAATACGTTGATGCAAACGTAATGACCGCGCCTCACCACGGAGCCGACTTAACATCCTGCGGATATTTTAAAACTAAAGGCGTTGACGTCGATAATAAGTGGCAAATATATAGCGGCTTCCTCAGCAACTACAAACCGCAGGGGGTTGCCATAAGCGCGGGATATGATAACAAACATGGCCATCCTGGACGCAACTTTCTCAACGCCACATATTGCTATTTTAAAAAAAACAATATGGTTAATGGAAGCGAGCACTCCATCTATGCCAATTTAAATGATACCGTTAAGAATAGTAATAGGAGTTATGGCCTGTATAAAACAAAAGCGCCCATTTATAGCATATTACAGAAGAATGGCAACGGTAATTTGTGCTTCAGGGCACTCCAATATAATAACTCTTCACATACGCCTGGGGATGACGGCTGGAGTAATCACTGCTTTGATATAACGTCTAGTGTCGTAGAAGACGACTCATCCACAACAGACTGCACAAACATCAAAACAAAGCAGTCCCCGTTTGATTATAGGAAAAGCAACAAAAACAGCGGCAAATCCCCTGCCGCCGATACGGACCGTCCGCGCGCCATTAAGCGCGGCAGAGCAAGCTAAGAAAGGAGCTAACACATGAACATATTTGAATTTATAGATTTATTAAAGATGAATCAAGATAGTGAACAACAGACGCACTATACGTTGAACCGGTTTGCCGAATACCCGGACTATGACCTGACGGATATAGACCCGCTGTTCGACATGACGCGCTGCGACACCATAACGTTTATAACAGGGCAGCTGGGCAGCGAGCCGGAGCCATTTGACGCAAAGGCCAACCTGAGCCTGCCGCCGCTTACAAACGCCGAAGACGCAAGCGACACCATAGAGGTTAATATGCATTTCAGTGAAAGGGAGGAACACGTGTACTTTGAGCTTTGGCTGGAACTTGAAGCGGTGGGGACGCTCAGTTCGTTTTTCGGCGGCCTGCCGCAAAGCCGTGTGGTCGAGGATGGGTTCTATGTATATAAGGACAGCATACTACAGTATTTCCAGATTCAGCCTTTCGAAAGCGGCAAGATCAGGCTGACAGCCACCTCCGATACAGCCTACTCGGATAAACCCTTTACGATTAAGAACGCGCGGATATTTTTCACAGGCGGCACGGAAACCGATTGGAGCATCTACGCAAGCCTTATCGAATCCATTTCGGGCGATTCCAATACCTCAATCCCCATTACTGGCAGGGCGGGCTTGCCGGACGGCTTCTCGTTTGAGGATTCCATGCCGTTCGAGCTTAAGGTTAACCTGGGCAAGGTAATCAACGACATGTTCCAGGCTATTTCGGGGAGCGCGACCCCCATCCCCTGCGACGTGGATTTGTGCCTGGTAAGCGGCGATGAGGATCCGGAAGGCGAATCCTTCGACCGCATAAGCCTTGCCTATATAACCATACAGATGCAGCCGGGAGGGTTTACAACCCCTGTTAAATTCACCGTGCCGCTGTTTGGCAGCAACAACTACTGGCCGCTTACGGCCGACTTTGAAACCGGCCTTGGGATTTCTGACATAATCAACTTTTTCGGAAGCCTTGCAGGGCTTAGCGAGGGCGGGAGCGAGCTTTTGCCTGCGGATTCCATGCCCGCCGATATCCTTGACTTTTTCGAGCTATACAGGCTGAGGGTAGGCGCGAACGTGAAAGACGATTTCAGCATGTCCCTATCCGATATGCAGGCGCTGTTCAGCATATCAAAGCCGTGGAACCTGCCGATACCAAAGGCGAGCCTGGACTCCCTAAACATACTTTGGCAGGTGACCTGGGGCTCCGGCTTAGACGAATACCTTATGACCGCGCACGCGGCGGGCCAGCTGAGCTTTGGCATAGGCGATACAACGCTGAAGCTGAACGCGTCGGCCGACCTGCCCGACATGGATATGGAAGCGCATCTCGTCTGGTCGGACGATCCGTGGGAAAGCCCCGAAGAACAGATCACGCTTTCACAGCTTGCCGGCGAATTCGGCGCGGACATTCCACGGGAGTGGGGCTCGGGAGACGGCGACGCCCATCCGGCTGCCGATAACCAGCTGGGCCGGCTGGACGTATATGCCTCGCCAGGCAGCCGTTCCTTCAGCATATACGCTGAGCTTGACGATCTGATCCAGTTCAGCATAGGCGACCTTCCCGTCAACCTTAAAAAGATATTCGCAAGCGCCGACATAAAGCAGGGCGGAAAAGCCTTCTCCCTGGGCGGTTCCTTATCATTCAACGAACCTGCCCCGGACGGCCCGCCGCCTGAGGGCGGGGAGCAGCCCCAGCCGTTCTCCTTTGACCTTGAGGCGGACTATGATAACGGGGACTGGTGGTTTGAAGGCGGCCTGGGCAGCGGCGAGGTAAACCTGCTGCAGCTTGTCGAGCAGGTGATGAGAAGGCAAATACCTGACAACGACAAGGACACGGGCCTTAACGGGCTTAAGCTTACGGATCTTTACATGGGGATAAGCGGCAAGGGCGACAGGTTTAAAATTGAAGCCGGCATTGAGGGCGGCTGGAACATAGAGGTGCTGGGCAAGAACCTTGCCGGAGGAGCAAAGGGCTATATCCATCTTGAAAAGGAAAAAACGGAGGATAACCAGTCCAGCCTGTTTGCAGCGGCTATGCTCATGTTCCAGCTTGGAGCGTTTAAAGTGGCTGCCCAGGTTGACGATTTCTTTGATAAAAATAACAGGGAGTTCCAGTTTCAGGTGCAGTTTAAAGACCTGTATGCGCAAGCTAGCTATGGGAAAAGAAAAGTTGGTAGCGCAGACCACCATATACTCACGCTGTCCCTGGGCGGTATGAGCTTTGGGGAGGTTGTCGAAAGCCTGATCAGCCAGGTTAATCCAAACCAGGGCTTCAAGCTTACCGGCCCGTGGGCGATGCTAAACGATATAAACCTCTCGGATGTCTCCCTGCAGTACGATATGACCGACGAAAGCGTATCCCTGCTGTATCAGGTCAATAAATCCATACCTGGCATAATGGAAATTGAAAGGATAGGCGTTACCTATAAAAAGGCGGCGGCGTCCTCGGACAAGAAGGTGTTCATGGTCCTGACGGGAAAATTCCTGGACGAAAGCTACTCGGAAAGCGATCCCCTCACGTGGGACGCCGTTGACGGTCAGCCGCCCGCGGCCACTGGCAGCGGCCCGGTGTTTGACCTCGACTTTCTGGGAATGGGCTATAAGCTGGATCTAAGCGGCGTTATGGCGGCGGCGTCCACCGAGGATAAGACCAACGAACTAAAAAAATTGTTAGCGCTTAGCGGAACGGGCCAAAAACCCGATATAGCGTTTAGCGATTCCACAGGCTTTTTCGTAGGCACCGAATTCGAGCTGCTGGGAGGGCTGCGCTCGCATATCCTCATCGCGCATCCCGAGCTGTATGGCTTACGCGTAAAGGTTGACGAAAATGCAAGCGGCGCCATCTCCATGCTTAAGGGGCTTTTGGTTGACCTTCAGTATCAAAAGGTGTCGGAATCGGTTGGCATGTTCCGTGCCGAATTCGTGGTGCCCGACAAGATCAGAAGGCTGGACTTCGGCACCTTTGTTATAATCCTTGGCAAGATGTACGCCGAGGTATACACCGACGGCAAGTTCTACATCGACTTCGGGTTCCCAAAGGGCGAGGATTTTTCAAAGTCGTTCGGCCTGTTTGTGGGAGTGTTCGGTGGGTATGGCGGAATAAAGCTGGGCTATCTCGACGCCGCGTCGGCGAAGAACCTGCCCGCCGTACACAACGGCGCCTTTACAACGGTGCTTTTAATGGGGCTTGGCCTTTCGCTTGGAATTGAAAGGACGTTTGAAGGAAGCTTTAAATGCGGCGTTACATTCGGCTACAGGATAGGCGCTTCGCTTATGCTGTATGGAATCTTTGACGGGCTGCTCGCCTTTTATCAGCCTAAGGGACTGCCAAACGACCAGTCGCTGTACTATTCGCTGAGCGCGACCATCGGGGTAGTCGGCGAGGTTGTGGTGTACGTGGGCTTCAAGCATCTGGGCCTGACGCTTTACGCAAAGGCTAAAGCGGCGGCGGCGGCCAAGATCGAGGCATATAAAGCGATAAAGATGAGCTTTGACATTGAGGTCACGGTTGCTGGTCAAATACTGTGGTATAAATTTAACGTCACGCTTAGGGCGCATATGGCGCTGGAAATTGGCAGCGACTCAAATCCTCCGTGGATCGCCAAAGGCAGGACGGCCAAATTAACACAAGGCGGTATTAAGTTCAATACTGGCCGCTTGGGCGGCGACAAATCGATCAGTGTGTTCGAAATGCGACTGCTGCCAATCTTCTCAATAGAGAACCCCACAATCCAGAGGGTTAGAAGCAAGGGTGAGGACGAGTACTGCGTAGCGTTCATTCCCTGCATGAGAAATGAGGAATTCAGGGAGCTGCTTGGGGTTATGGCGAACTGGCTGACGCAGAGCATAACAACAGACGGAGTAATAACCAGGGAACAGGCGGAAGCCGGCTCGTATGACGATATTTTAAACTTAAGCTATGATATGCTCGACGAGTTCCTCCAAAACAACGTGACATTTTATGTTCAAACACGGTGGGAAGAACTTAAAGACCTTATACATGCCGACGATATGGTAGCCCTGCCAATGCCCCCGCCGATTACCATGTATTACCGCAACAAAGGCGTATATGAAGAAGAAAGAAGATTCCAGGAGTGGAATTACGTTCCAGGAAACTACATGGAATTTTTGGACCGTTATCTGGGCCAGTTCAACGCGGATCCAAACAGCGACTCGTACAAACCGGTTGACCCCAACAGCTTTCCGTTTGACGGAAACTGGGAGCCAATATCCAAGCTGGTGTTCCTCAACTATTTCCATATGCTTTTGATGGAGCTTCACAGCAGTCTCGGCAGCCAATTCAACGAGCGGAGTATAGAAGCTGGCCAGCTTATACCGCGCCACGAAGAGCTTGGAATAAGCGCCGAGGATATTCTTAGGCGGAATCCGGAGCTTGGAATACAGCCCGGCAGTATTCAGTTCCCCAAACTGGAGTATATAACAAAGGAAAACGACCTGCTTATAAATATAATGAACAGCTATGGCATGGAGAAGCGGGATATCCTGGAAAGCGTTCAAAATCAGGCCATGCTTATGGATAATAGGGGAAGCATCGGACTGGAGGATATGATCTTCTATGGCGAGGGCTTGCAGCTTAGACAGGCGGCGGCGCTTTACTTCAGCAGATACCTTGGGGACTGTATTGAGGACGGCTATCAATATTATGCAAATCTTATTCTCGAAAATAATCCCGATATCTCGCAGGATTGGATAGATACCGGAACAGGTCGGGAGATAGTGCTTCCGGCGGACGCAACGCCGCGCTGGTATACGCGGCCTGGCGATACGGTAAAGAGCCTATCAAGGATGTGTTATCTGCTTGAGGTTGACCATGGCGTTATACCAAAATGGGATGAATTTTACACACGGTTTAAGGAGATAAACAATTTATCCGCTAATACTTCGGATTATCTGTATTTGAGGGGCGATGGATGGCGGCTGCCCAGCGTGGAAATACCGGTAAAATCCGATATAAACATCAACTCCCTGAGAACCCGCCTTACAGTTGAAAGCAGACACGGGAGCCAGATCGACGACGCCGTAATCGCTCAGCTCCCTCTTATGCCGCTAGTATCTATTACACTTGAAAACGCTTCGATAAGCGTTGAAACAGCAACTAATCTAAAGGAATTGGTCGCAAAAAGGCACATAAGCGTAAAGGACCTGGCCGGCGCCATCGAAAGCGGAGGGTTTAACAATTATATGGCACGCCAGACGCTTACGGCAAACATCAGGAATCTTCCTGTTGAGATGTATATTAACGATGTGATGGGCGACGCCTTTACCGGCCGGACAGCGGCGCTTGCGTCGAGGTTCCTGCTGCAGGGGCTGCGCGTACCGGACATAAGGGAGTTAAACAAAACCACGGGCTTGTATAAGTTCATAGGCCAGCAGTTCCCCGTAGTCAGGAACCACCCGATATCCGTTGAGTTCTACCGCGATGATCCAAACTGCCTGTGGCTTGAGAATACAGGCCTTGGAGACTATATAGAACCTGATACAATCGAAGGGCTGCTGCCCGAGAGCTATGTGGAAATTCCGGGTTCGCTGTTTGAACAGGAGCGCGCCTTTGAGAAGGTTGAAAAGTACTTCTCGTCTTCTACGGGCTACCTGCATAAGAGAAAGAATTCGGATGCATCCGATACCATTCATAAAATTTCAGACGGCCTGCGTGAGGCAATGCTCGTTACGGGAGGTTATCCCTTAATTACTGACCAGCGCGGGGGCAGAATCACCGGAAGGTGGGGCTGCCTGATCCCCATAGCCGTGACCAAAGTGGACGGCGATCCATATACGTTTAATGTGTACGGAGCGGACGCTGAAAACCGGCAGACGCTTATAAAGGCGCTCAACGAGCTTGGCGAATACTTAAACGACCCCGCCCGTATAAGCGTGGAGCTGATGTATAAATCGCCCGCCATATCGGGCATGCAGACCTGTTTGGTGAGCGATGAGCTCAACAAACGGGGGTGTTCGATAATACAGACAAACCTCTCAGTGGAAACCCATAGAAAGCCCGTGCTCAGATCCGCCGGCGGGTATGACCATATATCGACGATGGAGGAGGGCGACACAGGCGAATTTCTCCGGCTATTATGGGAATGCAGCGTGGTCGGAGGCGGCGGCTATTACCTGAGGCTGGAAAACATAAACGGCCGACCGCTGCCCATGGAAATATTCGACTCTCAGAAACAGGCGCAGCTGTATCTTATGATAAGCATAGAGAATGACAGCGCGAATATCCCCGCTGTAGAATACAATAGGGCCGTTAATTGGATAAACTGCGCAATGGTGAGGAACACAACCGAATTGGGCGAGGTAATAAACTTCACCACGGACCTTGGCGAATACCAGCCCGTGCATCCAAGGTGGAGCGCGGCAATGAAAGCATACGCGGACAAACCGCAACACATACCAGGCGACAAAACAAGCTATACAAGGGAACTTTTCAGCATAGGCGGATACAGGCTCATGGGTGAAGGGCCGTTCATGGAAAGCGGCGACTCGGCCCCAGTTTTCCCATATGACATGGGCGGATACTGGGAGTATAGGACCATCGTGCCCCTTAGCAGATTCCTCCTGGATCCAAGCTATCCCTATGATAAGGTTGGCGAGGGAACAATGCTGCACTTTACCCTGAGAGACGTGCTCGGTAATCAGGCGGAGACCATCGGCTGGGATTCGCCCGCGGTCTTAAAAAATAATGAAAAACCTATCGGCCTGCATCAGTGGCCTGGGCAAACCATTACATACAGGGTGATAAGGAACGTAAGTACGGGCAAGCCGGCCGTGGAAGTCAGGTTCACTCCGCTTGAGGACAAAGACCGTTTACTCAAGGATTCGGTCAATATGCTTGAAAGGGCGTACAACCAGCTTCTCTATCCTGGCGTAAACCTTAGCGCGCGTACAACGTTTGGTTTGGGCAATATAGACATTACGCAATATAAGAACGAACTGATCACCTATGGCGAAAGGCTGGCAAACTATATTTCGGGCGCTTCATCCACCAGGCCCGACGCCCTGTCAATTATTCTGCCAATAGCCCAGGGAATCGAAACGCTTCCCAAAGAGCCGTTCCCCATAAAGCTTGAGCTGGCGATCTCAAACGATGGGCTGCCCGGCGGTTTATCCGAGGTTGCGTCCACGATAATCCCATACGATGAGATATCCCCAAGCGTGGATCAGGATACGAACCTCAAAGCCTTTGTCAGGGGCGCCGAGTCGGTATATCAGGGACTCCATATAGCGTACAAAAAGGATGAAAACGAGCTCTACGGCGTAACCATGGACGTGAACGGATATATTACCCAAGCAAGTTTTGGTCATTATCCCTCGTTTGCGCCGGAATTTCTGGCATTCAAGCCTCTTAGCACGCAGCTTATGACCCGTCCGGTTAATGTTAAGGACCTGGATAATTCGGGCATTTTGAATGAACCCCCTGTAAAGAAGGTTTTTGCCGATATAGATATGCACCGATGGGGCGAAACCTTCCTTGAGGATTATGAAAACATGCTCGGGGCGGACATTTCATCAATAGCCGGAAAGGTTTCAGCCGACAAACTGGACGCCCTCATTAAGCTTAAAAAGGTGCTTGCGAAGGCCGTTTCAAAACAGCTTACGCATATTGAAAAGGATTCGCAAACGCCCATAGAAAACGCAAGGAAGCTGATGGAAGACCGTCTGATGAGGAATGCCGCCTACGCAAACGACATTGACATTGTGTCACAGTACAGAGTTAAAATTAGCAGCAACGAGAGCAGTCCTCTATTCAGATTTACGACGCGGGCAGCGGTTGACAGCGATAAGTGCACGGCGGAAAGCTCCAAGATCGGCACGTATGAAAGTCCCTCAAAGGATTTGCAGCTTATCGTAAGGTATCAGGATGAATACACCCAGATTAAGCCTGGAGTAAAGCTCATAGTCGACGAAATGGAGTATAATATCTCAAAGCAGGGCGAATATGAAAGCTCGGATTGGCTGAAATTCATATATCCCGTGGAAATCAACAACGGAAACTATCTCCAGGGCGAGCTGGCTTGGCCGCGTCCTGAAAAGCGCCTGCCTGAAACCCCGACGCTCATGGGACACAGCGTTAAACTTGACAGCGATGGAGCTAACTGGAATTACAGGCTGAACTGCTATGGCAAGGCAACGCCTCAGGACAGCTGGTATATTAGGGTTGACCTCAGGCAGAAATCGCCGGGGTTAGGATCATCCCACCTTGACCTGTTCGACTATCTTGCGCAGTACATGCACGTAAGGGAACCGCTGCTTGAGGCAATAGAGCGGCGCGGGGAAAGCTTTGCCGGCGCCTACGGCACGTTCGGCGAGCTTGCCGGCCATATAGCCGAAAGCTGGAACGCCTGGGTTGACAAGGAAGTAGAGCCCGCGGAAGTCATACCCGACGAAACCGACCGTCCGAACACGTATTTTGGAAAGGCTGAGTTCATCTCGGGTACGCAAATGAATATAACGCTTAACAACATATGCTGCCCGTCGGACTATACGGCCGCGCAGCCCTATATCCTGCCAGGGCGCGATGGATCGCATCCGGCGTTTGGCGATAAGTCCGAGTTCGTATTTGAACTAAAAAATATTTCAACGAACGCCCATGACTGCGCCAAGCCCAGCGTATATATAGTAAGAAATGAAAACATACTGTCCGGAACCCCTGTGAATCCGGCGTTTGTCTTCAGGACTAAAACCGCCTGCCTTGGGTGGATTTACGCCCTGGCGGAGAGCGCGGGCAAGAGCATAATAGGCGGGATCAAAACAGGCGGCGATACGCGATGGTTTGATAACGAGGAGCTTTTGATACAAATCAGGGATCTGCTGGATAATGAAAAGACGCTCTGCAAATACGGCAGAGGTTCGAACGCGCGGGCCAGCCGGAAGGAGGCCCATGGCTCGGCGGTGGACATAACGGTTTCATACCAATACCGTTTAAATGGTAATCCCAATTCGGCGCAGGTAGCCATACCGATAGGCCATATAAGCGGGCAGGGCGGAAATCCGCTTTCATTTGACGCCCTTCCCGAATTGCTGCGCGGCTGGCTTTCGTCAAATACTCCCAGCCTTTTAGGCGCTTCGCTGGCCTTTGATATTGTAACGTGCGGCGCGGCCAATGGCACAAAGCGGCACACTGCCCAGCTTATCATTGAGCTGGTATAGGGCCATGTGAAGCGGACGTACCGGACGCTTTAGCGCATAACGATGGGTTCCCCGTCAGGCGGGAACCCTAAAGGGTTAAAAAGGCGCCCGCGGCGCCTTTTTAATTATGCGTTTCACCTTTTTAAATATATGCTCCTGTTACCTTACGTCATTGCCGGCAAATCCCCTGTTATCAAAGAGCCGGACGTTCCTAGAGCGCTATTAAGGCGCCCATTTGACCTTCCGCGTGCTTTGCGGGGCGGCCCGATAGCGGGAAGCCTTTGGTTTTTCGCCCCGTCCGCGATGTGGTATAAACGATCCCCCGTTTCACGCCTTTAAACAGCCGGAAGGGATGCCGGGTTAGGTTTCAGGGAGCCTCGGCCCGCCGGACTCAGTATGCGTTTATTCCCAGTCTATCGCGTCTATGCTGGCGAGATACTCCTCGGCAAAGTCCATGTAATCCTCGGTAATGCGCATGGCGTACATCTTATATTGGGGAAAGCTGTCCTGAATGCCCTTTGAAAGCATTTCGTAGGCCTCGTCCTCATCATAAATCCCGCCGTCGTAAACCCCTGCCTCGGACATATATCCATTGTCGATCTGCAGCAGGGAAGCAACGACCTTGCTCAGGTCGTCCTCAGGTATAAACGCAAAGTCTCCTTCGGCGCGGAATTTCTCAGTGATGTACTCAAGCGCGTCGGCAGTGTTGATCTCCATAGTGTCCCTCCGTATAACAAAATATTTTATTCAGTTTGATTCTATCCCGGCACAAGTCCCGCTATTCACCGCACGAACAGGACCCTGACGGCGTACAGAAGCATCAGGTGCGCGGGATAAAAGATATATACCTTAAGCCCCGTCCTCCTGCCGCGCCGCCCGCTGTGGGCCAGCATAAGCGCCGAGGAGGCCAGGGTGCAAAGCATCATTGGCAGATAATATGACAGCGCCAGCGAAGGGGCGGCCAGCATTTGAGGCACGAACTTAATTGCGGCAAGCGCCGCAAACATGGCCAGCGCCATCCGCCTGTCGGATCCGCAGGCGCAGAACATGAACGCCAGAGTAACGCCCCACGCGCCATAGTCCACATTTAAGCTTTCGCCCGCAACTATTGTAAGCCCGCAGAACAGTACGGCAGCCCATTTCCATGGACAGTTGTCGTTTACATACGCGCACATTATGCCAAGCAGCAGGGTAAAGAATATATTGAGCCCTACGCCGTGCGAAACAGGCGACAAAAAAAGATAAAACGGCACCTGGGAAATGATTGCGAAGGCCGCCATGCGCAGCATATACCGCCTGACGTCGGAGGTATGCGCATAACCGCTCGCAAGCTGATACGCAAACAGCGGGAAGGCTATCCGGCCCACGCACCGCATCGCCGTATACCAGCCGCCAAGCGTAGCCGGAGCCACCAGTGCGGAATGGTCGACAAGCATGACGGCGCAGGCGATAATCTTAAGCCAAAAAGAACTGAGGCCGCCGCCCTTGATTTGTCCGCCAGCGTCCAGGGCCGGGATTATATCCATCGTTCCCCCCAAATAGCGTATTTTGATGATGTTTGGATAATTATAGCACATGCGCCGAGCGGTGAACATATATTTATAGCCTTATTATAAAATATGGGAACAGGAATGCTCCCGCAAAGCTTGCGCCGCCGCGCGTATGGGCATATAATATCTAAATACGCGCCATATAAGGAATACGGGCTTAAAAAAACCGCGTATATTTAATAAAATCATCGTTGACACAGTTAACCCCATGTGATAAATTAGATGAGGTGCCCCCATAGGGGGGTTATTTTAATTCGCTATCTATGCGGCTAGCCGCTTATACCGATTGGGAGGGAATTATCATGCGAGTAAAGATAACGCTGGCCTGCACCGAGTGCAAGCAGAGAAATTACAATACGTTTAAAAACAAGAAGAACGACCCCGACAGGCTCGAGTTCAACAAGTATTGCCGTTTCTGCCGCAAGCACACGGCTCACAGGGAATCCAAATAAGAAAGGTGACGTCAGATGGAAAAGGACAAAGCCAAAAATCAGAAGGAAAAGAAGCCGAACCGTTTTATTGGTTTCTTTAAGCGCATAGGCCGCTATTTTAAGGAAGTATTCGGCGAAACTAAAAAGCTGGCCTGGCCTACTAGGAAGGAACTGGTTTCCTATACGCTTACGGTTCTTGCGTTTGTGGCGGTGTTTGCGGTAATAATAGGCCTGTTGGATTTCGGATTTAATTTCGGAATGACGCAGCTATCCGGTTTGTCCGCGCTGGCCTCTTGACGCGCCGCGAAAAAGGAGAAGTTTATGGAGCATAGGCCTGATGACGACAGCGTCGCAAGGTGGTACGTGGTACATACCTACTCCGGTTATGAGAACAAGGTAAAGCACAACCTCGAAAAGGCGATAGAGAACAGGGGCCTTCAGGACAGGATAGTAGAGATAAGCATCCCCACCGAAGAGGTGGCCGAGTTCAAGGACGGAAAGCGCAAAACCGTACAGCAGAAGCTGTTTCCGGGCTATGTCATGGTCAAGATGATCATGGACGACGAGATGTGGTATATTGTGCGCAACACCCGCGGAGTAACCGGCTTTGTGGGCCAGCCGCCCAAGAACATATCCCTTGGAGGTTCCGCGGACAAGGATGCGTCGTACGACCACCGCCGTCCCGTTCCCCTCACCGACGAGGAGGTTACGTCGATAGGCATCGAGCGCCTGCCCATCAAGCTGGATCTTGAGATAGGCGAGAGCGTGCGCGTGGTATCGGGGCCGCTTGAGAACTTTGTCGGAAGCGTGGTGTCATTTGACACCGATCAGCAAAAGGTTAAGCTGGTGGTTGAAATGTTCGGCAGAAAAACGCCGGTTGAGCTTGATTTTATTGAGGTTCAAAAATTACGCGACTAGCGCCGGCGCGGGGCTTGGCTTTTTATGGTATCGCGCCGCGCCGCACCGGCGGTTTTTCGGTGTGTACGCGCGGGCCGCTAGAATGCGAATGATTCCCTTTTACGGGCTGTATAGCCCTTTTTAAACTATGGCCGGCGCCGGATATGGATAATGCGCCGCCGCTGAGATTAATTTGATATGTCATCCGCTTTGCGGATTTCATAGTGGGAGGAAGGGCAAAAATCCCGCAATTCCGCTCGCACCACATTATAATAGGAGGAAGTTTTCAAATGGCGAAGAAGATCACAGGCTTTGTCAAGCTCCAGATCCCTGCCGGAAAGGCGACGCCCGCGCCGCCGGTCGGCCCCGCGCTGGGACAGCACGGCGTAAACATAATGGGCTTTTGCAAAGAGTTCAACGAACGCACCGCCAAACAGGCGGGTCTCATCATACCTGTAGTAATAACGGTTTATCAGGACCGTTCGTTCACCTTTATCACCAAAACGCCGCCGGCGCCGGTTCTTATCAAGAAGGCGTGCGGAATTGAGCACGCATCCGGCCGCCCCAACAAGGAAAAGGTCGCGTCGATAACAAAGGCGCAGGTAAAAGAGATTGCAGAGCTGAAGATGCCCGACCTGAACGCGGCGAGCATTGAATCGGCGATGAGCATGATAGCCGGCACGGCCCGCAGCATGGGCATAACGGTTGTTGACTGATAGACATCGTGGGAGACCTGAGGTCGCTACCACCACGTAGGAGGAATAGAAATGAAGCATGGCAAGAAGTATATTGACAGCCTGAAAACAATCGATAAGCTTAAGCTGTACGATACCGAAGAAGGGCTTTCGGCGGTGATCGGCACGTCCAAGGCTAAATTTGATGAAACCGTTGAAGCGCACATCCGCCTGGGCGTTGACCCGAGGCACGCCGACCAGCAGGTGCGCGGCGCGGTAGTACTGCCAAACGGCACGGGCAAAACCGTTCGCGTGCTCGTATTCGCAAAGGGCGACAAGGCGCGCGAGGCGCAGGAAGCCGGAGCGGACTTCGTAGGCGACGACGATCTGGTAAAGAAGATTCAGACCGAGAACTGGTTTGGATTCGACGTATGCGTGGCTACGCCGGACATGATGGGAACCGTTGGACGCATCGGCCGTGTGCTGGGGCCAAAGGGACTTATGCCAAACCCCAAGAGCGGAACCGTAACCTTTGACATAGCAAAGGCTATCGCGGACATCAAAGCGGGTAAGGTCGAGTACCGCGTTGACAAGACCAGTATCGTGCACGTACCCATCGGCAAGGTATCGTTTGGGGTTGAAAAGCTAACCGACAACCTGAACACCCTGATGGACGCCATAGTCAAGGCGAAACCGGCGGCGGCCAAGGGCACATATATAAAGAGCCTGGTAATAGCGTCGACCATGGGCCCGGGCATAAAGCTCAACGGCGCAAAGTTCTAATCAGAGTGTCGAAAAAGCGGCTGCGCCACTTTTTTGAGGAGTCGGGTTTCCCCTCTCGCCCTACGGGCTCCCGGGCGGGGAAACCTGCAAAGAACGAAATCCTCTGGATTTCATCCGTTCCGGCGTACACGCCGCCGGAGCCGGAATAAAGTCAAGGGGTCCGCCCCTTGACAATCCCCAGGGGTTTTTTGACAGGCGGGGCGGAAGTGTTGAAGCGCTTCCGCTTTATTTTTTAGGGGGTGCGGTAAATGGCCGAAGAAATCAGGAAATTGTATGACGGAATGAAGGCCAGGCTTGACGGAGTGGACTTTAGCCAAATATGGGAGGGCTTTCACAGGTATCCCTTTGCGCTGTACAACGATGAATCCGTGTGGCTGGACGGCGAGGTAATACCGCGTGACAACAGGTTTTTGGGCAATACCTGCATAGAGTACGGCGGAGGGCGCATTGCCATATGGAATATAGGCTATGGCGTTGACGGGGACGCGGACATATTCGCCTCCAACCTGGTTCATGAAATGTTTCACGCGTTTCAGATGGAAAGCGGCGAAACAAGGTTTCCAAACGACCTGGTAACGCTCGGCTATCCGATGGATATCATGAACTTTAGCGTGAAGCTTGAGGAAAACCGCCTGCTCGCGGCGGCCTGCCGCGGCGGCGGTCAGGAGCGAGGCCGGAACCTGCTAAGGAGGTTCGCGGGCCTCAGGCTTTACCGCGAATCCATAATAGGCGGGTTTATCGACTGCGAACGCCTTACGGAAACCGTGGAGGGCATGGCCGAATATGCTGGGATGTCGGCCCTTAACCAGCTAAGCGGCGAAAAGTTCGATGAAAGGGCGGAAAGCTACCTGTCCATCATAGAATCCCCCGGCGAGCTGCTGTTCGACCCAAGGCGGATATCCTATTATACGGGCGCGCTAATAGTATTGGCGGCCAAACTTGCGGGAATAAGCCTGTCGCATGCGCTTGGCGCGGAACAGCGGAGCGTATGTCAGATTTTAGCCGGCGCGCTTGACGCAAAAGCCCAGGTGCCTGAGCCGCCGATTTTACCCGACAGCGGGATTGCTCAGCGGCTTTCGGAGTTCCGCGCGGCCAGGGCGGCCAGGTTCGACGACTTCATGCGTACCAGGCGTGAAAAGACGAGCGGAGGCTATACGATATGCGGCTACGACCCGATGAACATGATAAAATCCGAAGGCCGGGTGCTGTGCAAAAACTTTATCGTGCTTAAAGAGGACGGCAAAGAGGACGCACAGTTTATAGGCGGTCCCGTACTCCTGGAGATGGAGGAAAACTCGGTGAACCGCGTAAGGGCGTATTATAAGTAGCCCGCCGCCGGAAAAACCCGCAAACAGGGTTTTTGGCTTCAAGCAACTGCCAGGCCACTTACGATGGGGCTCCGCCCCAAACCCTGCCAAAGGGGACTTTTTGTAAAAAGTCCCCTTTGGAATCCCGAAAAACAACGTTTGACTATTATTGTTTGGGTTTTTATCTATTGCTCCCAATGTATCAAAAATACCGTACATGCCACCTATTCGCCTTCGGCGTCGCATTGCGCTTGTCCATCGCGATGAGGGATCAACCCGCAAAACGGGGCTTTTGGCTGAAAGCAACTGCCAGGCCACTTACGATGGGGCTCCGCCCCAAACCCCGCCAAAGGAGACTTTTTGTAAAAAGTCCCCTTTGGAATCCCGAAAAACAACGTTTGACTATTATTGTTTGGGTTTTTATCTATTGCTC
>DBFNRV010000023.1:0-2658 GCA_048421225.1 Christensenellales bacterium | reverse complement strand
TCTACTTATTAAGATGAGATGGTATCGGTTTTATTCGTTTCCCAGTGGGACTGCAGACATGGGAATATCATATTTTAAAAGAATAGATGCAAGAGTAACTCGGCTCTCCCTTCCTATAACATAAAATACACCGGATTCGGCGTAAACGGTGTCGCAGTTGTCCCCAGCAGGATACAGTACCTCCTGTTTGCCGTTTCCCTCAAAGGTGGTTCGATAATAAAGTAACCACAATCCCACCCCCTATGACTCTTCATTCCGGAGAATATCTTTACCAGCGCCGCTACATCTTCCGGATCGTCGATTACAACGGTTTTGCCATCATAGGCGTGCTCTACTAGTTCGCTCCAGTTACCATAGTCCACCGTTACGGTCTGCGCAAACCGCAGGCTTTTTGATGAACAGCCAACCGCGCAGATTATCAATAATAGCACGAACGCGACAGTTATCCATCTTTTCATAGTTCACCACTCCTTTTACACTACATGCTGATTAACGTTCCGGTTTCCGCGTCAATTATGATTGAGCCGTTGTCAGAATCGCATCTCCATACGGGTTTTAAGCTGATTCCCGAATCCGTCTTGGTCGGATAATATTCAAGCTCTATGCCCGTTATTTTGATGTCGTTCGTCAAGTTCCCCCCAGACAGGATATCGCCTATGCCCTGAATTATATTCTGTGACGGGATGAGGTTTATTTTTCCTTCCGCCGCATATACGTCGCTCCACTGCTTGGATACCCAGTTCACCCCGTTTTGACTTACGTAAACCAATAGCCCATCTTCACAAATATTGACAGGGATGTTATCAATATACCTGTTGATGATATAGATGTATCCGATATTGATTGTTGGAGCACTGTTGTACGCGCCAGTAACATCCAGACTTTGTTCCGTTACCTTAATTACCTCAACGTCCCTTATCTCATTCATCTCCTGAGTGCTGATAAGGTTGTGATTAAGCAGATATTGCTTAGCCGTATTCCAGCCTTCCTCTATTGTATAGCTTAGCCTCACATTGTCAAGCAGGTTGGCATTTTGAAGAACGTGCATGTTTCCGCTTTGCGTCTCTATTACAAGGCTCTTATTGCCCTCTTCGGCTTTCATTATACCTTCGCTCTCCGTAAGAGGGATATCGTTTGCGCCGAATACATCATATAAAACTTTAGCTGTGTCAAAGACCTTTGGAGAAACCTCATAGCTGCCGGATTCAACCAATCCCTGCTGGTATTGCTAATATGGAATATCCACCGATACTATAAAGTCGCCCATGGGCATGGACGCTATGTAATTATTTTCCGATATATTACTCGGCTGTATATGCGCGGATGAACGAACATCAATCCTCTCCCAAGGGTTGACGGACACATAATATCTCAGATCCGGAATGGTTCTTGGCAATGTGCTTGTGGAATACGCCCCCACGCCTGGCATGCGGTCATTGACCGCGCTGATGTCTATATTAAATAAAATAATAAAAAAGAAGGAGGTTAACCCTTTTCTTTTTGTTTACGTAACCGTCTTGTTTATTTTGCTCGTCGTGCTGAGATATACGTTTTCTCTCACCAACTGGTACGGCTCGTCGTACTCGTGCTATAAACTCCATAACCTCAATCGATTGCGGCGTTTTCCTTATTTAAAGGAACTTCTCCATACCCCGTCTGTTCCGCAGCGGCTACGACGTTGAAAACAAGACCTTCCCCTAAAAGGATTAGAACGCTTTTGAGGATGTTTGCTAATAAATTGGTTGCCTTTACTAATAAGCGACTTTATCGGGAAGTTCTATTCCTACTGACGATCTCCCTTAAGCAGCGCCGCGAGCGTGATTGCAAGTTCCGGCCGCTCTTCGAACCGCTGTACCAACAACCCGAGAGCCAGCACCGGCGCGCCGACGGCGGACTCTGAACGGCTGCCTCCATTTTTATTAGCACTACTCCAAGGGATTTGCGTGGTACGTATATGACACCACTACTGAGAATGGATACAGTGGCGGTAGGTACTCCGGCGGACTGGGTAACGAACGTTATTAAACTTTATTTTAATATTAATAGGCTCACCTCTAATTCGGCAATCAGGGCAGATTCTTAACAACTCGTCATAATCGGGCCTGAACGCCCGCGGCTTTAATAGCCTTTTTATATTCTTCTGTACTGATTTGGATTTATACAGTATATCTATTGGCCATCCATTATAATCCGCGAAAGCTTTATCGCCATATCGACTCCGCCTACGGCGTACCCGCAATACCCATAAACTCCGGTTAAAGGGGGAACTGTTAATACGACTACGGGCAGGGAATCCGGATCTAAAAACATATCCCGCGCCAACATATTTAGATTTTCCTCAAACGAATCTTTAAATATACGCGCCTGCGGATATACCGCCAGGAATCGCCTAAGCGTGGGATCGTCGAGCTCAGACCAACTGCGGATAATAAGCGCCAGCTTAATACTTCGCTCCAACAGGCGGCTGTTCTCCCTAAGTTCATTTAGGAAGTGTTCGGTCGGTTCAGAGCCTGGCTGTAAAAAGGCGAACATGGTGGTTGACCCTTCTCTGCACAATGAAGACGCTGTAAGCATATAGCCGTCCCCCATAGCAAGGTTAAAATCTTGAAGGACGTTTTTCTGGAGCAAATCATTTAGTTGTGCCTTTGGCAATTTTAT
>DBFNRV010000022.1:0-8331 GCA_048421225.1 Christensenellales bacterium | reverse complement strand
GAACGCAGCCACCGCGAGGATCAGCGCCGCTTCTATGACACGCACAGCTTCTACTCGCTCTCCGATTTCGATGCACAGCTAGCTGTGCATCGAAGAGCCTCCAATAACCGTCCTATGCGTCCTTTACAGTATAGCTCACCTAATGCTTTCCTTCGCGCCTATACTGTCCAACATGTTTGACAAACCTACATGCTATAAGAACCAATCTTGATTTATATACTTTTATTCCTGTATGTGATAACATAAAAACGGAATGCTTTTATTTAAACGCGGTTCGTTGTATAATGTAATTCAATCCTAATGAGAAGGGGGGGCTTTGATGTCGATTGAAACTATAATGAAAACAATTGCCAGTGGGTTCACCCAGTTTTCGTTTCGTGATCTTGTTGACATACTTCTCATAACGGCGATGATATATAAGCTGATCGTATTGACAAAGGGAACTAGGGCCTACCAGGTTTTAAAAGGTGTGGCTATCTTTTTCATTGTTACAGTCGTATGCGAATTGTTTGAGCTATCAACGGTCAACTGGATTCTAGGTTCTGTTCAGGTTTCGGGCATAGTTGTGGTAGTTGTATTATTCCAGCCAGAGCTCAGGCGCGCACTTGAGCACATAGGTCGCGGAACCACTTTTGAAAGAGGAGGTGAATCCGTCAAGTCATCCACTAGTATAGTAAACGAGATACATAGGGCCATGCTGTCACTGTCAAAACGCAGAGTGGGCGCTCTTGTTGTTATAGAACAAAGAACCGGACTTGAAGACATAATCTCCACGGGAACCCGTATAGCGGGTATTATAACCGAGCAGCTTTTAGAAAATATTTTTGAGCCCAATACGCCTTTGCATGACGGAGCCACGATAATCAGGGATAAATACATTGAAGCCGCCGGCTGTTTCCTCCCGCTCTTTGACGACGCGACCGTTGCAAAGGAACTTGGAACGCGCCATAGGGCGGCGTTGGGGGTATCAGCTATATCTGACAGCGTTACTATTGTGGTTTCAGAAGAAACGGGCGTAATATCCATTGCCCGCGATGGCAAGCTAATCCGATACATAGATTCAAAGGCGCTCAGGGATACGCTTGAGTCCATATTTACCGCTGAGAAGGAACCTGCCTTTGCGTGGCTGACACGGAGGCATAAAAATGGACAGAAAAAATAAGGTGTTCGCCATCATTCTGCGCGGAGTAAAAAACTTTTTTACTAAAAATATAATGATTAAGGTGGTTTCACTAATATTTGCAATGACATTATGGGGATACGTACTCACAAATGTCAATCCTTCAAGAACAAAGATAATTTCCGATGTCCCCGTTGTTACCACAGGGGTTTCAGACTTTAATGCCAGAAATCTGGTTGTAAGGGGCGACCTTTCAAGCATTTTGGGGAGCGTTGACGTTAGGCTTACCACAGATATAACTCATTATTTTGATGTTACAAACGAAAATATCAGCGCCACGGTAAACCTTGGTACTATAACGGAGGCGGGAGTAGTTTCTCTGCCTGTGGTAGCTGAATCAAGGATTGGAAACGTTGTTTCAACAGATCCGTCCTATATAAATGTAGAAATAGACGTGCTTGACACAAAACGTATCCCCATTGATGTGGTATACGAGGGAGAACTGCCCGAGGGCTATTGGCATTCCACGCCCGTGCTTGGCAGGGAAGATATTGAAATCTCTGGCCCTAAGACGGACGTTCAAAACGTTGTAAAGGCAATATGTGTAATACCTCTTGCAGATCAAACCGAAAGCTACAATCAGACCTTTGACCTCCAGCTGCTGGATGATGAGGGAAATATGATTAGCTCTGATCTTTTTAAAAGTTCCGTTACGCATTCGGTTACGGTAAAAATGGATGTACTGCCTACAAAAACGGTGGATATAAGCCTAAATGGAGCCATTATGGGAGAATCGATGATTCCAGATACATATGAAATAACCAATACTACAATAGAACCCAACAGTATTACTATTGCGGCTCCACAGGATATTTTAGATGGCATAAATGAGCTGTATCTTGAAAGTATAGACGTTTCGGGCAGAACCAAAAGCTTCAGCGAGTTTGCTCAGATAAAGCTTCCCACCGGAGTAACGTCCGTTGATGAAATAAGCGTTGTAACATTAAATATTGATATACATGAAAAGAGTACGACGCTAGATTTGACACAAATACCGGGCGGTGAAGTAGAGATAAGGAATAAGAATGAAAGATTAAATTATGCCTTATTTGCTTCCACATTGGAAAACGCCGACGTTAAGGCCTCAATAGAAGCGCCTATAAGCTTAGCGGCGGCTATTGAAAACAAAGAAATTGGCATTAACCTATATGTGGATGTTGCGGAGCTTGAATCTGCATCAAGCAGGAAAACGGTCGAACTAATTCCAGAACTGATTATTTCAGCGGATTCAAACCTCCATCAGTTGTCGTCCACTAAGATCAAGCAGGGGGAGTATGTATTCATCCTGTATCGAACGGACACGGATGTAATTATGCAGATTAAAATTACTCTGCCCATATCCACTGTTGCATTAAGAGTTTCATAAAAGAAGGAGTATTTGTATTGGCGCTGCTTATAACAGATTTAAAGCTTCCGCTGGACGCTGATGAAAAAGCACTATATATTGCTGCGGCTAAGACGCTTTCGCTAAATATTGAGGCAATCAATAATATAAGGGTAGTAAGGTTAGCGCTTGATGCAAGAAAGAAAAATGATGTAAGGCTTTCATATTCACTGTTGATTGATTTAAATGACGGTGATGAAGCATGGGTAATAAAAAAGAAACAGCCAAATGTATTACCGGCTTATGACATCAAAAAGGAGCAATTAATAACTGGGCCTAAAAATCTGGATGCTCCAATAGTAATTGTAGGTTTCGGACCCGCGGGCATGTTTGCTGCTTACACCCTGGCAGAGTACGGATATAAACCCATAGTAATAGAAAGGGGGAAGGATATAGATTACCGCTCGGAGGATGTTGAAAAGTTTTTTAGTACTGGGGCCTTATCCGAGGAAAGCAATGTTATGTTCGGAGAGGGCGGCGCTGGAGCGTTTTCCGATGGAAAGCTGACTACGCGTATAAAGGATCCACGTTCAATGGATGTATTGGAAACCCTGGTTAGATCAGGAGCGCCGGAGGAAATACTGGTACAGGCCAAGCCTCATGTTGGAACCGATGTTTTGAGGAATGTGGTTAAAAGGTTAAGAACAGAAATAATTCGGCAGGGCGGTGAAGTCCGGTTTAACACAAAGCTGACCGGTATATCACAAAGCGGCGGCCGGATATGCGGGGTATATGTCCAGCGCAATGGCGTCATTGAAAAAATCCGATGCGCCGCGTGTATACTTGCTGTTGGCCAGGGAGCGCGTGACACCTATAATATGCTTTATGAGATGAATATGGAGCTTATCCCAAAACCGTTTGCGGCCGGAGTTCGTATAGAACACCCGCAGCAATACGTTGATAAAACCCAGTACGGGCGCTACTTGGGACACCCAAGGCTTGGAGCGGCTGAGTATAGAATGGCTGGAAAATCGAAAAATCGAGGAGTATATACCTTTTGCATGTGTCCAGGCGGCGTGGTAATCGGATCATCCTCCTCAATAGGTCAGGTGGTTACTAATGGCATGAGTTATCACGCGAGGGACGGCGTCAACGCTAACTCGGCGATTGTAGTTTCAGTTAATCCAAGTGATTTCGGCTTTGACGCCATGGAGGGCGTGCGCTTTCAGGAGGATTTGGAAAGGCGGGCCTTTGCGCTGGGCGGGTTCGATTTTACCGCCCCAGTCGAGCGGCTGACTGAGTTTATGCATGGAACCACGCCAGCCGGATTTGGTAGCGTTAAGCCAACCTACCGGCCGGGTGTTAAAATAACGGATATATCTAAATGTCTTCCGGATTTTATTTCTACCGGAATTAAGGAGGGAATAGATTCATTTTCGCGAATGATGAAGGGCTTTGATATGCCTGACGCAGTATTAACCGCGGTTGAGACGAGGACCAGTTCCCCTTTGAGAATTCTTAGAAATGAATATGGGGAGGCTACGCGCATGGAAGGATTATATCCCGTTGGCGAGGGCGCGGGATACGCGGGCGGCATAGTTAGCGCTGCTGTAGACGGGATTAAGGCGGCGGAAAGCTTAATAAAAATATATAGACCCGTAATTTGATGTTATACAACTATTTGGAGGAAAAATGAAGTACACATATGTGTTAATAGGTAATTTTGGTTCTGGAAAGACCGAGATAGCCATAAATATGTCGTTAAACGCGTCAAAATCGGGACGGACGGCGCTTGTTGACCTTGACATAATCAATCCGTATTTTCGCAGCACAGAGAGGAAGCATTTATTGTCGGAGCACAATATAACGCTGCATTCTCCCGTTTTTGCCATGACCGGCGTCGAGGTTCCGTCTCTCCCGCCTGATATTTACTCGGTATTTATTGACGATCATCAAACCGTAATCTTTGACGTTGGCGGCGATCCGGCTGGCGCGGTAGCTTTGGGACAGTACAAAAACAACTTTGACTCCCTTGATCACTTGGAAGTGCTTTATGTAATAAACTCAAGGAGGCCGTTTTCGGCTGACTTGCAGGCAAATTTGGATATGATGAACAAGATAGCTATACGTAGCAGATTAAAAATAACCGGATTGATAAATAACTCAAACCTGTCAAACGTAACCACGGCCGAGATACTGGAGGAAGGTTATGATATGGTAAGATCAATTTCTGTTGAAACAGGGGTTCCGGTCAAATTTACCGCAGGAATGCCCAATATAGTTACAGAATTCTCCAACCTGGCAGCTAAAGTTGGACTGTCCAAGGATTATATAGGCGAACTGCTTCCGCTTTCACGGTATATGCACAGGGATTGGGACAGATTTACCGAAAAGGGCATATGAGAATATAAAAAAAACGCATATAAATCGGTAAAAAACGCTATATATTATTTGAACAACATATGTAACGGTGCTATAATTTATTCGAGTATTTGTGCGCCTTTACATAAGGCGTATTGCAAATTGAAAGAGAGGTAAGCTCAATGGTCGTTTTAACCATTAACGCGGAGCGTTGCAAGGGATGTGGGCTGTGCGTCAGAGCATGTCCCAAAAAGATTGTAGCGTTGTCAAAGACTAAGCTCAACTCAAAGGGATATCATCCCGCAGAGGTGACAGATATGGATTCATGTATCGCATGCGCATCCTGCGCTCGTACGTGCCCTGATTCTGTAATTGAGATTCAGGACGACAGAGGGTAAGGAGGAAGGTTATTATGGCAAAGAAATTGATGAAGGGCTGCGAAGCTGTTGCCGAAGCGGCGATAAAGGCTGGATGCCGTTTTTTCTTCGGTTATCCTATAACACCGCAGAATGATATACCAGAATACATGTCTGCAAGGCTTCCTCAGGAAGGCGGGTGTTTTCTTCAGGCGGAAAGCGAAGTTGCCGCTATAAACATGGTTTATGGCGCTTCTGGAGCGGGGGCCAGGGTTATGACGTCGTCCTCGAGCCCAGGAATCAGTCTTAAAATGGAAGGGATATCATACTTGGCTGGCGCGGAACTCCCCTGCGTAATCGTTAACATGATGCGCGGCGGCCCGGGTTTGGGTTCAATACAGGCCTCCCAGGGCGACTATTTCCAGACCACAAAGGGAGGCGGCCATGGCGAATATCATATGATAGCGCTTGCACCGTCGTCGGTACAGGAGGCTATAGACCTTATGCAGGATGCGTTTGACCTAGCCGACATATACCGTACGCCTGTCATGATGCTGGCTGACGGAATAATAGGCCAGATGATGGAACCTGTTGAATTCCATGAGGGAAAACAAAGGCGCGAACTGCCCGAAAAGGAGTGGGCGACCACTGGATGGAGTCCTGAAAGCGGGCGTCCACGTGCAGTTGTCAACTCCCTGTATATAGAAAATGAAGAACTTCAGGAATTGAACGACCGTTTGCAGGCGCGTTACGCTACGATAAAGGAAAAGGAATGCCTTTGCGAGCTGTATAATACGGATGGCGCTGAGATAATTCTTTGCGCCTATGGAACGGTGGCGCGTATATGCAAGAGCGCCATTGCGCTTGCTGAAAAGAATGGTATAAAGGTTGGACTTGTGCGTCCAATCACGATATGGCCATTCCCTGAAGCCGATGTGCGCAGGGCAATATGCCAGGATAGCGTGAAAAAAGCTATCGTTGTGGAAATAAGCGCAGGCCAGATGATTGAGGATGTAAAGCTTGCCGTAAATGCGGAAAAACCCGTAGATTTCTTGGGCCGGCCGGGCAGCTTAGTTCCTACCACAGAAGAAATATTTGATAAGATTATTGAATCCAGGAGGGCGTAACAATGGCTAACTTTAAAAAAACGCCTCTGCTGACCGACGCTGTACTTCATTATTGTCCTGGTTGTGGACATGGAATAGTACATCGTCTCGTTGCGGAAGTTCTCGATGAACTCAATATTGGCGGGCGTACCGTTGGTGTTGTGCCGGTTGGATGTGCGGTGTTTGCATACAGGTACTTCAATACCGACACGCAGGAGGCGGCGCATGGACGCGCTCCAGCTGTTGCAACGGGAATAAAGCGTGTAAACCCCAACAATGTTGTATTTACCTATCAGGGCGACGGCGATCTTGCCTCAATAGGCACAGCGGAGATAGTGCATGCGGCCCATAGGGGAGAAAAGATCACAACAATATTTATAAATAACGCCATTTACGGTATGACGGGGGGACAGATGGCGCCTACTACCCTTGTTGGTCAAAAGACTACAACATCCCCTTACGGAAGGGATAAGGAGCACTGCGGCAGCCCCATCAGAATAGCTGAAATGCTTGCTACCATAGAGGGCTCGGCTTATATAGAACGTGTAGCTGTAAACAGCAGCCCGAATATTGTTAAAGCAAAGCGTGCTATTAAGAAGGCATTTGAAACGCAGCTTGAAGGTAAAGGCTTTTCACTGGTAGAGGTTCTGTCAAACTGTCCTACGAACTGGGGAATGAATCCATCGGAATCTATGGAATGGCTTGAGCAAAACATGATTCCCTACTATCCTCTGGGCGTTAAGAAGGAGGTATAAAGCCATGTTGGAACAAAACATTTTTGCTGGTTTTGGCGGACAGGGTGTTCTTCTAATGGGTCAACTGCTTGCCTACGCGGGAATGCTTGAAAACAAAGAGGTGTCGTGGCTACCATCATATGGACCTGAAATGCGCGGCGGTACGGCCAACTGTTCTGTAGTTGTATCAGATTCGCCTGTAGCCTCACCTATAGTAACGATGGCTACAACTGTAGTAGCGATGAATAGACCTTCTTTAGACAAGTTTGAAGACAGCGTTTTACCCGACGGCAAGCTTTTTATAAATAGTTCTATTATAGATAAAAAGCCAGAGCGCAGCGACATAGAGGTTTATTATGTGCCGTGCAACGAAATAGCCGAAGAGCTTGGAAACCCTCGCGTAGCCAATATGGTTATGCTTGGTGCTTATATTGAGAAAACAAAGTGCGTCGATTTTGAGAGTGTTCTTCAGGCATTGCTTTATAAGCTTGGGGAAAAGAAAGCGCATCTTATACCGCTCAACCGCGAGGCTCTTAACAAGGGTGCGGCGTCGATTCGCTAACCTATCTTATCGTTACACAGCTAAACGCATAAATAATGGCACACGCTCTATAGCATGTGCCATTATTTAGTTATAAACTTTAAAAGAATAAAATCATATTAGCCCATATATTGTTCTAAGACAACTGAGTTTATGTTATAATTATTTTATTATAGAATGTTAAGATCAGGAGCTGAACATGAAACGGAGTACAGTATCGGCCACAATTTTATTGTTTATTGTAGGAGTTTTTTTTGGCTGCACCCGTATTGAAAAAACTCCTGTTAAAATTGAAATTGGTGGGAATTCCGAGGGGATAAAGATATCCTCAGGCGCAGATTTCATTGACCTGTTCAGAAAAGGCCGAAGCAGTACAGTTATACTAACGGATGATGTACATATTGGAAGAGAAATTTTAAAACTGACCGAAGCGCTGGGAACAATGAACCTAATCGGAAACGGTTTTACGATATATGGTGATGGAGAGTGCGTTATTCGCATGGATAATAATTGCCATCTGATTATGGAAGGCCTTACGCTTATAGGCTCTCATGATGGTATAGGAATAATTGGAGACGGTACTATATCGGTTAAAAACTCCAAAATTGACGCTGGATTAAACGGGATTAGCGTCACAGGCAGTTTAAAGTTAAGTGAAAACAGTTCTATAAATGTAACGGGGCGTACCGGCCGCGGAATTGATGCCAAGGGACTGACTATACAAAATAA
>DBFNRV010000021.1:0-17698 GCA_048421225.1 Christensenellales bacterium | reverse complement strand
ATTGTCATGATAATTATATGCACCTGTTGCGCGCCCTCAGCGCCAGACGATTTACGGCCCACAGATTTAAAGCAATCTCCTGACATAACGCCGATTCTTCAAAGTCCATCGGGCGGGTTTTTTAATTATGACAATTTTCCTTATCCATATGAAACAGAGCTGAAAGTAAGTTCAAATGTACAGCTAATCCTATCTAAACAGCAAGCGCTGGAAGACTACGATGCCTTGTTTGAAATATTGGAGGACAGCTATCCGTTTCTTGATATAATTAAGGCTGAATTGGGGATAGATTGGAAAGAAATAAGGGAGGTTTTCCGAACTGAACTAATTGAAGCTTGCGTAGGTCCATCAATACTTCAAGTTAATTATATTAAGGTTATAAGTAATTGTTTAAAACAATTCCAAAACATAGGGCACCTTTATATTATTCAACCCTTCCTATATAGATATATGGCCGATACCTTTCGCTTTGCCTTAGATTCAAAGGACGGGAACACTAACCCGAAAAGTGAGGAAAACTCAGATGCTATGATACTATCTAAAATCCTATCCATAATTGACAGCCAGCAGGTCAGATCCTTCTATAAATATTATGAAGACTTAGAATCCATACCTACCAGCAGCACTACCCAGTCTCTTCCCCAAGATCAATCATTATATGAAGAAGTTAGGCGAACGATTGTTGAGGATATGGTAGGCAATGATATTCCTTATATAAATTTGTCCAGCTTTGCCTGGTCGTCTCCTGAGTGCACGCCTATCGCAATAGAAATGATAAAAGATTTTTTCAAAAAACACAGTGACGCAGACGAAATAATCATCGACATACAGGGAAATGGCGGAGGGTCAACATCTGTATGGCAGGAAGGAATAGTATCCTTGCTTATTGACGAACCCCTAGTTTTCGGCAGTTTGGTCGGCATTAAGGCCGGTAAACTTAACCGCTTCATGTTGGAATCTATTGAATCCGAGCTGAATGAAGTAGATAACGATAGGTTGGTAAAGGAATATCCCAATATTAATCCTGAAGAGTTTGATGACCTGAGGTTTTATAGTAGCGAAGTAATTTGCTCGCCAAGCGATGATAGCATTGGCTTTGAAGGCCGATTATGGGTGCTAACAGACGGCGGCAACTATTCAGCTTCTGATGCCTTTGCTTCTTTTTGCAGTGCTACAGGCTTTGCAAAGCTGGTAGGCCATGCAACGGCGGGAAACGGATCAGGAGGGCAACCATATGCCTTTGCTTTGCCTAACAGTGGGCTTCTAATATATTTGGACCCATATTTTTGTTTTAATCAGGATGGAACTTGCAATGCAATCGCAGGGACTAAACCGGATATTGAAGCAAAGGAGGGCCAGAGTGCGCTTGAAGCTTGCCTTGCGGCGATTGAGCAAACTAAGAGATAAGCTTTGTAGGGTTTATGTTCCGTTACGAGCCATGTCCAACTCTGTTTTTTACTGGACAGCCTGCATAATTGTTATGTTCCATAATCGAATCCAGCAACGTCCGTGGTTCTATTACCGGCCTAAAGCTTAATGTTTAATAGCTTTTCGTACTTTCGATTTGACAATAAAAACCCGATCAAAAGATCGGGTTTTAATACAAACAAATGTGTCGTTCATAGCCTAAGCGCATCTTTAAGCACAATTTCCGTATATTTTCCATCGGGATGACAATTTAAGAGGGTATTCCGCCTTCCATCCCAGAACAACACGTCGCGCTTATTATTTACGCTTTCTAGCGGCTTCGGCCTTTTTCTTGCGTTTTACGCTGGGCTTTTCATAATGCTCACGCCTACGTACCTCGGCCAGAACGCCTGAACGGGCGCATTTGCGCTTGAACCGCTTCAGTGCGCTTTCCAAAGACTCGTTTTCACCTACACGAATTTCCATTTCCTTATCCCCCCCCTCTTACTATATCATCGAACAACGTGCCGATGCGAATAAGGAGCTATCTAAAACACAAAGGTATTATAATGGCAAAACCTCCGCAAGTCAACATATTAAATTATATGCCGGCGCTTTTAATTTGATTTTAGCACAGATTCATTACTTTTCAAATAAAGTTACCCTCTTGTCACAATGTATTGTTGACAAAGCATTATAGCGGTGTTATTTTATATTCGTTGATTAGCACTCAATAATCCAGAGTGCTAATCAACAGACTGAACCCGGGAGGTGTTTAATATGCCGCTTGACTCAAGAAAGATGCGTATACTTCAGGCAATAATCGATGATTATATATTAACAGCGGCACCCGTAGGCTCCAGGACAATCTCAAGGAGGGACGGAATTGGCCTTTCATCCGCCACAATCAGAAACGAGATGTCCGATCTGGAGGAGCTTGGTTATCTTGAGCAGCCCCACACCTCTGCGGGACGTATACCTTCCGATAAGGCGTTTAGATTATATGTTGATAACATATTCAATCATGCGCGGCTTACCGACGAAGAAGCAAATTATATTAAAAAGCACTTTTCAAAGACCCTGGACGGGGTCGAATCCGTTGTCAAGCAAACTGCCGCGGTGCTTTCGGAAATGACATTGTATACGTCCATGGTTCTCTCCCCCCAGCTTCACGCAATACGATTAAGGCATATACAGATCGTGCCTTTAAATGAAGGTACAGCGATTGTTGTAATCGTAACGGACACGGGTATAACCAAAAACGCGTTGATACGCCTGCCATATGGGATGAGTCCGGATATGCTTGACAGAATCTCCCACAGGCTTACCTCGAGGCTGTATAATTGCCACGTGGTAGACATAGACGCCGAACTCATGCGGGGTATTTCGGATGAATATGGTGAGCACAGGCAGTTTCTTAATTCACTTATTGAGACTGTACAACGTAATATCCTTGATGGGGCTCATAACGTGGAACTCTCGGGTACTACAAACATGCTCAACTATCCAGAGTACAGCGACTTGGATAAAGCAAAAAAGCTGTTAACCACCCTTGAGGGAAGGGACGTGCTGTACAAAATGCTCTCTGATGCTACAAAGCTCGAATTCTCTGTAATCATCGGAAAGGAAAACGACGACCCGGCAATGAAGGAATGCAGCGTGGTAACGGCCACCTATAGGATTGGGAACATGCCATTGGGTTCAATGGGAATAATCGGCCCCACACGAATGGATTATACCCGAGTCTTGGCAATACTACGTTACATGAGAAGGAGTCTCAGCGAGGTTTTGACTAATATGTTTGAGGAGGATGAAAAATAAAGTGGCTGACAAGAAGAAAAAGGATCCAAAACCCTTACCAACTTCAGATGACGCAGCAGAGATTAAGGAATCGGACGGTTATGACGATACAGGCAGCGTTACTATGACGGCTAGCGAGTTTGAGGAGCTAAAAGCGCATATAGAAACCCTACAAAAGGAGAAAGCCGAATTAAAGGAGAACTGCGAATCAGAAACCGCCGCACGGCTGCGATCCCAAGCTGATTTCAGCAACTACAGAAGGCGAAACGCGGCGGCGGTTGCACAAAGCGTGGAGGACGGCAAGGCCAGCGTAATAAAATGCATGCTCCCTGTGCTTGATGATTTTGAAAGGGCGCTTGGAAACAGCGATGGAGTTGAAAAGGGTTTTCTCGATGGCATAACGCTCGTCTATAAAAGACTTTTGGACGAACTGCACAAGATTGGGTTGGAAGAAATATCCTGTAAAGGAGCGTTTGACCCCGAATTTCATGAAGCCATAGCCCAGGAAGCGTGCGAAGGCTTTGAAAAGGGAAGCATAATAGAAGTATACCGAAAGGGATATAGGGTAAACGACAAAATCATACGTCATAGTATGGTTAAAGTGGCTGAATAAAGAGATTAAATAAATTTAAAGGAAATCTAGGAGGAACAAGAATATGTCTAAAATTATTGGAATCGATCTGGGAACCACAAATTCCTGCGTGGCGGTTCTTGAGGGTGGAGAACCAGTTGTAATACCAAACTCCGAGGGTTCGCGCACAACGCCTTCCGTCGTCGCGTTTAAGGGCGGGGAAAGAATGGTTGGACAAATTGCAAAACGTCAGTCGATAACCAATCCAGAACACACTATAGCGTCGATAAAGCGCGAAATGGGAAGCGACTACAAAAAACATATCGACGGGAAGGATTATACCCCCCAGGAGATATCGGCAATGATTCTGCAAAAACTTAAGCAGGACGCTGAATCATATCTTGGCGAAACCGTTACTCAGGCTGTAATCACGGTACCCGCCTACTTCAGCGACAGCCAGCGGCAGGCGACAAAGGACGCGGGAAGGATTGCGGGGCTTGAGGTTCTCCGTATAATCAATGAGCCTACGGCCGCATCCCTGGCCTATGGGCTTGACAAGGGAGTCAATCAGCGCATTCTGGTATATGACCTGGGCGGCGGTACTTTCGACGTTTCCCTGCTTGAAATAGGCGACGGCGTATTTGAAGTGCTCGCGACAAACGGCAACAACAGGTTGGGCGGAGATGATTTCGACAAAAAGCTCATTGATTATATCTGCGACGTATTTAAAAAGGAAAATGGAATAGATCTCAGCAAGGACAGGAGCACGCTTCAAAGACTAAAGGAAGCAGCTGAAAAGGCGAAGATAGAACTCTCCAGCGTGGTTTCAACCAATATAAACCTCCCGTTTATTACGGCTGACGCTAGCGGTCCTAAACATCTTGATATGACCATAACAAGGGCTACGTTTAACGCCATGACCGCAGACCTCGTGGAGAGCACAAAAAAATGCATGCATCAGGCGCTTAAGGACGCCGGAATTACACCCGACAAGATTGATAAGGTCATCCTAGTGGGCGGTTCGTCGCGTATACCCGCGGTACAGGAAATGGTTAAGAGCGTCACTGGCAAAGAGCCGTTTAAGGGCATTAACCCCGATGAATGCGTTGCAATCGGCGCGGCGATACAGGCTGGCGTTTTGGCCGGAGAGGTCAAGGACATCGTTCTTCTCGACGTTACTCCCCTGTCGCTTGGCATTGAAACCGTAGGCGGCGTGTTTACAAGGCTGATTGACCGCAACACCACCATACCTACACAAAAGAGCCAGATATTCTCAACGGCCGCCGACGGGCAGACAAGCGTAGAGGTACATGTCCTTCAGGGCGAGCGCGAACTTGCCCAGTACAATAAAACCCTTGGACGCTTCCAGCTAGCCGGCATAGCGCCTGCCCCACGCGGAGTTCCACAGATTGAGGTTAAGTTCGATATTGACGCAAACGGCATAGTGCATGTTTCGGCAAAGGATCTTGGAACGGGCAATGAGCAGAAGGTTACTATAACCGCCTCTACCAACCTCAACGAGGACGAGATTAAAAAGGCTGTCCGCGAGGCGGAGGAATTCGCAAAAGAGGATAAGGAGCGTAAGGATGAAGTTGAGCTGAGGAATCATGCCGACAGCCTAATCTATAATACCGAAAAGACACTGAAGGAGCTTGGCGATAAGGTAAGCCCTGAAGACAAATCCCGCATTGAATCTGAAATCGCCAATGTCCGCGGCGCACTTGGCGCAACGGATAAGGACGCGATAAAGAATTCGACGGATAAACTTACGGAGGTGTCCTATGAGGTATTTGGAAAGATATACCAGCAATCAGCCCAGCAGGCTGACGCCAATACCGCCGGCGCCGAGCCGCAGCAGGCCGACGGTGAGGATACCGTTATAGACGCCGACTATGAAGTTGTTGACGATGATAAGAAATAAAGCATAAACTATGTGTATACTGTAAAAGCTCATGACGCAGCCGCAGAAAATTACTGCGCCTGCGTCATGATTGATGCAGAGTTAATTTTGATTTAAGGAGCATTGGGGAATTGGCTAAGAAAGATTATTATGAGGTGCTTGGCGTAAATAAGAATGCCACTGACGACGAACTGAAAAGCGCGTTTCGCAAGGCCGCTAAAAAATGCCACCCTGACCTCAATCCGGATGATAAGGAGGCTGAGGCCCGCTTTAAGGAGCTTAATGAGGCATACGAGGTATTGTCGGATAAACAGAAACGTGCGCAGTACGATCAATTTGGCCATGCCGCGTTTGACCCTGCTTCGGCGGCAGGCGGCAATTATGGAGCCGGCGGCTTTGGCGACTTTTCAGATATATTCAGCAGCTTCTTTGGAGGGGGCTTCGGACGTGAAGAATCCACCCATCGCAGAAACGTTCCCATGCAGGGCAGCGATATTGGAGCCAATCTTACTCTTACTTTTGAGGAGGCCGCATTCGGAACGCGAAAGGAGATACTCGTTAACCGCGAGGAAAACTGCCATACCTGTTCGGGTACAGGGGCAAAACCCGGAACGCAACCCGAAACCTGCCCGACATGCGGCGGGCAGGGCCAGGTCCGGATGCAGCAAAACACCATGTTCGGCTCGTTTGCAACCGTTCGGACATGCGATACCTGTCATGGTTCGGGCAAGGTTATCAAGGAGCCCTGTGCGACATGCCGCGGGCGCGGCAGAGTCAATAAGGGAAGCCGTATAGTGGTTAACGTACCTGCAGGCGTCAATACTGGAAACACCATAACACTTCGCGGGGAAGGTGAAGCCGGCGTTAACGGTGGACCCAGAGGCGACCTGTATGTAAAACTCAGCGTTAAGCCGCATAAGCTGTTTGTCAGGAAGGACCGCGATCTGTTTTTAAATATGACAATACCGTTTACTACGGCCGCGCTGGGAGGCGAAATCGAGGTCCCAACGCTTACAGGCTCTGTTAAGTACAATGTGCCTGAAGGTACACAGCCCGGAACAAAGTTCCGTCTTAGGGATCAGGGCGTCGTCCGTGTAAACGGGAACTCCAAGGGGGACATGATTGTAACGGTAAACGTTGACATACCCAGGCGGCTCACGCATGAACAAAAGGAACTGATTGAAAAGCTCAGGGCCTCTCTGGGCGACTCACAGTCCAATAAAAAAAAGGGGTTTTTTGAAAAGGTTAAGGATGCGCTTAAGGATGAGTAGTTATGGTTTGAAAAGCGGCGGTAATGGCGCTCTGAATTAAGAAAACATTTTAGCAAAGACGGGGTAGCTTGACGGCTATGCCGTCTTTTGCTGTTGTTCAGTTGTATTTTTGGCTTATTCAATAGCCCGTGTAAAGTCAAATGCACCGATAAAGTTATAGACTATGGTGACCTCCCTCGTCTTGGCGCGTTTCTCTGCGTGTGAGATTTCAATGCGGTCAATAAACTCACGGAGTAGCGCGGCGTCAAGCTTTTGCATATCCGTGTACTGCTTCACCGTCTGAATGAACGCCTTGACGTTGGTTTTCTGCTGTTCCTTTTGCCTAACTTCTTGACGCAAAACATCTGCGACGGATTTCAAGTTGTCCTGTTCAAACTCATAGTCGCGGGACATTTTGATAAAACGCTCGTCAGAGAGCTTCCCGCTAATATTGTCCTCGTACAGGTGCTTGATAATATTGTCAAGCTCTGCGATCCGCTGCTCGGTCTTGGCAAGCTTGTTCCGCTGCCGTGCAAACTCTTGATCGCGGTCTTGCACGTCACGGTCCGCGGCTTCTTGGATAAACCGTGCTTCATGCTGTGATACATACTGTATGACTTCACGCAAGTTCTTCAAAACGATTTCGTTCAAAATCACGTTGCGGATCGTATGCGTCGTGCAAAGGCTACGGTCGAATATGAGCTTTATCGACTCGACTATCGGAGCAATTTTCTGAAATAAGTATCCATAAGACTGAGTAAAAAACAACACAATCAGGATCGTTAAGACCTGCTAAGTTTTGACAATATGGAAACTCGAAATTTTGAAGAGGGAGAAAAAGGGTGCACCAATCTAAGCCGCTTCGCGCCTCAAAATTGAAACGGCGGCCGGTTATCGGTATGCAATGAGGTTAGACCTGACCCAAGGCTTCCAGGTAGGCTTTCACAGAGGCGTAGTAGACTCGCAGGAACTTGTTGGCAGAGGCCATCATGTAGACGCGGTAAGGCTTCCCCTCAGTGCGCTTCCTGTCCATGAACTGGTAAACAGGTTCATCAGGCGGAGAGTTTTGCAAATAAATGCTCATGACGAGGAAAAGCGTCCGGCGCAAGTAGGAGGTCCGCCTCAAATCGTTGTTCCCGTAACCATGTACCAGCTTTGCATTGACACCAGAGGCATATAGTTCTGCGTCGTGGAGTAGCCTGGCCACCGGTGCATGGTAGTTTCCTGTGGCCCCCATGACCACGCGAGTCTCACCGTCCAGACTTTTGAGCAGTTTTGCTAGCTCGCTCAGTTCACCGTCGGTGTGGTGCACTTCAAAGGGCGAGATGACGACCTCTCCAAAGGGACGCATGACGGCAACCGTGCTTCTACCTTTGGAAATGTTTGTGCCGCTATCTCTTTTCCAATGCGGCTTCTACAAAACAAACACGTGGAAGTTTTTTTTAAATTTTAAGGACATATTAGTCAGCTTTGTAAGTTTATCTAACATCTTGGTCAGTGTAGTTCCGTAAGAAAGCATTAGGTAATAGATGTAGAACTTGTGGGTGTCGCAGAAGCGTTTTTATCCTCACGATGGCTTCTCTCCTCCTTGCCGTTATGACATGGTATGCACGGTCGAATCAGCTTGTGACGGATTTTCAGATGGGCAGCTATTCTTTCAAATAGAGAGATAAGATTTCGATTGGTCTTCGAGAAACGATTTGTAAACTCAAAGCCGTTGCCAGTTTGAACACTTGCAACCGAGGAGTCCTGCTTCTTGAAGTAGGAGACTGCACTCTTTAAGAAGTCTGTTGAAGAATAGATGCTTTGGTCCTCGTAAGTTCCGAGATAGAAAAGATGCGAATACACATCAAGCGCGGTGCATTGATAGTAGCGTTCTCCTTTGAGGCATCAGAATCTCGGGGCAACTTTCACGTCAGTATGGATACTCTGTCCGGAACAAAGCGTTTTTCATATGGCTTGAGGACATAAGGTTTCTGCCTTGGTTTTTCCAGCAACTCATGAAGCCGCTGTAGGATGCGATACAAGCTTTCGGGGCATCGTGTATAGCCACAATCCCGAAGCTTACGCCACAGGTCTATCAACCAGATCTACTGGTTCCTACAGCGCATATCGCGGATGAGCTGTAGCTCGGCTTCTGCGTGCTCATTTGGATGATGCTTCGGACGGTTGGAACGATTCACTAGCGATTTCATGGCCTCATCATACCTTGATAGCCAAAAGTAGATTGTTGAGCGTGGATAGCCATACTTTCGTCAAGTTTTTGACACCCTATTTTTCTGTGCATAGCAGATTAGGGATTGCCTATACTTCATGATTTGAGTTACAGTCTTCACAAGGGATTTGCACTTCCTTTCGTTCGTTATTGGTTCTGTCAAACTCACAATAACCGATTTGTACGAATCCTTCACTCTTTTTCTTTCTTCTCCTTCTCGTCTGTCCAATATGTAGTGTAGTCCTACAATAAATCAAGATTGGTTCTTATAGCAATTATTGTTTGAAAGGCTTGTATCTGTTATAATAAGCCTAGGGGTGATTAAATCAATGCTTACAATAGACAGGTTTGAAAATGGATATGCTATCTGTGAACGAGGTATAGACGATTATATTAAGATAGATCAAAGCGATCTGCCCGCCGATGCCCGTGAAGGTGATTTTGTTTACGTTGATACTGATGGTAAGTATAAGCTTGATAAAAAACAAGCCGCCGAACGCAGGGATAAATTGGCACGTCGCATCAGCGGCCTGTTTTCCGCGAAAAAACAATAAATAGTATTTCTAACCTCTCCTGAGATTTTGTACCGTTGCCGCGGGATCGGCAGACGAAAAAACGCTGTTACCCGCTACAAGTATGTTCGCGCCCGACTCAATACACAGCTTGGCCGTTTCCAGATTTACCCCCCCATCGACCTCTACATCGATAAACAGTTTTTTTTCATCAATAAGCGATCTAAGTTTCTTTATCTTATCCAGCACCGAAATTATGAATTTCTGGCCCGCCGCGCCTGGATTTACGCTCATAAGTAGTACCATATCACAATCTTCAAGAATATACTCAATGTAATTTAAAGGAGTAGCAGGGTTTAAAGCTACGCCGCATTTCATGCCGGTTTGCTTAATCATCTGAATGGTTCTGTGAAGATGCCTGTCCGCCTCGGCATGTACCGTCAATATATGCGCCCCGGCCTTGTAAAATGGGTCTACCCACTTTGATGGATTCTCCGCCATCAGGTGTACATCTATTGGAAGGGAAGTGTGTGCCCGTATACTTTTGCACATCGCGGGACCAAAGGTTATGTCATTTACAAAATTTCCGTCCATCACATCAAAATGTATATAGTCGGCGCCCCATGACTCAACGTCCCCAACGGCCTTTCCCAAACAGGCGAAATCCGCTGAAAGTATTGAAGGGGCTACCTTTATGCTGCGCCGCGTCATAATTATATTATCAGTCATATTTATGTTTTCTCCGTTCAATCAGTTCACTGATTATTATTTTATACCTACTATATCGTTCTTCTGAAATTTCATTTCTCACCAATGCATCTTTAACAGCGCAATCCGGCTCCGTCAAATGCAGACACCCTGAAAACCTGCAATTAGCTGCAAAACTTTTCATCTCGGGGTAATACAGTGAAAGCGCTTGTTCATCTATCTCTTCAGTTTCTAAAAGACTAAAGCCTGGGGTATCCATCACCGCTGTATCATGGGAAATAGGAATAAGCTGCGCATGCCTTGTGGTGTGTTTTCCTCTCTCCGTCTTTTTGGAAAGTCCGCCAACCTCAAGGTCAATACCCGGCATCAGGGCATTTAAAAGCGAACTCTTCCCTACCGCTGACTGACCCGCAAAGCAAACGGTGTTTCCTTGTATGTGTCTCATAAGCTCGTCAAGGCCCGTATCATCCAAAGCCGAAGTATGACACAGCGTATAGCCTGTATTCATATACTGGGATAAAAAATCCTCGCCTTTATTCAATTCGTCATACTTGTTTTGTACCAGTATGGGGGTGATTTTTTTCAGCTCGCAGTAAATTAACAGCTTGTCCACCATAAGCAGATCCGGCTTGGGAGTTGAAGCTGATATGACTATTATCAGTTTATCGAGGTTCGCAACCATGGGCCTTTTCAATAAATTCTTTCGGGGTAGGATGGCCTTCATGTACCCTGTGTCCCCATCCTGGTCAAATTCAATCCTATCTCCAGGTACAGGGCTGATACTGTTGATTCTAAACCGTCCGCGCGCCTTGCATGTGTACAGGTCGCCGTCTTCCGCCAGTACAGTATAAAAACCTCCTACTCCTTTCAGTATAAGACCTTGCATGGGTTTTAACTCCTAAACGAAAATTTTGCAACATATTTTCTGGCTTCAATTCCGTCGATATATGCTATGCATGTATAATCTCCCGCCTCCGTCAATCTTCCCACAAAGGAGATCGGAACTTGGTTTCCGGTTGAAAGCTTGCCTTCATATAATACCAGCTCAACCCCTTCTTCCAGCACTGCCGTAACCATAACTGGGGTGTCGCTGCTGAGAATATCCAGGTTAAAGGCGATATCTGACGCAAAGATACCGCTGTTCTTGCGCGCCACAGTAAGTTCTATCGTTGTTGACGACAAAACAGGCAAATCGGAATCCGGTAACTGAGACACTACTATATCATCCTCTTCTGCATCATTCTTAATTACAGTACGTATTAAGATTCTTTTAAAGCCCTTCTCCTGAAGCTTTTCAATAGCGTTTGATAGATTGTCCCCCACAACATCAAGAACCGTTGTATTAGTTGAAGGGCGCCCGCTTATAAATATATTTACCGTATCACCTTTCATGAGTTCGGTACCGTATGCCGGATCCTGTTTAAAAATAACACCCTCTGGCATCTCGCTAACGCCATAATTTATTTCACCAATCTTTAGGCTTTCAGCGTCAAGTTTATTTAATGCCTCCATTTGTGTCAGCCCGGATAGGTCGGGGACTACTATCACATCCCTGCCGCTGCTCACAGTGACGTTAATCTTTGTTCCCGCGCTCGACGAAGTGCCAGCGACCGGCGATTGGGACATAATTACACCCTCAGCATATTCGCCGCTTACAACCCAATCAAGCACAACCAATGAAAAACCACGTTGCTCTGCTAGCTCCTTTGCTTCATCAATGGTTTTGTTCGTTAACTGCGGTATAAGTTCGTTATACGATATATTAGGATTGGCTATTGACCTTCCGGCAAAGAACATAGCAACGATTAACCCTATGAATACTATTGAGAAAACGGGGATTAGCCATAACGTGTTTCGCTTTGCTCCCTTCGTCCTTTCAGACTTTTGCCTGGCGAATCTTCCATTGGGTTCCCTTAATGAGCGTATCAGATCCTTTCGCATAACCAGCGCGTCACCATAACGGGCGTCAAGCTGCTTTACAGTTGCCTTCATAGCAACATCGCTCAATGCACGGGGCATGTTTGGATTAATATCTATGGGAGGGATAATTTCCTCATGTAGATGCTTTAAAGCTATGGATACTGTGCTTTCTCCGTCAAATGGAAGGCGTCCAGTAAGCATTTCATACATCATTATACCAGCTGAGTAAATGTCGCTATAAGGCCCTACATCATCCCCCCTGGCCTGTTCGGGAGATATGTAGTGTACCGATCCCAATACGTTAGAGCCAGCAAATGTCTTTGTGGAAGCGTTTACCTCACGCGCGATCCCAAAGTCGGTCAGCTTAACCTTTCCGTTTACAGTAACAATTACATTCTGGGGTTTTACGTCCCTGTGTATTATCCCCCTTCCATGAGCGTGTGACAAAGCGTCAAGCACTTGGCACATTAGGTTAACCGTAACTCTTGGGGAAAGCGGCCCGCTGTCCTCCATAATCTCCTTCAGCGTTTTACCAACGACGTACTCCAAAACGATATAATTTATGCCGTCCTCGCTTCCAACATCATACGATCGTACGATGTTTTCGTGCGACAACGATAAAACAGTACGTGCCTCACGCTCAAAGCGTCTAACAAAGTCCGGATTGCCCTTGTGCTCGTCCTTCAACACCTTTATGGCCACAACTTTATTATTGGATAAAATGTGCGCCTTATAAACAGTTGCCATACCGCCGCTGCCAACTACGCTGTCAATATAATATTTGTTTGCCAGTATTTTCCCAATCATATCATTGATCAGCCTCCGAATTCCTGGCTAACACGACCGTTATATTGTCCGACGAGCCATTTTCAAGCGCGGTTCTGACTAACATATCGCCTATTTTAGCCAGATCAGTTTCCAAACCCATTATATCCGCCATCTGGTCATCGGAAACATAGCCATGCAGGCCGTCTGAGCACAGCAGCAATGTATCGCCGCTGTTCCATATACAGCTAAAAACATCAACGCGCGCATTTTCATCAGTACCTAAAGCGCGGGTTATCATGTTGCGGTACGGATGAGTTCTCGCCTGTTCCATCGTTATCGCCCCGATCTCGACTAGTTCGGCGACGAGGGAATGGTCATGGCTTACCAATACCAGCCTATCGCCGTTATAATGATATATTCGACTGTCGCCTACATTTGCGGCAATAAACCTGTCAGGATACAGCAAGGCCGCTACAATGGTAGTACCCATACCATTATATTCAGACGAATTGCTTGCTAGAGTATGTACAGCTCTATTAGCGGATTTTACAGCTTCTTTTATCAATCTTTCTTCGCTGGTTCCTAATGGCGCCTCCTCAATATACTCTACAATGCTCTGAACCGCGAGTTGGCTAGCAACGCATCCAGCCCTATGGCCGCCCATACCGTCGGCAACAGCGACAACAGGCGCTCCGCGGGTCCCCATTGGAATATACGCGCTGTCCTCGTTTCGGTTTCTCAATCCTATTTCCGTCAAAACTACATACTGCATTTTATACCCCCATAAACCGCGATGAAAGAGCCCTTTTATTCCGATTGGCGGTTTATTTCGCCCAAAACCCTTCTTCTAAGCTGACCGCAGGCGCCATCTATATCAGCGCCCATTTCGCGTCTTACGGTTGCGGATATATGATGGCTAGCAAGCATGCCGGCAAACTCGTTAGCCGATTCTCTTGACACCCCCAAAAGCCCGCGCTCCTTAACAAAGTTTAAAGGTATAAGGTTAACATGACAGTTTATCCCGCGAAGCCTGCGCGACAGTTCCTCTGCATGTACTATACCGTTATTTACACCTTTTATCAAGGCATATTCAAATATTATGCGCCTTCCCGTATCATTCGCATAGTCCCTGGCTGCGTTTAACAATGAATCCATTTTATAACGCTTGGCTACAGGCATTAATCCGCATCGTATTTCATCGTTAGGCGCATGCAGCGATATGCTCAGCGTAATGTGAGGGGCCTCGTCCATAAGACGGTATATATTTTCAATGAGCCCGCACGTTGAAAGCGAGATATTCCTAGGAGAAATATTTATGCCCTCTTTGCATGTTATGAGTTCGATAAATCTCACTACGTTATCGTAGTTATCCAGGGGTTCCCCGCTCCCCATAAATACGATATTCGTTACGCGTCTTGACCTGTATATAACTTTAGGTTCATCATGCTCCACGCAGTTAAGCATTGAAAGCATTTCCCCTGAAGTGATATTTCTTATCATTCCATCCAAAGCGGATGCGCAGAACGAACAATTCATCCTGCATCCAACCTGGGTGGACAGGCAAAGCGTGTCGCCATGATTATAATGCATGAGCACGCCTTCCACCATATTCCCATCACCCAATTCAAATAGGTACTTTACCGTTGAATCCCTGTTGGAAACCCATTTTTCATATATAGACGCCTTACCATACGGATATTTTTCAAGTTCAGAACGCAGATCTTTTGGTAAGTTTGTCATTTCAGAAGGCTTGTAGCCCGAATTAAGCCACTTAAAGAGTTGTTTAGCTCTGTACTTAGGCTGCTGACATTCATCCATCAATTTTGATAAGTCGTCAATCATCATTGAGTTAAGCTCGCGCATCTCTTGCAACTCCTTTTAACTACCAATCGGTCCCGCGTTGCATCTTAGCGATGAAAAAACCCTCGGTTCCGTCCAAATGCGGGAAAAGCTGAATAGCACCATCCTTAATGCGGTGCCAAAGCTCCATTGGAACATATGGTTTCATATCGGCCGGATGAAACCCATTGTACTTTTCCAAAAAGCGCCTTATAATATCTTGATTTTCGCGTTCTGAAATGGTACATGTAGCATAGACCAACACCCCGCCTTTTTTAACGTATTTTGAGCACGTTGATAAAATATCAAACTGTATTTCGGATAGACCGGCAATAACCTCATCCGTCTTTCTATACCTTGCATCTGGCTTCCCATGTACTCCCAATCCGGAACAAGGCGCGTCCACCAGCACAACATCCATTTTCCCAGTAAGCTCTTCATTATAAAGCCTTGCGTCATGCAACGCTGTGACTGCGTTCTTTACATGCAGCCTTTCAAGTGTGCGGTCCAAAAGCTCCTTGCGGTGTTGATGGACTTCCCAGGCAAGTATTGAACCCGTATCAGACATCAACGCCGATAAATACGCCGTTTTCCCTCCTGGAGCGGCGCATGCGTCCAATATAGTCATACCAGGCATGGCTCCGCATAACTGGCATACCAGCATCGCGCTTTCACTCTGTATGCTTATAAATCCATCATTGTACAAGCTATCGGCAACGGGATTAAATCCAGATGTAAGCTTGTACGCGTCTTTAACCAGTCTTCCCCTGGTGTATCCCAATCCCCTGCCGTTAAGCTCGGCCTCCAACATTTCAGAGGTATATGGGGGATGTGCGCGAACAGTAAAAAGCGTGTCGGGCTTTTTGAGCATATTACAGGCAAAATCCAGCCCGTATCGATTAACGTATTCATCAACAATCCACCTTGGATAACTGTATTTAACGGCTAGCCGCTCCCTATCATCTTTAGGCATTGGAACAGCTTTTAAATCCAAACGGCACACGGTTCTCATAACGCCATTTACATATCCGGACAATGCGCCCTTACCTACCTCCTTTGCAAGCTTGACGCTTTCATCACAAGCCACCCTGTCGGGTACCGACATAAAAAGCGCCTGGCATACGCCCAGACGTAAAATCCCCTTGATAACATGATTGAGCCTACCTTTGGAGCAATAATCAATTATATAATCAATATACATCAGGTTATCAAGCGTTTCATAGACCAATGCGCTAACCCAAGCGGCCTCAGAAGACGGCTTTTCAGAAAGGGCGTCCTTTAAGGCAAGATTTGAATACTTTCCTCCTCTGATTATGCTGTCAAGCACTTCAAGGGCAATGCGTCTTAAGCTCATGTCAAAACGCAACCCTTCAAATTCCTGCCGTTTAAAGCGGCCTTCGCATCCATGCGCTTCGCACCCCTGAACTGAAGTTCAGTTACTTCAATAAGGCCGTCAGCCGTAGCGACAAACAGTCCCTTCTTGGGATCCGCAATAAAGCATTCTCCAGCATGGGCGGCTAGGTTCCCAGCTTGACACAATTTTGTCCTCCATATGTTAAGAGGTTCGCCGCCTAGCATTGCATACGCGCACGGATCAGGGTTCATACCTCTGACCAGGTTATGTATTTCAACAGACGGCTTGTTAAAATCTATCCTGGCGTTTTCTTTTTCAATACGTCCGCACTTTGTAGCCTTTAAACTATCCTGTGGAACCGCAATGAGTTCACCGCTCTGAAGCCGTTCAAGAGTATCCCTCAATACAGCGGCGCCAAGCACCGCTAGCCTTTCGCTCAGTTCTCCCGCAGTTTCGTCGGGATATATATCAAGTTCACTCATCAGCAATATATCGCCGGTATCGAGCCCAATATCGGTCAGCATGGTCGTTATACCGGTTTTCCTTTCACCAGCTATTATCGCGCTTTGTATGGGGGCGGCCCCGCGATATTTGGGTAAAAGGCTTCCATGCACATTTATGCAGCCATGCTTTGGGATTTGGAGTATCTCACCGGATAATATTTGTCCAAACGCAGCCGTGACCATAACATCAGGCCCAAACTTCCGCAATTCAGCTACGCTGTCATGATCCTTTATACGGTCAAATTGAAGAACCGGCAGTCCAAGCTTTGACGCCTCAGCTTTTACCGGAGGCTCACACATAAGCCGTTTCCTGCCTTTAGGCCTGTTTGGCTGCGTAAACACGATTATATCATGATCGTATTCTATCAGCATTCTCAGCGAAGGCAACGCAAACTCGGGAGTGCCCAGGAAAGCTATTCTCATAAGTGCAGCCCTCTTCTAAGATATATTTTCGTTTTTGATGTCTTCATCATAACCTTCCTGAGGTTCGGTAGCAATGTCTATAAAAAGTCTTCCATTAAGATGATCTATTTCATGGAATACAGCTCGTGCAAATAATCCTTCGCCTTCATATTCGACTGCGCCGCCATTACGGTCAAATCCCCGCACAACTACTTTGTTTGGACGTACGACATATCCCCTGTCGTCTGGGAATGAAAGGCATCCTTCATACCCACTTTGTTCACCTGAAAAAGAAACAATGGTTGGATTGACCAACTCTACCAAACCCGAACCGCAGTCTATTACCACTACCCGCCTGAGCACGCCGACCTGGGATGCGGCAAGCCCTGCGCCCTCGGCATGGTACATGGTTTCAGCCATATCGTCAAGAAGCGTATGGAGCCTTCTATCAAAATTCAAAACAGGCTTACATACCTTTCTTAGACATGGCGCGCCGTTCTTAAAAATATATCTTAATGCCAGAAGGTTGTCCTCCAGATATCATTATAA